>NZ_JBFAIM010000002.1:0-428915 GCF_040654715.1 Nonomuraea sp. NPDC050643 | reverse complement strand
TAGGTGTGGGTGTGGGAGGACTCGGTGATCGTTTTGCCGAGCGCCAGGTTGGTGCCGTCGCCGGGGTTGTCGGGGGTGCTGCCCCAGATTTCGAATTCGGCGAGCTGGCCGGCCGGCCAGCCGGTGTTGGCGGTGATCTGCAGGCGTACGTGGCGGGTGGTGGTGGGGGTGAGGGTGATGGTGGCGGTGGGGTTGAAGGTGTGGGTGGCGGAGGCGGCGATGGTGGTGAAGGCGGTGCCGTTGGTGCTGGCCTGGACGGTCAGGGTCTGGGTGCGGCCGGGCCAGCCGGCGGGGAGTTCGAGCACGAGCCGGTTGATGCTCGCGCTGGTGCCTAGGTCGACCTGGATCCATTGCGGCAGGGCGTTGTTGGCCGACTCCCAGTAGGTGCTCTGGTTGCCGTCGGTCACGTTGGCGGCGGTGTAGACGTCGGTGGAGCTGCTCGCGGTGGCGGGCTTGCCCGCGGCGAGGTTGGTGTCGGCGGCGGCCTGTGCGGGCGGCGCGATGAGGACTCCGATGAGTAACGCAAGGGCGGCAAGCAGTGCTCTCATGGGGGTGGCCCTTCGGGTGTGCCGGATGGCCGAACCATAGGATGTCGAGCAGATGGCCGCAATATTTCGACGAGATTTCGCAAACAATTGACTGACTGAAGGCTTGCTGTGCAGTCTTCTGACGCTGGTCAGGGAGCGAGAACGGGCAGCAAGGCCCCCATGGGCGCGGTGCAAGCGACGACGTCCGATCTACGTAAGCCGTTGCAAGCGCTTGCGCTAAAGGCCTTATAGTTTGCGCATGACACGACGACTGGCAGAGGTGGCCAAGAAGGTCGGGGTGAGCGAGGCGACCGTGAGCCGCGTGCTCAACGGCAAGCCCGGGGTGTCCGACGCGACCCGCGAAGCCGTGCTGACGGCGCTCGACGTGCTCGGCTACGAACGCCCCACCCAGCTCCGCGGCGACCGGGCCCGGCTGGTCGGCCTGGTGCTCCCCGAGTTGCAGAACCCGATCTTCCCCGCGTTCGCGGAAGTGGTCGGCGGCGCCCTGGCCCAGCAGGGGTTCACCTCGGTGCTGTGCACCCGCACGGTCGGCGGCGTCTCCGAGGCCGACTACGTCGACCTGCTGCTGCAGCAGCAGGTCAGCGGCGTGGTCTTCGCCGGCGGCCTGTACGCCCAGGCCGACGCCTCCCACGGCCACTACGAGCTGCTGCACGAGCGCAAACTGCCCACGGTCCTGGTGAACGCGGCCGTCCAGCACCTCGACTTCCCACAGGTGTCGTGCGACGACGTGGTGGCGGCCGAGATGGCCATCGCGCACCTGCGCGCCCTCGGCCACGAGCGGATCGGCATGGTGCTCGGGCCCAAGGACCACATGCCGTCGCGGCGCAAGCTGGAGACGTTCCAGGCCGAGGGCGGGGACCCCGAGCTGGTCGAGCACACCATGTTCTCCCTGGAGGGCGGGCACGCCGCCGCCGCCAGGCTGGTCAGGCGCGGGGTGACCGGCGTGATCTGCGCCAGCGACCTGCTCGCGCTGGGCACGGTGCGCGCGGCCCGCCGCGCCGGGCTGTCCGTGCCCACGGGCATCTCGGTCATCGGCTTCGACGACTCGGCCCTGATGAACTGCACGGAGCCCCCGCTGACCACCGTCCGCCAGCCCATCGACGCCATGGGCCGCGCCGCCGTCGACCTCCTGGTCGCCCAGATCGACAAGGCCGTGGTGCCGGCGGACGAGCTCTTGTTCGAGCCCGAGCTGGTCGTGCGCGCCTCCACGGCCCGCGCCGCGACCTGACCGGCGTGACTCAGTCGTTATCTTGCAAAATGAAGTCGAAATATTGCGCACTTCGGTAGCTGATCCTATGGTGTGGGCACCTCGCATCAGAAGGGTCAGACCATGCAGAGATCCACCGGACTCTTGCTCGTAACCGTGCTAGGACTCGCGGCCACGGCTTGCGGATCGGGCGAGCCGGCCACCCCCAACGCCAGCGGCGGCGCCAAGGCCGTGTCGATCACGGTGGCCTGCCAGCCGGCGAAGTCCGCGCCGAAGGAGCGGCAGGCCTGGGACGACGACGTGGCCGCGTTCATGAAGGCGCACCCCGGCGTGACGGTCAAGAGCACGGACCAGCAGCCGTGCTTCGACCCCAAGACCTTCGGTCCCAAGCTGGCCGGCGGCCAGATGGAGACGGCCTTCGTGGTGCCCGTGACCAACTACAACGACGTGATCTCCAAGGGCCAGGCGCTGGACATCACGCAGCAGACGGGCGCCGTCAAGAACTGGAACGACCTGCGCGCCGACCACAAGGAACTGGTCACCAAGGACGGCAAGGTCTACGGCGTGCCGAACGTCCACTACAGCGTGGGCCTGGTCTACAACCGCGCCCTGTTCACCAAGGCCGGGCTCGACCCCAACACCCCGCCCACCACCTGGACCGAGGTACGCGAGGCGGCCAAGAAGATCGCCGCGCTGGGCGGCGGCCACGTGGGCTTCGGCGAGTACTCCGGCGGCAACACCGGCGGCTGGCACTTCACCCAGTCCATCTACGGCCGCGGCGGCAGCATCCTGACCCCCGACGACAAGAAGGCCGCGTTCAACTCGCCCGAGGGCAAGGCCGTGCTGCAGAACCTGCACGACATGCGCTGGGTGGACAACAGCATGGGCACCAAGCTGCTGGTCGGCTGGGAGTCGCTCATGGTCGCCATGGGCAGCGGCAAGGTCGGCATGATGCTCGGCGCCCCCGACGTGGTCACCGACGTGGTGAACAAGTTCAAGGGCAACGTGGCCGACTACGGCATCACCGGCTTCCCCGAGGCCAAGGCGTCGCTGAGCGGCGGCGAAGCGTTCATGATCAACCCGAAGGCCACCCCGGAAGAGGCCAAGGCCGCGCTGGAGTGGATCGACTTCCGCTTCAACACCGTCGGGAAGGGCCGCTTCGACTTCGCCCGCGGCAAGAGCATCGGCAACCCCGTGGGCGTCCCGGACAACGCCGTCTTCGGTGACTCGGCCACCGGCCAGGCCATCCAGGCCGACCGCGTGAAGAACGCCTCGCTCCCGGTCGAGAACTACGACTCCTACGTCCAGGCCGCGGGCACGATCCCGCCCAAGGCCGAGCCGCTGCACGCGCAGGAGCTGTACGCCATCCTCGACGTGCCGATGTCCGGCGTCCTGAGCCGTAAGGAAGCCGACATCGACCAGCTTCTCGCGGACGCCGAGACCAAGGCCAACTCGATGCTGGCGGCCAAGGGCTGACCTCTATGCAACTTCTGAGGCGCAATCTGACGGCCTACGGGTTCTTGTGCGCGGCGCTGGCCTGCTTCACGGTGTTCGCCTGGTATCCGATGGTCAGGGAGTTCATTCTGAGCTTCCAGAAGACCGACCTGATCAACGAGCCGATCTGGGTGGGCCTGGACAACTTCACGACGGCGTTCCTGGACCCGGCCTTCGGCGAAGCCTGGCTGAACACCCTGGAGTTCACGCTCCTCGCCCTGCTGTGCGGCTACGCCGTGCCGTTCGTCGTCGCGCTCGTGCTCAACGAGCTGCGCCACGCCCGGGCCTACCTGCGGTTCGTGGTCTACCTGCCGGTCATGCTGCCGCCGATCGTGGCGGTGCTGCTGTTCAGGTGGTTCTACGATCCGGGGCCCGGGCTGTTCAACCAGGTGCTCGACTTCTTCGGCCTGCCGGCGCTGGCCTGGCTGGACAGCTCGTCCACCGCCCTGATCTCCCTGGTCATCGTCTCGACCTGGATGAACATGGGCAGTGCGACGCTGATCTACCTGGCCGCGCTGCAGAACATCCCGCCCGAGCTGTACGAGGCGGCGGAGCTGGACGGGGCCGGCATCTTCAAGCGGATCAGGCACGTCACGATCCCGCAGACGCGGCTGATCCTGCTGCTCATGCTCATGCTGCAGATCGTGGCGACCATGCAGGTGTTCATCGAGCCGTACATGCTGACGGGCGGCGGGCCGGAGAACTCGACGGTCACGGTCGCGTACCTGATGTTCCAGAACGCGTTCACGCTGCAGGACTACGGCTCGGCCGGGGCGCTCGGCATGATGCTCATGATCGTGCTGCTCGTCTTCGCGGCCTTCCAGCTCCGGCTGACCAGGGAGGACAAGGCGTGATCTCCGTCGGGGCCCGGGCGACCACCGGGCGGAAGCGGGGCAGGAAGAGGTCGCCGAAGCCGATCGAGGTGCAGTTTCGCACGATCGTCTCCCCGCATCAGCTCAACAGCAGGTGGGGCAGACGGATCTACTGGCTCGTGCTCGCCACGGTCCTCGTGGTCTTCACGCTCGCCTTCGTCTTCCCGCTCTACTGGATGATCACCGGGGCGCTCAAGACGCCGGAGGAGCTGGCGCAGATGCCGCCGACGCTCGTGCCGGCCGATCCGACGCCCGACGCGTTCTTCGAGGCGTGGGACCTGTTCGACATCGGCACCCTGCTGGCGAACACCGCGTACTACTCGCTGGGCGGCTGGATCGTCTGCATGGCCGTGGACGTCTCGGCGGCGTACGCGCTGTCGAAGCTGCGGCCGATGTTCGGCAACGTCATCCTCGGCATGATGCTGGCGACGCTGATGATCCCGGCGATGGTCGTGCTCATCCCGCTCTACGTCACGGTCGTGGACCTGGGCCTGCTCAACAACCCGTGGGCGCTGTGGCTGCCCGCGGCGGCCAACGGGTTCAACATCTTCCTGCTCAAGCGCTTCTTCGACTCGATCCCCCGGGAGCTGATCGAGGCGGCGCAGATCGACGGGGCGGGGCCGGTGCGCATCCTGCGCTCGGTGGTCCTGCCCATCTCCAGGCCCATCCTGGGCGTGGTCTCGATCTTCACGATCGTCACCTCGTTCAAGGACTTCGTCTGGCCGCTGCTCGTCATGACCGACAGCGACAAGATGACGATCAGCGTGGGCCTGTCACAGACGGCAGGGGCCGTCACCCAGAACCAGGTCATGGGCGGTCTGCTGATCACCAGCATTCCCATGATCATCGTTTTCTTCATCTTCCAACGACACATCATGGCGGGGCTCACCGCCGGAAGCATTAAGGGATAGCGCATGTCGCAAACGTGGTGGCGGGGGGCCGCGATCTACCAGGTCTACCTGCGTAGCTTCGCCGACGGCAACGGCGATGGCGTCGGCGACCTCGCCGGCCTGCGCTCCCGCCTGCCGTACCTGAAGGACCTGGGGATCGATGCCATCTGGCTCAACCCGTGGTATCCGTCGCCGATGGCCGACGGCGGCTACGACGTGGCCGACTACCGGGACATCGAGCCGGTCTTCGGCACGCTCACCGAGGCCGAGCGGTTCATCGAGGAGGCGCACGAGCTCGGCATCAAGGTCATCATCGACGTCGTCCCGAACCACAGCTCCACCGAGAGCGCCTGGTTCAAGCAGGCCCTGACCGACCCTTCGGCCCGCGACCGCTTCTGGTTCGCCGACCGGCCCCTCAACGACTGGCAGTCCATCTTCGGCGGCTCGGCCTGGAGCCAGGTCCCGGACGGCCAGTGGTACCTGCACCTGTTCGCCCCCGAGCAGCCCGACTTCAACTGGGCCAACCGTGAGGTCCACCAGGAGTTCGAGGACGTCCTGCGCTTCTGGTTCGACCGCGGCGTGGACGGCTTCCGCATCGACTCGGCGGCCCTGCTCTTCAAGTCGGAGACCGGCTACGAAGACCTCGACGAGGTCCATGACGTCTACCGCCGGTGGCGCGAGGTGGCCGACGAGTATGGCGAGCGCATCCTGATCGGGGAGGTCTGGCTCCCCGACCAGGAGCGTTTCGCCCGCTACCTGCGCCCCGACGAGCTGCACACGGCCTTCAACTTCGACTTCCTGTCCTGCGCCTGGGACCCCGCCGACCTGCGCAGGTCCATCGACCTCACCCTGTCCACCCACGCCCCCATCGGCGCGCCGCCCACCTGGGTCCTGTCCAACCACGACGTGACCAGGCCGGTCACCCGCTACGGCCGCTCCGACACCACCTTCGCCCACGGCGGCGCCCTGCACGGCACCCCGTCGGACCTGGAGACGGGCTACCGCCGAGCCCGCGCCGCGGCCCTGCTGGCCATGGCGCTGCCCGGCTCGGTCTACGTCTACCAGGGCGAGGAGCTCGGCCTACCGGAGGTGGAGGACCTCCCGGACGAGGTCCGCCAGGACCCGATGTACGCCCGCTCGGGCGGCACCAACCGCGGCCGCGACGGCTGCCGCATCCCGCTGCCCTGGTCGGGTGACGAGCCGCCGTTCGGCTTCGGCGCCGGCACGCCCTGGCTGCCGCAACCGGAGGGCTGGCGCAAGCTGACCGCCGAGGCACAGCGTACGGACCTGGGCTCGATGCTCAACCTCTACCGCACGGGCCTGGCCCTGCGCCGGGACCTGCTCGGGGACGGCACCCTGACCTGGCTCCCGCTGGGGGAGCAGGTCCTGGCCTTCACCCGCGACTCGGGCCTGACCTGCGTCACCAACCTGGGCGCCGACCCGATGCCGCTGCCCGCGGGCAGGGTCGTGCTGTCCAGCGGGCCGATCGAGGACGGCCTGCTGCCGTCCGACACCACGGTCTGGCTCACGGAAGGCTGACACTCCCGCACATCGGCGCCACCCGCTGTCTAGCCTGAAGGTAGATAGTCGACGGCGGGTGGGCCGATGATCGACCGGTTGCTGGTGGACGTCGCGGACGGCGGGTGGCTGTCGCTGTCCGTGCTGCTGGCCGGAGAGTCGCTGCCGCAGCCCGTCGGAGAGCCGGTCCAGGTGGCCCTGCCCCTCGGCCGCGACGCGCTCGAGGACCTGCGCTGGTATCTGGAGGACTACCTCCGGCACCCCTACGCCGTCTACTCCGACCGCGGTTCACGCGTCGCCGCCCGGTTGCCGGAATGGGGCGAGGCCCTGTTCCGCGCGGTCTTCGGACCGGCCGAGGCGCGGGCGGCCCACGCCGCGGTGCGGGCGCGCGGCAACCAGGTCGAGCTGGTGTTCCGCTCGATGTTCGAACTGCCCTGGGAGCTGATGGTCGACCCCGCCCGCGGGGTGCCGCTCGCCCTGGACGGCGTGGCCATCACCCGCAACCCGCCGGTGCGGGACCTCACGGGGTCGTTCCCCGCCACCGGCAGGCGGCTGCGGGTGCTGATGGTGATCTCCCGCCCGGCCGGAGACGACGACGTCGGCTACCAGATGATCGCCCGCCCTCTCATGGGGATGCTGGACGCGGTACGCGGCAACGTCGACCTCGTCGTGCTGCGCCCGCCGACCCTCGACCATCTCCGCGCGGTGCTGACCGAGCCCGGCGAGCCGTTCCACGTGGTGCACTTCGACGGCCACGGCACGTCCGGCGACCGGCTGGTGTTCGAGCGGGCAGAAGGCGGCCCGGACCGGGTGCCCGCGGGGAAGGTGGCCCAGGTGTTGGCGGAGGGCCGGGTGCCCGTGGTGGTGCTCAACGCCTGCCGGTCCGGCCAGGTCGGAGCGGTCGCGGCCCGCCTGGTGCAGGGCGGGGCGGCGTCGGTGGTGGCGATGGCCTACAGCGTGTACGCGGTCGCGGCGGCGGAGTTCATGGCCGCCTTCTACGAGCGCCTGTTCGCCGGCGACCGCGTGGCCGAGGCCGTCGCCGCCGGCCGGGCCCGCCTGGCCCTGCGCGACAGGCGCCCCAGCCCCAGGGGCAGGCTGCCGCTGGCGGACTGGGTGGTGCCGGTCCACTATGCGCGGCGCGACGTCAGCTTCCCGAACCTGCGCACCGAACGCTCGGGAACGCCCCTGAACGAGCTGCTCGACCGGCTCCACGCTCCCGCCGAACCCCACCCGGAGGAGGACCTGGCGCCGGTCGGCACGTTCGTGGGCCGCGACGACCTGTTCCACACGCTGGAGTCGGCCGCCCGGCTGCAGAAGGTGGTGATCCTGCACGGCTCGGGCGGCACCGGGAAGACCGAGCTGGCCAAGGCGTTCGGCCGATGGTGGCGTGACACGGGCGGGGTCGGCCACCCCGACTGGGTGATCTGGCACTCCTTCGAGCCGGGAGTCTCCTCCTTCGGCCTCGAAGGCGTCATCAACGGGATCGGCCTGCGGATGTTCGGGGCCGGCTTCGCGCTGGCGGACTCCGTACGGCGGCTGGAGGCGGTCCGGCAGGTGCTGCGCGAGCAGCGCCTGCTGCTGATCTGGGACAACTTCGAATCCGTGCACACCATGCCCGGCCCGGCCTCCGCCACCCCGCCCCTGGACGAGGCCGAGCTGGACGAACTCCGGCGATTCCTGCACGAGCCCGGCCTGAGCTCGGTGCTGATCACCAGCCGGAACCGGGAGGAGTGGCTGGGCGACCTGCGGCGGGTCGAGGTGGGCGGGCTGAACGCCGAAGAGGCCGTCCTCTACGCCGACCGGCTCCTCGAACCGTTCCCGAAGGCCCGGCGGCGGCGGGAGACGCCGGCGTTCGCCGAGCTGATGGAGTGGCTGGACGGCCACCCGCTGAGCATGCGCCTCACCCTGCCCCACCTGGACACCACCGACCCGGACACCCTCCTTGCCGGGCTGCGCGGCGTCGTCCCGCTGCCGGACCGCGACGACGGGGACCGCAGGACCTCGCTCACGGCCGGCGTCGCCTACTCCTTCGGGCACCTGCCGGAGCGCGACCAGCGGGCCCTGGTCGCGGTCGCCCTGTTCCACGGCGTCGTCGACGTGGCCGCCGTGGCGTGGATGTCACAACAGGACGGCGTGCCGGAGCGGTTCGCCGGGCTGGAGCCCGCGGACTGGCTGCGGATGCTCAACGGCGCCGCCGCCGTCGGGCTGCTCGCCGGGGCGGGCGAGATGACGTACCGCATCCATCCGGCCCTGCCCGCCTACCTGAGCCGGCGATGGCGCGCCGAGCGTTCTTTCGCGGAGCAGCACGCCGCCACGATGTACGCCCTGCTGGACTCCCACGCCCTGCTGGCCGATCGGCTCAGGGAAGAGATCTCCGGTGCGGACGGCGCCGCGGCCGTGGCCGCCCTCCACTTACAGGTGCACAACCTGGGGAACCTGCTCGGCTACGCGCTGGAGCACCGGATCTGGAACGAGGCGCTGGGCATCACCCAAGCGCTGGACGCGTACTGGCGGATGCGCGGAATGACGGCGGAGGCGCGGTGCTGGACCGACCGCATCCGTCTCGTCCTCGAAGCCCCCGACGGAAGTCCGCCTGATCCGGAGAGCACTGCCGGAAGATTCTGGATGTTCGTGATGGGAAGCGAAGCGGCCAGGCGACTGGACACCGGGCAACTGGACCAGGCACACGACATCTACACCACGGTCCTGCGGTCCCTGCGGGGGCGGGAGGACAGCCCATGCCGGCAGGAGGGGCTGGCGACCATGTTCCACCAGCTCGGTGTGGTGGCGGAACGGCGCGAGCGGTGGGACGAGGCCGAGCGGTGGTATCTCCGGTCGCTCGCCGTCGCGGAGCGGCTCGGCGACAAGTCGCGGCTCGGCACCACCTATCACCAACTGGGCATCACCGCCGAGGGGCGAGGGCTGTGGGATGACGCCGAGCGGTGGCACCGCAGATCGCTGGCCCTGCACGAGGAGCTCGGCGACAGGACCGGTCAGGCGAGCAGTTACCACCAGCTCGGCATCGTCGCCGCGGAGCGGGAGCGGTGGGACGAAGCCGGGCGGTGGTACCGCCGATCCCTCGCCATCAACGAGAACGTGGGTGATCTGCCCCGGACGTCCATCAACCATCACCAGCTCGGCATGCTGGCACAGGAGCTGCGACGCTGGGACGAGGCGGAGCGGTGGTATCTCAAGTCGCTGGTCATCAGAGAGCGGCTCGGCGACCGGCCCGGCCTGGTCAGCACCTACCACCAGCTCGGCGCGGTGGCGGGTGAACGCGGCCGATTCGACGAGGCCGAGCAGTGGTACCTCAAGTCGCTGGCCCTCGCGCAATCGCTGGGCATACGCCGCCGGGTGGCCGCCGAATACCTGTCGCTGGGCCTCTGCGCCGCGGCCCTGGAACGGCCTTCGCAGGCACTGACGTGGACGGTCAAATGCGTGGCATACCTGGACGAGATCACGCACCCCGTCTTCCAGGCCGGTGCCCACTTCCTCAAGACCCTGACCGCCCGGCACGGCCTGCCGGCCCTCGAACAGACCTGGCAGAGCACCACGGGCCGGCCTCTCCCACCCGACATCCGCGCCTACATCCTCGAGGAACCGCCTTGTCCGACCCCATAGCCTCAGACCCCGTAGAGTCCGACCCCGTAGCCGACGCCGCGCGAGCCGTGGCCCGCCGCCTGACCCCCGGCCTCGTCACCGACGTCGAGGTGGCGCTCCAGGCGCGGGACGCCGCCAAACGCCCGGACCAGTACCTCGACCCCGTCTCCCTGGCCTCCCTCATCGTCAGCGCCGCCGCCCTCGCCTGGACCGTCTACCGGGACCTCAGGAAGCGCACGGACACCCCGTCGGCCGACGTCGTCACCCGCAGGGTCCGCACCGAGCTACGCCGCTCCCGCACGATCACCGCCCGCGACGACGAGATCATCGCCCTCACGATCGAGGAGACGATCACGGCGATCACCCACGAGGACGACCCCGGCCAGCAGTAGGACCCCGGCGACGCAGAACCACCCGAACCAGTCGCCGAACCGCGCGTAGAGCGTGGGCTCGGCGGGCCCGGCGGGCACGTCCGCGACCGCGACCACGAACGGCGCACGCGTGCCTTCCGTGTCCGCTGAGGCCAGCACCCGCCCCCACGCGTCGGAGATCATCGGCGTCCCCCACTGCGCCGCCCAGGCCAGCGCGAACCCGCTCTCCACCCCTCGCAGCAGCCCCATCCGGCTGTGCTGCCACCCGTTGCCGAACTCGTCGGCCGCGGGCACGGCGAGCAGCCGCGCCCCCGCCCGCCCGTAGTCCCGGCTGGGCGCGGCGAAGTTGAGGTCCATGCAGTTGGCCAGGCCCGTCCGGCCGTCCCGCGCGAACGCCAGGTCCACGCCCTTCCTGAACGGCGCCCCAGGCGAGATGTGCCACTTGGCGTAGTACACGGCCGATGACCCGTCGGCGGGGAGCAGCACCGAGTAGTTGTACTTGATGGCGGGCGTCGTGTGCACGACCCCGACCACCACATCGACCCCACGTCCGCGCCCGGCCTCCGTGAGCGGCCCCACCACCAGCGGCAGGGTGCTCGGCGAGGTCCCGAAGGCGCCCTCGGGCAGCACCACCGTCCGCACCCCCGGCGGCAGTGAGGCGATCCGCGCCGCGTACCGACGCGCCAGCGCCTGCCCGTCCGCGCTCCCGGCGTCCGGCGCCCATTGGTACCGGGTAGCGGACAGCACCGCCACCCGCTGCGCCGTCCCGCCGTCCGCGCCCGCCAGCCGCCACGCCCCGAACCCCAGCGTGAGCGCGCAGACCAGCCCGGCCACCACACCGGTCCGCACCCGCCCGCGCCCCCTGCCCTGCCTCCCGTCCTGCCCGCGCTCCCGGCCTTGGGTGCCCGGCGACAGCATGGCCGCCACCGCACAGGGCACGAGCAGCACCAGGAACTCCACGCCCCACGCCCCGGTCACGGAGGCGATCTGGGTCACGAGCGGGACCTCGGCCTGGTTGGTGGCCAGCGGCCAGATGATGCCGGACGGGTTCACCAGCGTGATCAGGTGCTCGACCCCCACCCAGGCCGCCGGTGGCCCGAACGCCGCCGCCAGGGTGAGCCCCCGCCCCGCGAGCGCCCGGAAGAGCAGCACCACCAGGCCGAACAGCAGCGAACTCCCGGCCAGGATCCCCATCCCGATGGGCAGCGGCACGGACGGCGTCCGCACGAAGAACTCGAACTGCCCGGCCAGGCCCAGCAGGTACGCCAGAAAGGCGACCCCGAAGGCCGCCCGCCCGCTCACCCGGGCCGCCAGCCACAGCACGGGCAGAGGCGCGACCCAGGTCAGCGCCGGAATGGGCGCGAAACCGGTGCCCAAATAGAACAGCACCGCCGACGCCGACAGAGCAAGCAATCCCCGTTTCACGTATACACCGTAAACAGCCATTGTTTACGGTGTCAACGTGACGACGTAACGCCGCAGCCCGTCTCCTTCCCCCTCGAATTTCGCCCCGAGCCGCTCGGCCAGCCGATGCGAGGGCGCGTTGCCGTCGTCGGTCTCGATCAGGATCTCCGTGAGCCCGGCCCGCCTCCCCGCCCCGAGCACGGCCTCCGCCGCCTCGGCGGCCAGCCCCGCGCCCCAGTGCAGAGGATCCAGGCTGTAGAGGATCTCGACCCGCTCCTCACCGCGCCGCCGCAGGCCGCACACGCCGACGAGCACCTCGTTCCTGAATATCTTCCAGAGCCCGTACCCGTGCCGCGCGAAATCGGTCTCGCTGTCGCGCAGCAGTGTCTCGGCCAGCTTGGGACTCACCTCGCGGTCGTCGAAGAGATAACGCTTGACCTGGGGGGCGTTCCAGTGCCGGACGAGCACGCCGAGATCGCTCAACCCGGCCGGACGCAATTCCAGCCGTCTTGTGGACATCGCCGTCATACCCTCCAGGAAACATCGGCGGCCGCCTGAAGGAAATGGGATGACGGATGACGCCTGAGGACGTGGTGCGGCAGACGAAACAGGTGGTGACCACGATCGGCGCCGCCTTCGGCGACGACCCCGGCTACCGGGCGCGCGGGACGAAGCTGGGCCTGTCCCGCTGGCCCTTCTACTTCGGCGGGCGCGCGGGCGTGCTGGGCGAGGTGGAGGCCGGCGTCGTGGCGGCGGCCTGCGGGTTCTTCGCCCCGGACCTGGTAGGCGAGGCCTGGGCGGCGGCACGCGCGACCGTACCGCTGGGCGAGATCGTCGCGGCCGACGTCGAGGAGTGCATCCGCTGGGGCCGCACCGCCTACGGCGACCTCGACGACCTCGACCGGCTGGCCGGCCTGCTCGAACGCGTCGTGGCGGCGGCGGACCCCTCCGGACGCCCCCTGTTCGCGGCCTGGAGGGCCTTCCCGGCCGCGCACGACGGCGACCCCGCCGCCCGCACCGCCCTGGCGCTGCTCCGGCTGCGCGAACACCGGGGCTCGTCCCACCTGATCGCCGTGCTCGCGAGCGGGCTCACCCCGCTGCGGGCGATCCTGACCGGCCGTGACGCGCGCAAGGCCGAGGCGAACGGATGGCACGGCCCCTGGCCCGAACCCCGCCAAGCCGACGAAGCGGCCCTCGCCCAGGCACACCGGCTGACGGACGAACTGGCGGCGGCCCCGTACGCCACGCTCACCGAGAACGAACGAACCGACCTGGCGACCATGCTGCGGCACATCGGCCGGCGCGGGACGTAGAGAAGGCCGCTGGTACCGAGCTGACCGCCCCGGTCACCCACCTCGAGTACGGCGTTACGATCCCCTAATGGCACGCCTGCGCAGAACACCCCCGCACGAGCTGGATCCGGAGGCCCGGGCGCTCTACGACCGGATCACGGCGGGGCCGCGTGGCGGGTTCATGGTGGATCCGGAGGGCGGGCTCACCGGGCCGTTCAACGCGATGCTGCTCAGCCCGCCCGTCGGTGATCCGCTGCAGGAGCTCGGGGCGGCCATCCGCTACCGCTCCACGCTCACCGACCGGGCGCGGGAGCTGGCGATCCTGGTCGTGGCCGGGCATCGGGACAGCGCGTTCGAGCAGGCGGCCCACGAGCCGATCGCCCGCGGCCTGGGTTTCACCGAGGAGCAGCTCCAGGCCCTGCGCGACGGCACCCCACCGGCGCTGAGCGATGCCGGGGAGGCGGCGGTGTACGCGGTCGCGCGCGCCCTGGTGACCGCGGGGGATCTGGACGACGAGGGGTACGGCGCGCTGGGGGAGCGGGAGTTGTTCGAGCTGACCACGCTGGTCGGCTACTACACGACACTGGCACTCCAGCTCCGCGTCTTCCGGGTCTAGCCGCGCCGTTCGCCGCTCGGGTCCTGTAGCCAGGTGGTCGGCGTCGCGTGGGCGGCGTCCGCCTCCGCGGGGAAGCGGAGCGCCCTGGTCAGCACCCACGTCCCCTGGAGTCCGCGGGCCGCCAGGAACGTCCGGAGGTCGGCTGGATCGGCCCCGTACGCTCGCACGGCCGCCCGCCCGTCCAGCCGCGTCGTACGCAGCAGGCACGCCAGCTCCCGCACCGTCACCCCGTGCTCCCGCGCGACGGCGAGGACGGCGTCAAAGACGGCGGGCAAGGACAAAGCCCCAGGCCCGACGCTCGGCAGGCCGGTGTCTATGCCGACTCCCTGACCACCAGCTCCGTCGGCAGGATGATCGGCTCGGTCGGCCCGCCCTCGAACAGGTTGAGCAGCAGCCGCACCATGGCCGCCGCCTGCTCCGCCACCGGATGCCTCAGCGTGGTCAGCGGCGGCTCGGTGTACTTGGCCGCCTCGATGTCGTCGAAACCCACCACCGCCACGTCGTCGGGCACCCGCCGCCCCGACTGCCGCAGTGACTGCAGCGCCCCCACCGCCATCAGGTCGTTGGCCACGAAGACGGCGTCCAGCGCGGGATCGTCGCCGAGGAGTTGCCGCATCGCGATCGCCCCCGACTCCCGCGTGAAGTCGCCCACCGCGACGATCGAGCGGCGGTCGGAGTCGCGCAGCACGTTGCGGTAGCCGGCCAGGCGGTCCTGCCCGGCGATCATGTCCTGCGGCCCGGCGATCGTGGCGATCCGGCGCCGCCCCGCCTCCACCAGGTGCCGGACCCCGGCCTCGGCCCCGCCCACGTTGTCGTTGTCGACGAACGGGATGTCCACCGGCACGGCCGGCCGCCCGTACGAGACCACGGGCACGCGCAACCGCGACAGCGCGGACGGCAGCGGGTCGGCGCCGTGCATGGACAGCAGCATCACGCCGTCCACGTGGCCGCCCGCGATGTAACGCTCCACCCGGGCGTGGCTCTTGGCGGAGGAGGCCAGCATCAGCACGACCTGCTTGTTGATCGCCTCGAGCTCCATGGACGCCGACCTGATCGCCGTCGAGAACAGCGGGTCCTCGGAGAAGACCCGTGTGCCGGGCTCGCTGACGACCAGGGCGACGGAGTCGGTGCGCTGGGTGACCAGGCTGCGCGCGGCCGAGTTGGGCACGTAGCCCAGCTCGTCGATCGCGCGCAGCACGGCGTCGCGGATGTGGGGCGCCACCGTCGTCTGCCCGTTGACCACACGGGAGGCGGTGGCACGCGAGACCCCCGCCCGGGCGGCGACCGCCTCGAGCGTCGGGCGTCTCATGACTGCACCAGAAGGGAGAGCACGGAAAAAATCTACAGGCCGTTTCTGCCGATCACGTCCCTGTACCAGAGCGCACTGTCCTTGGGCACCCTGGTCTGTGTCGCGTAGTCCACGTGGACGATGCCGAAACGCCGCCGGTAGCCCTCGGCCCACTCGAAGTTGTCCAGCAGCGACCAGACCAGATATCCCCGCAGGTCCGCGCCCGCCTCGATGGCCCGGTGCACCTCGCGCAGATGCCCGTCCAGGTACGCCACGCGCTCGTCGTCGTGCACCCGGCCGTTCTCCAGGACGTCCTCGAATGCCGCGCCGTTCTCCGTGACCATGAGGCCGACCTGCGGATAGTCCTGCGAGAGCCGTACCAGCAGCCTGGACAGGCCGTCGGGGACGATCGGCCAGCCCATCGCGGTCGTCGGCGCGTCCGCCGTGGCGAACTTGACGCCCTCCGACCCCGGCCAGGCGGCGTCGGCCGGCAGCCCGGGGCCCGCCTCGACCACGCACGGGTTGTAGTAGTTGACGCCGACCAGGTCGATCGGCGCGTTGATCAGCGCGAGGTCGCCGTCCTGGATGTGGCCGGTCCCGCCGTTGCGGGCCGCCGCCTCCAGCACCTCCTCCGGGTACGTCCCGTACAGCGCCGGATCGAGGAACTGCCGGGTCAGCAGCGCGTGGATGCGGTGGACGGCGGCCGCGTCGGCCTCGCTGGGCACCGCCGAAGGGTCGTTGACCTGGGCGGGGGTGAGCACGGGCGCCGAGTTGACGACGAACATGAGGCTCTGCGCGCCGCCCGAGCGCAGCGCCCGCGCCGCCAGTCCGTGGCCGAGCAGCAGGTGGTGCGCCGAGCGCAGGGCGTCGCCGGGGTCGCGGCGGCCCGGCGCGTGCACGCCGTTGCCGTAGCCGAGGAACGCCGACACCCACGGCTCGTTCAGCGTCGTCCAGTTGGCGACGCGGTCGCCGAGCCGGTCGTGTACGGCCTGCGCGTAGTCCGCGAACCGGTAGGCCGTGTCACGATGCGCCCATCCGCCCCGCTCTTCGAGCGTTTGCGGAAGATCCCAGTGATAAAGCGTGACATAAGGCGAAATTTCGGCGGCAAGCAATTCATCCACGAGCCTGTCGTAGAAGGCCAGCCCGCGCGGGTTGATCGAACCCTCGCCGTCGGGCTGGATGCGCGGCCAGGCCACCGAGAACCGGTAGGCCGCCAGCCGCAGCTCGCGCATCAGCCCGATGTCGTCCCGGTAGCGGTGGTAGTGGTCGCAGGCCACGTCGCCGGTGTCGCCGTCCGCCACGTTCCCCGGGGTGTGGGAGAAGGTGTCCCAGATCGACTGGCCCCGCCCGTCCTCCTTGACCGCCCCCTCGATCTGGTAGGAGGCCGTGGCGGCGCCCCAGACGAAGTCCTCGGGAAAGATCATCCCTTAACAGCTCCTTGCATGATTCCACCGATGATTTGCTTGCCGAACAGGGCGAAGACGGCCACGAGCGGCAGGGTCCCGATCGCGGTGCCGGCCAGCCCCAGTACGTAGTCGTTGACGTACCCGCTGGCCAAGGTCGAGAGTGCCACCTGGACGGTCGGATTGTCCGGGGTCAGCACGACCAGCGGCCAGAAGTAGTCGTTCCAGGCCGACATGAACGTCAGCATGCCCAGCACCGCCGCCGCGGGCCGCGCGGCCGGCAGCACGACGTGCCAGAACAGCCCCCAGGTCGAGCACCCGTCCACCCGCCCGGCCTCGAGCAGCTCGGTGGGCAGGGCGCGCGACAGGTACTGCGTCATGAAGAACACGCCGAACGCGTTGACCAGCGCGGGCACGATGAGCGCGTAGTTGGTGCCGGTCCACTCCAGCTTCACCATGAGCATGTAGAGCGGGATGATGCCGAGCTGCGCCGGCACCATCATGGTGGCCACGGTGATCACGAGCATGATGTTCCTGCCCCGGAACTTCAGCTTGGCGAAGGCGAACCCGGCCAGCGTCGAGAAGAACATCACCGCGATCGAGATCGACCCGGCCACGATGACCGAGTTGACCAGCGCGAGCCCGAAGGGGACGGTGTCGAAGACCCGGGCGACGTTGGCGAAGAAGTTCCCGCCCGGGATCAGCGGCGGGGGCACCTCGGCCAGCGCGGAGTTGTGCCTGGAGGCCACCACGACGCTGTAGTACAGCGGGAAGGCGGAGAAGAAGGCCACCGCGGTCAGGGTCAGGTAACGCAGCCTCATACCAGCCCGCCCTTCACCTTGCGGGTGATCAGGAAGTTGATCCCGGCCACGATCACGACGGCCACGAACATCAGCCAGGACGCCGCCGAGGCGTAGCCGAAGTCGAACGTCGAGTTGGCGAAGCCCTGCTCGTAGACGAACAGCGCCAGGGTCTGGAACTGCCGGTCGGGACCGCCCGTGGCGATGCCGCCCCCGCCGCCGCTGCTCTGCCCGAACAGCATGGGCTCGGCGATGATCTGCATCGCGCCGATCGTGGAGACGATGACCACGAAGATGATCGTCGGCCGGATCATCGGGATGGTGATCTTCCGGAGCTGGGTGAAGTTGCGCGCGCCGTCGAGGGTCGCGGCCTCGTACAGCTCACGCGGTACGGCCTGCATGGCCGCCAGGAAGATCAGCGCGTTGTAGCCCGTCCAGCGCCACATGATCATCACCGAGAGCGCGATGTGCGAGCTCGCGGTGCCCGCCGCCCAGTCGATGCTGCCGGCCCCGACCAGCGACAGCATCCAGTTGATCATCCCGAAGTCCCGGCCGAAGAGCTGGCTGAAGATCACCACGACCGCCACCACGCTGGTGACGTTGGGCAGCAGCAGCGCGACCCGGAACAACGTCTGGAACCGCAGCCGCCGGTTGAGCAGGTGCGCCAGCCAGATGGCCAGCGCGAGCTGCGGCACGGTCGAGAGCACGCCGATGGACAGCGTGTTGAACGTGGCGTTCCAGAAGTACGCGTCCGCCAGCAGGGTCGAGAAGTTCTCCAGTCCGACGAACTCTTGCGTCTCGGACAGCAGCGTCCACTCGTGCAGGCTCACCCAGGCCGTGTAGACCAGCGGGAACAGCCCGAAGGCGCAGAACAGCAGGAAGAACGGGGCCACGTAGGCGTACGGCGACACCCTCACGTCGAGGGTGTGCCGCACGCTGCGCCTACGCCGTCGCGTGACCGCGAGGGGAAGGGTGCTCATTTGATCTTCTTGACGTCCTCGAGTACCTGCGCCCACGCCTCGTCGGGCGTCTGCTTGCCCTGCTCGACCCGGCCGAGGCCGTTGCCGATGGCCACGCGCACGTCGCCCTCCTTCGGGCCGAGATGCTGCGGCTTGAGCGCCTTGGCGGCCTCGGAGTAGATCTTGCCGATGGGGGCGTCACCGAAGAACGGCTTGGTGAAGTTCTGGATCGACGGGTCCTCGTAGAGCGCCGGGATCGACGGGAACGTGCCCTCCTCCTTGAACACCTTGGCCTGGTTGTCCTTGGAGGTGAGGAAGTCGATCAGCTCGGCCGCCTCCTTCGGGTGCTTGCTCTGCTTGGGCACCATCAGGTGCGAGCCGCCGCTGTTGCCGGAGCCGCCGGGCACGGTCGCGATGTCCCACTTGCCGGTCGCGTCCTTGGCCTGCTCCTGGATGAAGCCGGTCATCCAGGCCGGGCAGATGATCGTGGCGAACGAGCCCTTGGCGAAGCCGGTGTTCCACGGCGGTGTGAAGGCGGCCAGCTTGGCGGTCAGGCCCTCCTGGGTGATCTGGTTCGACAGGTCCCAGGCCTTCTTCACGTCGGGGTTGGTCTCCACGATGATGTTGTCCTGGGCGTCGTACAGGCCGATGGGCGCCTGGTTGACCATGGCCCGGAAGATCTCACCGGGGGAGTCCACGAACTTGGCCCCGGCCACGTTCGCGCCGGCGAACTTCTTGCCGGTCGCGATGTACTCCTCCCACGTCGGCCAGAGCGCGGCGACCTCGGTCCTGTCGGTCGGCAGGCCGGCCTTCTTGAACAGGTCCTTGCGGTAGCACATGGCCAGGCCGCCCACGTCGGTGCCCAGGCCGAGGACCTGGCCGCCGTCCTTGCTCAGGCCCTGCTGCCACTTCCAGTCGAGGTAGTCGGGCTGCCGCTTGTCCAGCCCGTACTGCTTGAGGTCCGCGAACCGGCCGGGCTGGGCGGTGAACGTGCTGATGTAGCCGACCTCGACGGCCTCGATGTCCCCCGCGCCCGCGTTCGTGGCCAGCCGCTTGACCAGGTTGCTGTGGTGGTCGTTGAACTGCGTGACGTTCTCGACGATCTCCACGTTGGGGTGGGTCTTCTTGTATTCCTCGTAGAGCGGTTTGAAGCCGAAGTCACCGAACAGGCCGATGGTCAGCTTGATCTTCTCTGCCGGCTTGGCGCTCGACTCGGCCGCGGTGCTCCCGCCGCCACCGCCACCGCCGCACGCCGTCGCCAGGGCGAGGACGGACGCGGTGAGCAGGGGCAGGCCGAACCGCCGGATGCGAGGGGCCATGGGAAACCCTCCTGGGTTGGTGCTAGGAAGCTAGTGAGAGAGCGCTCTCTCAAGAGATTCCCGGGGCTCACATGCCTCTGTCAACGGGAGTTAAATAACGATCCGGGTTACGCGAGAGAGCGCGTTCACGAGCTGCGGCGCTTCGCGGGGGCATTCGGGAAGGTCACGTCGGGGCCTGCCCCGACGAGGCGGATCAGACGCTCAGCGCGCGGCCCGCCATCCGGGCGTACATGCGGCCGGGGCTCGGGGCCTGGGCCAGGAAGCCGGGGAGCATGGGCAGGCCGACCGCGAACGGGTCGAGCCGTTCGTACAGCTCGTTCGCGTCGGCGGGCCGGTCGCCCGGCTGCTTCTCCAGGAGCTGCGCCAGCAACGCGCTCAGCGGCTCGGGCAGGCCGGGGATGGCCGGCGGGCGCTCCTTGACCTGCTTCTCGAAGACCACGTAGTCGGTGGGGCCGGTGAAGAGCTGGCGGCCGGTCAGCATCTCGTGCAGGACGCAGCCGAGCGAGTAGAGGTCGCTGCGCGGCTCCGTGACGCCGTGCTGGATCTGCTCGGGAGCCATGTACGCGGGCGTCCCCATGATCTGCCCGATCCGCGTGAACGTGGTGACGTCGGACTCCCTGAGCATGGCCAGCCCGAAGTCGAGCACCTTCACGCTGCCGTCGGGGCAGAGCATCAGGTTCGTCGGCTTGAGATCCCGATGGCAGATCCCCAGCGCGTGGGCCGCCGACAGCACGGCGCACGCCTGGGCCGCGATCGCCGCGCCCCACGGCGCCGGCAGCGGCCCGTGCTCGTGCACCACGTCGGCCACCGTGACGCCCTCGATGAACTGCATCACCTGGTAGAGCCGCTGGTCGTGGGTGCCGAAGTCGTAGAGGACGGGGGCGCCCGGATGCTCCAGCCGCGCCAGGATGCGGGCCTCGCGGATGAACCGGCGCTCCAGCTCCTGATCGTGCCCGCTGGGCAGCCGCAGCAGCTTCACCGCGACCCGGCGGTCGAGATGGCGGTCATGGCCCGCGTAGACGGCTCCCATGCCGCCCTGTCCGAGGGGGAGGTCGTCGAGCGCGTAGCGGTCACCGATGACCATATCCCCCCTCCCACTGCCTTCCGGGAAAAACTACACCGTCAGGACGGCGAGGGAGTGCCTCACGGAGTGGTGCCATGGGCGGGCGGGTGCAGGTGGCCGTCGGCGAGGCCGTCGAGGCCCAGCCGGATCAGCGTCTGCCCCAGGGTCGAGGTCTCGCGAAGGGCGTCCTCGAGCACGGCCAGTTGCCTGAACGCCTCGCCGTACGCCTTCTGCTCCTTCAGCGACAGCCGGGGCAGCCGCGTACGGCGTACGTCGAACCGGCTGGAGCCGGTCGTCACCCGCCCGCCCGCGGCCCGCAGGAAGCCGGCCAGGAAGTCGGGGTCGAGCCTGCGGGCGTCGACCCGGTAGAGGGTCAGATGCGGGCCCAGCACCGCCCCGCCGTCGCCGATGACGCGCACGGCCGAGTAGGACGCCACCACGTCGCCTGGGCGGATCGCGATCAGGCCCTGCTGCGTGCCGGTCAAGCCGGAGGGCGGCCCGCCGCTGAGCACGTCGTCGGCGGTCAGCACCGGGATGTCGCCCCCCTCCGCGGCCATCTTGGGCGGGGCCTGCGACGTGCTCACCAGGCCCTCCTTGATCAGGTCGCCCAGCGTCGTGGCGGGCTGGTCGAGCGGCTGGTCGAGCACCTTCAGGTCGGGCGGCACGGCGGCGGCGGCGAGGAAGCGGTCGCGCGCCTCGGCGAAGGCCCGGCCCACGTCGTCGCGCCGCTGGTGCCGGGCCGGGGTCATGTCGACCTCGTCGGCCAGCAGGTCGATGATCCGCACGGTCTGGTCGGAACGGTCCTCCAGGTACGCCTGCCAGGCCGGCTCCACCGCCGACAGGTCGGCCGTGGCGTCGAGGATCAGCACGTCGGAGGGCGGGCGCTCGCCGGCGGCCGGGCGGCGCAGCAGCCACAGGTCGGAGCCGGGCAGCGCCACCACCGCGCGCAGGGCGCCGGCGCGCAGGAGGTTGGCGCGGATGCGGCGGCCCGCCTTGCGGCTGGCGGCGGCCGGGGGCATGAGGATGGCGACCAGGCCGCGCGGCTTGACGTGGGTGAGGCAGTGCTGCACCCAGGCCAGCTCGGGCTCACCGCGCGGCGGCAGGCCGTATTCCCAGCGCGGGTCGCCGGTCAGCTCCTCGTAGCCCCAGGCCCGCTCGTTGAACGGCGGATCGCACACCACGGCGTCGGCCTTCTCGCCCGCGAAGCCGTCGTGGCGCATCGAGTCGCCCGCCACGACGCCGGCCTCGACGCCGCGCAGCCGCAGCCTGGAGGCGGTGATGGCGGCCGAGGTCTCGCTGAGCTCCTGGCCGAGCATCCGGGCCGCGCCCGGCGCAGTGCCGGCGGGGGGAAGGAGCAGCGTGCCGACGCCGCAGGCCGGGTCGAGGATCGTCGCGCCGTCGGCGCGCACCAGCCGGACCATGAGCTCGGCGACGTCCTCGCGGGTGACGGAGAGCTGCCGGGAGTGGGCCTCCAGGTAGCGCTCGCAGAGAAACTCGTACGCGCGCAGCGCCCCGAGTTGCTCGCCCAGCTCCAGCACGAGCCCGGCCACCTCCGGATCCAGCCCGCCCGAAGCGGAACCGGCCGCAGCCGACGCGCCCGATTCCGGCGTGCCCGGATTCGGGACGCCTGATTTCCCGATGTCGCTCTCGCCGTCGCCGCGGGCGTTCTTCGCCCTGGTCAGCAGGGCTCCCGCCTGGGCCACCAGCTCGCCCAGGCGCAAATCGCCCGCGGCTTTCAGGCGTTGCCACACCCGATCTCCCAGGGACACCTGGTAGGACTTCCCATAGCGCCGCAGCCAGGACTCCACTTGCCGCAGCGAGAAAAGCGGCTGATTGGTGGTTCCGCCGATGGGCTGGGGGAAGTCGTCGTGGCGGCGGCGCCAGTTGCTCACCGCGGCCCGCCCGACACCGGCGAGCCGGGCGATGTCCCCGGCGTTGACGGTCGGGTCGTGGCTCATGGAGCCCACAGTAGTTCACAAGAGTCTTCAGCGCATCTGCTTGTGAAGTCTTTCAACCAATGATTTACTGCTGGGTATGAAGCACAACATCCGCTATGCCGCCGGATCAGACGTGGGCCGCCGCAGGGAGCAGAACGAGGATTCCGGCTATGCCAGTGGCCGGTTGCTCGTGGTGGCCGACGGGATGGGTGGGCACGCGGCCGGCGAGCTGGCGAGCTCGGCGGCGATCGCCGTCATGCGCGAGCTGGATGCCACGCTTCCCGAGACGGGCTCCGACCTGGAGGCGGCGCTGGAGGGCGCTGTGCACGAGGCGGCCCGCAGGCTGGTCGAGCTGGCCGACATCGACCCTGCTCGCAGGGGGATGGGGACCACGGTGACCGCCATGCTGTGGGACGGCTACCGGTTCGCCCTGGCTCATCTCGGTGACTCCCGCGGATACTTGCTTCGCGATGGTGCTCTCTACCAGATGACCAAGGATCACACACTTGTGCAGTCGATGGTGGACGAAGGGCGGATAACGGAGGATCAAGCCGCCGTGCACCCCCGGCGTTCGATGGTGCTGCGCGTGCTGGGCAGCGAGGGCAGGGCGGAGCCTGACATGGCGCTGCGCGAGGCCGAGCCTGATGACCGCTACCTCCTCTGCTCCGACGGGCTCACGACCGTGCTCGGGCCCGAGGTCCTGCACGAGGTGCTGACCACGGTGGCAGACCCGGCGGCGGCCGTCCAGCGGCTCATCGACCTGGCCAACGAGGGCGGCTCGCCGGACAACGTGACCGTGATCGTGGCCGACGTGGTCGCGCCGGGCGCGGGGGACGTGACCATCTTCCGCGTGGGCGCGGGCTCCTGACAGGAGTGGTGCCAGGCCCCACCAGCCTCAGCAGTCACATAGCCGAAATTTCGGCTCATAACAAGACACTTACCCGGTGTCGCGCGCAATTCCGTGATGGCGCTACTACAGTCCATCGTGGTTCGTCGGTTTTCTGGGAGGAGTCACCCTGGACCCGATCGCGGATGAGCTGCTGAAAACGGTGCGGCAGGAACTCGGCTATAAGGAGAAGAGCGGCCAGTTCACCAAGTTCGGTCAGTGGTACGCGGATCGCGTCCAAGACACCCAGTATCGTGACGCGCCGTGGTGTGACATGTTCATCGCCTGGGCGGCGGACAAGGCCGGCGTCACCAGCTATGTCGGCGAGTTCGCCTGGACGCCGTCCCACGCGGCCTGGTTCATCGAGCAGGGCGCCTGGACCCAGCAGCCGGAGCCCGGAGCCCTGGTCTTCTACGACTGGCGCGGCGGCAAGAGCTACAAGGGCATCGACCACGTCGGCATCGTCGAGCGCGTCGAGGGCAAGAAGATCCACACGATCGAGGCGAACGTCGACCGCGTCTGGCTCAAGCGCAAGACCAGGGAGACGGACAAGGTCGTCGGGTACGGCCTGCCGCGCGTGGTCAAGGCCAACGCCGACCAGCTCGGCGAGATCCGCTCGACCGAACGCCCCTTCGTGTCCCCGCCGCGCACGGAGACCGGCCAGGGCTCGCCCCTGGACGTCCTGGGCACGCCGCCCGCGCTGCTGGCCGCGATGGTGCTCATGACGATCGTGCTCTCCTTACGCGTCTCCGGCCGCCGCCGCGGCACCCATCGCCGTTTCTCCTGGCCCTGGCTCACCCGCGCCGGTGACCGGACCCGGACCCCGCCACGCGAGCCGGCGTCCGGAGCCAAGACCCAGCCGAAAAAACCCCAGGCTCCCGACCAGGCCAAACCGCACCCCGCCCAGCCGAGCCGCACCACCCAGCCGAACCGCACCACCAGGACCCGGGTCCCCGCGGGCTCCGGCCACGCCGCCACCAAGCATTCGACCCCTACGAGACGCAAACCGTACGAACCGAGCTGAGCGACCCCCGCTCGCGCGGCGAGTCCCGAGCCGCCGGAAGGCGTGTGTCAGGCCGTGAGGTCGATGACGGCCTTGACGTCGTCGGCGGGCTGGAAGGCCTCCAGGGCGCGCGACAGCGGCACCCGGCGGGTGATGAGCCGTTCGAGCCAGCCGAGCTCGGCCTGGCCCAGTGCGGCCGCCGCGCTCCTGAAGTGCCGCTGGTTGGCGTTGACGGTCCCGAAGATCACGTCGTTCTCCAGCACGATGTCCCGGTTGATCACCCCGGCGTCCACGCGGTGCGTGAGCCCGCCGGGCGCGAGACCGGCCAGGCAGACGATGCCCACGGTGGACGTGGTGGACAGGGCGTCGATGACGAGCGAGCCGGCCCCCGTGCACTCGATGATGATGTCCGGCTTGGTGCCGGCGAACGCCGCCAGCGTCGTGCCCGAGTGGTAGGTCGCGCCCAGGGCCTCCACCAGGCTCGACTTCAGCCCCGGCTCGGACCGGTCGAGCACGTGCACCTCCAGCCCCCGCTGCCGCCCGAGCAGCGCCGCCAGCAGCCCGACGGGCCCGGCGCCCGTGACCAGCAGCGTGCGCGGCTCGAACCAGGACCGCGCGCCGATACGCTCGATCTGCTCCCACGCCTTGGCCACCACCGACGCGGGCTCGACCAGCACGCCGACGCTCTCCAGCGACGGATCGACGCGCACAGCGTAGCCGGCCTCGATGGTCCAGCGCTCGCTGCCGAACCCGTCGATCTCCTTGATGCCGCGCTCGGTGTAGCGGCCGTTGCGGCACATGTCGAACTCGCCCCGCGCGCAGGCGCCGCACGGCACCGGGTCGGGGCGGCGTACGACGCCGACGATCAGGTCGCCGGGTGAGAACGCGGAGCCCTCCGGCGACTCCAGGACCCGGCCGAGCGACTCGTGCCCGATGACCATCCGCTGCTCGCCCGGCGGCGGCCAGCCGTAGTCGGCCGCCTCCAGCTCCCTGTCGGTCCCGCAGATGCCCAGGGCCAGGCCCTGCACGAGCAGTTCGCCCGTGCCGGGCCGCGGGTCGGGCACCTCCTCGACGTCGAGTGTGCCCTTGGCACCCGGCACGAATGTCAGTGCCCGCATGGTCGCCCACCTCCTTTGGCAGGCCTCATACCCAGGACGCTCTTGGGAAATAGTAGGACGTCCTAGTATCTTCGAAGGTGAAGCCTCCACGAAGGAGTGATCAGGCGTGCACGTCCCCGTACATCCCGTCCGTTTCGTGACCGCCGCGGCGCTGTTCGACGGCCACGACGCGGCGATCAATATCATGCGGCGCATCCTCCAGTCCCAGGGGGCCGAGGTCGTCCACCTCGGGCACAACCGTTCGGTCGACGAGATCGTCACGGCCGCCATCCAGGAGGACGCGCAGGGAGTGGCGATCAGCTCCTACCAGGGCGGCCACGTGGAGTTCTTCTCCTACCTGGTGGACCTGCTGCGCGAGCGCGGCGCCGGGCACGTCAAGGTGTACGGCGGCGGCGGGGGCGTGATCGTCCCCGAGGAGATCGAGCTGCTGCACTCCCGCGGCGTCACCCACATCTTCTCGCCCGAGGACGGCCAGCGGTACGGCCTGCCCGGGATGATCAACAAGCTGATCGAGGACTGCGACGTCGAGCTGGGCGACGCGCCCTCGGTGGAGGCCGTGGTCTCCGGCGACCAGGCCGCGCTGGCCCGCGCGATCACCCTCATCGAGTCGGGGCGCACCCCGGAAGGGCTGCTGGAGGGCCTGACGGCCGACGGCGCCAGGAGGGCGCCCGTGCTGGGCATCACGGGCACGGGCGGCTCCGGCAAGTCCTCGCTCACCGACGAGCTCGTCCGCAGGTTCCGCGTCGACAACGACGACAAGCTGCGCATCGCGATCATCGCCATCGACCCCACCCGCAGGCGTGGCGGCGGCGCGCTGCTCGGCGACCGCATCAGGATGAACAGCCTGAGCCCCCAGACCTACTTCCGCTCCCTGGCCACCAGGGGCGCCGCCAACGAGGTGCCCGCCTGCCTCGACGACGTGATCGCCGCCTGCCGGGCCGCGGGATACGACCTGGTGATCGTCGAGACGCCCGGTATCGGCCAGGGCGACGCGGGCATCGTGCCGCACGTGGACGTGCCCATCTACGTGATGACGCCCGAGTTCGGGGCCGCCTCCCAGCTCGAGAAGATCGACATGCTGGACTTCGCCGAGGCCGTGGTGATCAACAAGTACGAGCGGCGCGGCGCGGAGGACGCCCTGCGCGACGTACGCCGCCAGCTCGTACGCAACCGCGAGGCGTTCGGCGTGTCCCCCGACGAGATGCCCGTCTTCGGCACCATCGCCGCCCGCTACAACGACGCCGGCGTCACCGCCCTCTACCAGCACCTCAAGCCGCTGCTGCCGACGGGCGAGGGCCCCGGCCTGCTCGCCCCGGTCCAGGGCCGCACCTCGAAGGCGTCGGCCGCCATCGTGCCGCCCGCCAGGGTCCGCTACCTGGCCGACATCGCCGAGACCGTGCGCGGCTACCACGCCGAGACGCTCGCGCAGGCCGAGGTCGCCCGCCGCCGCCAGCAGCTCGCCGCCGTGCGCGACCTGCTGACCGAGGAGGGCGCGCGGGAGGCCGAGCACGTCGAGCGGGAGCTGTCCGACGAGAGCCGCGCCCTGCTCGACGCCTGGCCCGCCGTCAAGGAGCGCTACACCGCCGACGAACTCGTCGTGAAGGTCCGCGACCGCGAGATCCACACCCCGCTCTGGCGCGAGACCCTCTCCGGCAACCGCATCCCCAGGGTGGCCCTGCCCCGCTACAGCGACCACGGCGACCTGCTGCGGTTCCTGCGCGGCGAGAACCTGCCCGGCATGTTCCCGTTCACCGCCGGCGTGTTCCCGTTCAAGCGCGACGACGAAGACCCGACCAGGATGTTCGCCGGCGAGGGTGACCCGTTCCGCACCAACAGGCGCTTCAAGCTGCTGTCGGAGGGCCAGCCCGCGACCCGGCTGTCCACGGCGTTCGACTCGGTCACGCTCTACGGCCACGACCCCGACCTGCGTCCCGACATCTACGGCAAGGTCGGCACGTCGGGCGTCTCGATCGCCACGCTCGACGACATGAAGGTGCTCTACGACGGCTTCGACCTGGCCGCCCCCAACACCTCGGTGTCCATGACGATCAACGGCCCGGCCCCCACGATCCTGGCCTTCTACCTCAACGCCGCGATCGACCAGGCCAGAGAACGCTTCCGTGCCGAGCACGGCCGCGACCCCGGCGCCGAGGAGGACCGCGGCCTGCGCGCCCGGACGCTCGCCACGGTCAGGGGCACGGTGCAGGCCGACATCCTCAAGGAGGACCAGGGCCAGAACACGTGCATCTTCTCCACCGAGTTCTCCTTGCGGATGATGGCCGACATCCAGGAGTGGTTCATCCAGAACGGGGTGCGCAACTTCTACTCGGTCTCGATCTCCGGCTACCACATCGCCGAGGCCGGGGCCAACCCGATCAGCCAGCTCGCCTTCACGCTGGCCAACGGCTTCACGTACGTGGAGGCGTACCTGGCCAGGGGCATGAACATCGACGACTTCGCCCCGAACCTGTCGTTCTTCTTCTCCAACGGCATGGACCCCGAGTACAGCGTGCTCGGCCGCGTGGCCCGCCGCATCTGGGCGGTGGCCATGCGCGAGCGCTACGGCGCCGGCGAGCGCTCCCAGAAGCTGAAGTACCACATCCAGACCTCGGGCCGCTCCCTGCACGCCCAGGAGATGAACTTCAACGACATCCGCACCACCCTGCAGGCCCTGATCGCCATCTACGACAACTGCAACAGCCTGCACACCAACGCCTTCGACGAGGCCGTGACCACCCCGTCGGCCGACTCGGTACGCCGGGCCATGGCGATCCAGCTCATCATCAACCGCGAATGGGGCCTGACCAGGAACGAGAACCCGCTGCAGGGCTCGTTCATCATCGAGGAGCTCACCGACCTGGTGGAGGAGGCGGTGCTGGGCGAGTTCGAGCGGCTGTCGGACCGGGGCGGCGTCCTGGGCGCGATGGAGACCGGCTACCAGCGCGGCAAGATCCAGGACGAGTCCATGCTGTACGAGATGCGCAAGCACGACGGCTCGCTGCCCATCGTCGGGGTGAACACCTTCCGGAACCCGCGCGGCGAGGACGAGGCGGACCCGCACAAGCTGGAGCTGGCCAGGGGCACGGAGGAGGAGAAGCGCTCACAGCTCGACCGCCTGCGCGCCTTCCACGAGCGCAACCGCTCCGAGGCGCCCGCCGAGCTGGCCCGGCTGCGCGACGTGGCGATGTCCGAGGGCAACGCGTTCGAGGTGCTGATGGAGGCGGCCCGCGTGTGCTCGCTCGGGCAGATCACCGACACCCTGTTCGAGGCGGGCGGCCAGTACCGGCGCAACGTCTGAGGAGCGGATGCCGCCGGAGGGTGGGGCGGCCCCCCGTCGATAGGATCGCGCTTTGGGCACATCGCTTACAGGAGGCTTCCATGTCCGATGTCACTTTCAAGGGCAATCCGATCACCGTGGGCGGCACCTTCCCGCAGCCCGGCGACACCGCGCCGGCGTTCCGTCTGGTGGGCGGTGACCTGGCCGAGCGCTCGCTCGAGGACTTCGGCCGGCAGACCAAGGTGCTGAACATCTTCCCGAGCCTCGACACCGGCGTCTGCGCGGCCTCGGTGCGCCGTTTCAACCAGATCGCCGCGGAGCACCCCGACGTGGCCGTCCTGTGTGTCTCCGCCGACCTGCCGTTCGCGCAGAAGCGGTTCTGCGGCGCCGAGGGGCTCGAGAACGTGACCACGCTCTCGCTCATGCGGGGCCGTGAGTTCCTCGGCGACTACGGCGTGGCGCAGGAGTCCGGCCCGCTGGCGGGGCTGGCCGCGCGCGCGGTGGTCGTGCTCGACGGCGACAACAAGGTGGTCTACGCCGAGCTGGTGCCGGAGATCACCCAGGAGCCCGACTACGAGGCCGCGCTCTCCGCGCTCAAGTAGCCCTGGAAGGCTCCGGCCAGCTCCAGGAGGTGCTGGTCGTTCGTGGCGGTGTGCTGGAGGTCCAGGATGACCTCGTGGACCCCGGCCTCCGCCGCGGTGGCCAGATAGGCGCAGATCTCGGCGACCGTGCCGCTGCGCGGCGGGGTGCCGTGGCCGGTGACCACCGGGTTGGAGCGCAGGATCATGCGGAGCGCGCCGGGGTCGCGGCCGGCCTCCTCCGCGGCCCGCAGGGCCGTGCGCCACATCGCGGTGAGCACGGGGATCGGCAGCGCGCCCGTCAGCCAGCCGTCGGCCCTGCGGCCGACGCGGCGCAGCGCCGGTTCGGCGAAGCCGGCCAGATAGAGCGGCGGCCGGTTCGAGTTCGGCGCGGGGCGGCGTGCCGGTTTGGGCTCGATGTGGCTGGGCGCGATGGTCCACAGGTCGTGCTCGAACGTCACCGGGTCGGTGGTCCAGATGGCCTCGAGGGCGTCGAGGGTGGCGTCGTAGCGGCGGGCGCGGTCGTGCCAGGGGACGCCGGCGGCGGCGTACTCGTCGGAGGACCAGCCGAGCCCGAGGCCCGCCACGAGCCGCCCGCCGCTGAGGTGGTCGATCGTGGTGAGCGAGCGGGCCAGGACCGGCGGCGGATACCAGCAGGCGTTGAGCGCGCTGGTGCCCAGCCGCACGGTGGTGGTCGCCGAGGCGGCCACCGACAGCACCGCGAACGGGTCGAGGAACACCCGGTGCGCCTCGGGGACGCGTCCGTCGCCCGCCGGATAGCGGTCCTTGGGCCGCAGCGGCGTCAGCAGCCGGTCGCCGGCCCACAGGCTGTGGAAGCCCATCGACTCGGCCTCGCGGGCCACCCGCAGCACACTGGACAGCTCGGCGAAGGCGCCGAACTGCGGGACGGCCAGCCCGAGGTCCATGATCTCAGCTCTTCCTGCCCACGCCGCACAGGGCCAGCGACGTCTCCGGGCCGTTGCCGAAGTCGATCGTGTCGGTCTGCCCAGGATGCCACTCCGGCAGCCAGACCAGCCCCGGCGCCACCAGCTCGAAGCCCTCGAACAGCTCCAGGATCCGCGCACGGCTGCGCAGGGTGAGCGGGACGCCGGCGCGCTGGTAGACCTCGGTGCTCTTACGGACGAAGGCCCCGCGGGCGTCGCTGGTGCCGTGGGACATGACCAGGTGGCTGCCGGGCGCTACGGCGTCACGCAGGGCGGCCATGATCTCGTCGGGGCGGTCGGACTCGCCGAGATAGTGCATGACCGCCGTCAGCAGCACGCCGACCGGCCGGTCGAAGTCGAGCGCCGCCAGGACGTCGGGGTCACGCAGGATGGCGTCGGGCTTGCGCAGGTCGCCGTCGATCACGGTCGTGCCGCCCGGCCCGGCCGGCATCGCCCGCGCGTGCACCAGCACCACGGGGTCCCGGTCCACGTAGACGACCTTGGCGCCGGGCGTGACCTTCCTGGCCACCTCGTGCACGTTGCCCCAGGCCGGCAGGCCGGTGCCGATGTCGAGGAACTGGGTGATCCCCGCCTCGGCCAGGTAGCGCACCGCCCTGCCGAGGAACGCCCGGTTCGCCCGGGCCGCGGCTCGTATTTCGGGGGCCACCCGCAGGAGCCGCTCCGCGGCCACGCGGTCGGCCGGGAAGTGGTCCTTCCCGCCGAGGAAGTAGTCGTAGAGCCGGGCCACATTGGGTGTGTGGGGATCGAAGCCTGATGACTCTCGCTCCAACCGTCCATCCCCCGATCACAAGTCAACGATCTTTGGCCTGGATTCTACGGATCTATACCGACATTCGATCATGGTTATCCCTAGATCTAGGCTGTTGATGTGGATGACACCGGTGTGCCCGTCAAGATTCCCGAGACCGTGCGGCGGATCGTGTCCCTGGTGCCGTCGCTGACCGAGTCGGTGGCGGCGACCGTGCCGGAGGCGCTGGTCGGGGCGACCGACTGGTGCTCGCACCCGGCCGGCCTCGACGTGGCCAGGGTCCGGGGCACCAAGAACCCCGACCTCGACGCGATCGTGCGGCTGCGGCCCGATGTGGTGCTGGCCAACGCCGAGGAGAACCGCGCGCCCGACATCGAGGCCCTGCGCCAGGCCGGTGTCGCGGTGTGGGTGACGCGGATCGAGACGCTGGAGGAGGCGTTCGGGTCGCTGGAGCGGATGTTCGCCCACGCCTGCCGTACCGGGGTGCCCGGCTGGCTGGAGGCGGCGCGGCAGGCGTGGCGCGCGCCGTTCGACGGCCCGAGGCGGACGGCGGTCGTGCCGATCTGGCGGCGGCCGTGGATGGTCGTGGGGCGCGACACGTTCACCGGCGACGTGCTGAGGCGCCTCGGCGTGGACAACCTGTACGCCGGCCACGCCGAACGCTATCCCAAGATCCCGCTCGCCGAGCTGGTCGAGCGCCGCCCCGACCTGGTGGTCCTGCCCGACGAGCCTTACGCGTTCAGCGAGACCGACGGCCCCGAGTCCTTCCCCGGCCTCGACTGCGCCCTGGTCAGCGGACGCCTGCTCACCTGGTACGGCCCCTCACTGACGGAAGCGCCGGACCTGCTGCGCCGCGCACTCGGCTGACCGGCGCGAGCGACCGGCGCGGCCGATCGGGCGACCGGTGCGGGCGGTGCGGGCCGATCGGCCGGCCGGTCAGCTCACGGCGTCGGATTTGGCGGCGAGGGCGGAGTCGACCGACTCGGGGGAGAGCACGTGCTCCATGACGATCACCGCCATGCCCACGATCCCCGCCCGGTCGCCGAGCGAGCTGGTGACGATCTCCAGGTTCCTGGTCGTGTACGGCAGGCTCCGGCGATAGACGATCTCCCGGATGCCGGTCAGGTAGTGCTCCCTGGTCTCGGCCATGTCCCCGGCCAGCACCAGCACGCCGGGGTTGAGCAGGCTGACCGCGGTGGCCAGCACGATGCCCAGCGTGCGCCCGGCCTCCTGGGTGCGCGCGATGGCCTCGGGATCGCCCGCGTGCACCAGGCGGACCACGTCGCGGCTGTAGGCCTGGCCCAGGTCGGTCGCCAGGGCGTGGCCGCTGGCCAGGGAGGCCACGCAGCCGCGCGAGCCGCACGTGCAGACCCGGTCGTCGGTCTCGCGCAGCCGTACGTGCCCGATGTTCCCGGCGGCCTCCTCGACGCCGCGATAGATCTGCCCATCGAGGACGATGCCGGTGCCTATCCCGGTCGACACCTTGATGAGGATCAGCGAGTCCGTGTCACGCCAGAACGACCACCACTCGCCCAGCGCCATCGCGTTGGCGTCGTTCTCCACCAGGATCGGCACGTCGTACGTCTCGCCGATCGCCTCGCCCACCGGATAGTCGTCCCACCCCGGCATGAGGAACGACCTGAGCACCCGGCCGGTCGTGTGATCCACCGAACCGGGCAGATCCAGGCCGATCCCGCACACCTCGCTCGCCGGCCGCCCCATCCGGTCCAGCATCCGCTGGAACGCCTGGCGCACCCACGACAGCACCGCCTCGGGCCCGAGCTCGATGCGCATCTTGGTGCTCTCCTCGGCCATCGGCCGGGCGGCGAGGTCGGTCAGCGCCACCCTGGCGTGGGTGGCGCCCAGGTCGGCGACCAGCATCAGCCGCCTGGTGGCGTCGACGTCGAGCACCGAGGGCGGGCGTCCGCCCCCGGAGGTGCCGACGCCGGACTCGTGGATGTAGCCGGCGTCGATGAGCCGGTCGACCCGGTCGGTGATCGTCGACCGGGACAGACCGGTGTACTCGATCAGTTCTTTGCGGGTACGGCAGGAGCCATTACGGATGATCTGGAGGATCTGCCCCGCCGTCAGCATGGTCTATCCCTTCTCCGCTCCTGCGGTGAGGCCCTCCGTCAGCAGCCGTTCGCTGGCGAAGAACACGATCACGATGGGCAGCGTGAGCACCACCGATCCTGCCATGAGCACCGTCGTCGGGATCTCTATGCTGCCGGCGAGCTGCGAGAGCCCCAGGGAAACGGTCCAGTTCTCCCGCCTGTCCACCAGGAAGAGCAGGGCGAACAGGAACTCGTTCCACGCGATCATGAACGCGTAGAGGCCGGTGGCCATCAGGGCGGGCTTGGACAGCGGCAGCACCACGCGCCAGATGGTCGACAACCTCGTGCACCCGTCGATCGCGGCCGCCTCCTCGACGCTCTGCGGCACGGTCTCGAAGTAGTTGCGGAGCATGTATACCGTGACGGGCACGGTTTGCGCGATATAGACAAGGATCAACCCGATCAGCGATCCCCGCAGACCGATCATGGTGAACAGCACGAACAGCGGGATGGCCAGCACGATCGCCGGGAACAGGTACACCGCGAGGAACAGGAAGTGCACCTGCCTCCGCCCGAAGAAGCGCAACCGCGCCACCGCGTAGGCGCCCGGGATCGAGATCAGCAGCGTGACCGCCACCGAGGCGACCGCGATGATCGCGCTGTTCCTGAGGAAGATCAGGAAGCCCTGTCTGGTCAGCACGTTGACGTAGGTGTCGAGGGTGAAGCTGCGCGGCCAGAGCGAGCCGGGCTCCAGGATGAGCTCCTGGATGTCGCGTACGGACAGCATCACCATGTAGAAGAACGGGAACGCGGTGATCAGGAAGAGGAACGCGATCACCAGGGGCTTGAGCACCCGGAGCAACCCGCGCTCGAACCTATCTCTGCTCACGTTCACCTCCCGCGAAGAACCTGAGATAGACGGCGAGGAACACGACCAGGAAGATCGCCAGCACGATCGCCTGCGCCGCCGAGGCGCCGATGTCGTCGCGCGAGGTCAGGAAGTTGTAGACCCGCACGCTGACCACCTCGGTGCCGGCCCCGCCGCCGGTCAGCAGGTAGACGTCGTCGAACTTGGTGAACGTGAACACGAACCGCAGCACCGACAGCAGCGCGATGATCCGCCAGAGCTGGGGCATGATCACGTACCGGAAGCGCTGGGTGGGCGTGGCGCCGTCGACCACCGCGGCCTCGTCCAGCTCGGCCGGCAGCGCCTGCAGCCTGGCCAGGATGAACAGGAACGCGAACGGGAAATACCGCCACGCCTCGAACGCGATCACCGTGAGCAGCGCCACCGGCACCTCGATGCCGAGAAACTCGCCCCTGGCCTGGGTGAGGAACGCGATCGGCTCGCTGAGCCAGGTGTTGACGATGCCGTACTGGGGGTTGAGCATCGTCTCCCACAGGAAGGCCACCGCGACCACCGGCGCCACGTACGGGATCAGGATCGAGGCCCTGATCAGCGTCCGGCCCCTGAACCTGTCACGCAGCGCCAGCGCGGTCACCAGCCCGATCACGATCGACAACGCCGTCCCCGCGACGGTGTAGACGAGCGTGTTGACCAGCGAGGACCAGAAGCCCGGCTCCGAGATCACGTACGTGAAGTTCTCCAGCGTGTAGTGCCCGAAGACGCCCACCCGCCGGATGTTGATCAGCCGCGCGTCCTGGAACGCCAGCATGATCGCCCACAGCAGCGGCAGCACCACCACGACGAGCGTGATGATCAGCGTCGGCGAGATGAGCGCGAGCCCGGCCCGCCCCTCCTGCTCCCGCAGGGTCCGCCCTCGCCGCACCCGTGCGGGCGGCGGGGGCTGCGGCCCGGTGGTGCGCGCTGGGGTGGTGGTGCTCACTGCCGGATCCCGCGTTTGATGGACTCGACGTCGGCCTTGGCCTGGGCCGCGGCGGCCTGCGGGGTCAGCGATCCGTCGACGATCCCGCTGAGCGCCTTGGGCACGGGCAGCTCGCCCATCGTGGCGCCGACGAGCTTGCCCTGGCCCTGCGGGATGCCCCAGCGGGCGAAGGTGTCAGGGCTCTTGCGCAGGGCGTCGAGCACGTCGGCCGGGTAGACGTCGGCCAGCGGCTTCTTGGTGTCGACCCCCGCGGGCAGCTTGTTCCACTTGTCCTCGAAGCCCTTGCGGGTGGGGAACTTGCCCTCCGGCGCCATCCCGATCCAGCGCTCGTAGCCCTCGTTCATCAGGTAGGAGACGAACTTGGTGGCGGGGTCCTTGGCGGCGTCACGGGTGATCGCCCAGGAGACGATCTCGCCGTACTGTGCGGGCGCGCTCCCGTCGGGCCCCTTCAGCGCCGTGACCACACCGGTGTTCTTGGTCAGCCACTCGGGATCGTCGCGGCACTCCTGGCAGCTCGGCAGCGCGTCCTTACGCAGCCCGGCCATCTCGTCGAGGATGAACGACGACCAGATCGTCATTGCCGCCTTCCCCGAGAAGTAGGTGGCCCTGGTGGAGTCGACGTCCTGCTTTCCCTTGACGGAGTAGTCCCTGGCCAGCCTGGCGTAGAACTCGAAAGCCCTGACGCACTGCGGCGAGTCGAGGGCGACGTTGCCGGAGCCGTCGACGAGCTGGCAGCCGTTCGCCAGCGCGACGTGCTCGAAGCTCTGGGCGGTGAACGAGTCCTTCGGCGCGATCGCCAGCGTGATGCCCGCGACCCCGCCCGTGTTGAGCTTCGCGGCGGCGGCCTCCAGCGCCTCGTACGTGTCGGGCGCCCGCAGCCCGGCCTTCTCGAACAGGTCCTTGCGGTAGAGGATGAGCTGCGCCCACCCGTCGCTGGGCACCGCGAGCAGCTTGCCGCCCGAGGTGTCGAGCTCCAGGGCGCGCGCCGAGAAGGTGTCACGGCCGAGCTGATCGACGATCCTGCCCGGCGTCTCGGTGTCGAGGAGCTCGTTGGCCTCGAGCTCGCGGATGGAGGCCAGCGGCAGCGCCCCGATCACGTCGGGCAGGTCGTCCGCGGCGGCCGCGGCGGTGATGGTCTGGCTGAACTGGTCTTCGGCCACGCCGACCAGCTTCACCTTGATCCCGGTCTTCTGGGTGAACTCGGCGACGATCGTGTTCTGCACGGCCATCCGGTCCTCGAGGTTCTCCTCGGTCCAGACGGTGATCTCGTTGCTGGTGGACGGCTGTTCGCCACCGTCGTCACTGCAGGCCGCCAGTGATACGGCGGCCAGCAGCGAGACGGAGAGGACGGCGGTTACCTTCGTCGGCATGGCACGCTCCTCTTGGTCGGGGATATGCCGCCCTTACCCCCGGACGAGGTGGCGCAACGTGCGGTAGGCGATTCCGAGACCGGTCTGTACCCTCTCCGTGCTGCCGCTCCACACGGGATCCTCATGCTCCACGGAGACCGCTCCGTCGTATCCGCCCTCGTGCAGCGCGTCGACCACCCTGGTCCAGTCGACCTGCCCGAGCCCCGGGACCCGGAAGCGGTACCAGCCCTTGTCACCGCTGATCGGGCCGTAGAAGCCGTAACGGTCGATCTTGCCGGGCAGGAACTGGACGTCCTTGGCCTGGACGTGGGCGATCTGCCCGATGTACGGGGTCAGCGCCGCCACCGGGTCGATCCCGAGGGCGACCAGGTGTGAGGGGTCGTAGTTGAGCTTGAGCCCCAGCGTGAACATCCACTCCCACAGCTCGGGGGAGTAGGCGAGGTTGCCCGGGTAGCCGTCGGGGTGCCAGCTCTTCATGACGCAGTTCTCGATGACGATCTCGACGCCATGGCGGGTCGCGTACTCGACCAGGGGGCCGAAGACGTCCTCGGCCAGCTTGAGGTTGTCGCGCACGGGGAGCCCGGGGTCGCGGCCCACGAACGTGCCCACGGTGGGGCAGCCGAGCGCGGCGGCGGCGTCGACGCAGCGTCTGACGTGCGCGTTCACCTCTGCCCCTTGCTGAGGGTGAAGATTGTTCTCGTAGTAGGCGATCGAGGAAAGCGCGAGTCCGGTCTCCGCGAAGATTCGCCTGACTCGCGCGTATTCGGCCTCGTCGAAACGATCTACTCTGATGTGATTTCGGTCATCCGTAGAGGGCCATCCGGCGACCTCCAGCGCTTCGAAGCCCTGGTTCGCCGCCCAGCCTGCTATGTCGGTAAGGTCGCTTTCCGGAAGACACGCTGTCAGAAACCCCAATTTCATCTGCCACCTCCGACGGAAGTCGTAGACTTAAGAGTGTTACGAGCGCAACTATCGTGTGCAAACAAGCACTAAATCTTTGACTTTTGTTTGATCATAAAGCGTAAGTGTGAGGAATGCGCGTCATCACCTTTGAAGAACCAGGCCATGTCCACGTGGGCCTGGAGTCGCCCGCCGATCTCGTGCCGGGCTCCGTGCGGGTCCGGACTCTCTATTCGGGAGTCTCCGCCGGCACCGAACTCACCGCCTACCGTGGCACCAATCCCTATCTGACCCGCAAGTGGGACACCGAGCGCAGGCTCTTCGTCGAGGGTCAGACGCACGCCTATCCGCTGAGCGGCTGGGGCTATCAGGAAGTCGGCGAGGTGGTGGAGGCCGCGCCCGATGTGGCCGATCCGCCGGTCGGCAGTCTGGTGTGGGGCATCTGGGGCCACCGCGCCGAGGCCGTCGTCCCGGCGGACAAGCTCGTCGGCCACGTGCTCCCGCCCGGCGCCGATCCGCTGACCGGTGTCTTCGCCCGCGTCGGAGCCATCGCGCTCAACGCCGTGCACGCCGCCGACGTGCACCTCGGCGACCAGCTCGCGATCTTCGGCCAGGGCGTCATCGGACTGCTCGCCACCCGCCTGGCCGTGCTCAGCGGCGCCCGGGTGGTCGCGGCCGACGCCATCGCCGACCGGCTCGAACTGGCCAGGAGGTTCGGCGCGGCCGAGACCTTCGACGTGGCGTCGGGCTCGGTGGCCGAGTTCATGCGCAAGCGCGTCGACGGCGCCGACACGGTGATCGAGCTCAGCGGCAACCATCTCGGCCTGCAGGAGGCGATCCGTACCGTGCGCAGAGGCGGCCGGGTCGTGGCCGCCGGGTTCTACCAGGGCGACGGCATCGGCCTGCGGCTCGGCGAGGAGTTCCACCACAACCAGGTGCAGCTCGTCTCCTCCCAGATCGGCGGCGTCGCGTCGTGGCTGGCGCACCGCTGGGACGTCGAGCGCCTGCAGCGCACGTTCATGGAGCTCGTGCACCGCGGCGAGATCGACACCGCCGAGCTCATCAGCCACGTCATGCCCGTCGACAGCGCCGCCGAGGCCTTCGACCTGCTCGACAAGCACCAGTCCGAGGTGCTCCAGCTCGTCTTCGAATTTGAGGAGTCACAGTGAAGCTCGCCGTACAGGAGCAGCTTCTGCCCGGCCGTTCGCTGCAGGAGAAGTTCGCGTTCGCGGTCGATGCGGGGTTCGACGCCATCGAACTGCGCGGCAAGGGCGATTTCCACTTCGCGGGCCGCCTGACCGAGCTCAAGCGGGCCCTGGCCGACGGCGTGGTCATGCCGACGGTGTGCGTGGACATGCCGCACTTCATCGGCGACTTCGACCCGGCCAAGCGCAAGGACGCCATCCAGCAGCTCAGGTCGCAGCTCACGGTGATCGCCGAGCTGGGCGGCATCGGCGTGATGACGCCCGCCTCCTGGGGCCAGTTCTCGCGTCGGCTGCCGCCGTTCGAGCCGCCGCGCAGCCCCGAGGAGGACCGCGAGGTGCTGGCCGAGGCGCTGGGCATCCTGGGCGAGCACGCGCACCGCAACGGCGTGCTGATCATGCTGGAGCCGCTCAACCGCTACGAGAACCACATGGTCAACACGCTGGCCGAGGCCGTCTCCTACTGCGCCTCCGACTCGATCAGGATCGTCGGCGACACCTACCACATGAACATCGAGGAGGACGACCCCTGCCACGCGCTGGCCGAGGCCGCCCCCTACCTCGCCCACATGCAGATCAGCGAGTCCAACAGGAACCAGCCGGGCACCGGTCACCTCGACTGGGGCGCCCAGCTCGCCACGCTCGACGCCGTCGGTTTCGACGGCTACCTGGCCCTCGAATGCCGCCTGCGCGGTGAGGCCGAGATCGTCCTTCCCCAGACCGCAGCCTTTGTCAGGAAGTATCTATGATCCTTCGCGACGCCGTGCGCGTCCTGGTCTCGAACTGGGACGGCAGTTACACGGTTCCCTCCCGTCGCCTCTACCCGCACCAGTGGAGCTGGGACTCCGCCTTCGTCGCCATCGGCAACGCCCGGTGGTCGCCGCGCAGGGCCAGGTCGGAGCTGCTGTCCCTGTTCGGCGCGCAGTGGCGCGACGGCAGGGTGCCGCACATCGTGTTCAACCCGGAGGTGCCGGAGGGCGCCTACTTCCCCGGCCCCGAGTTCTGGGAGTCGCGGGCGCCGTCCGGGTCGGCGACCTCCGGCATCGTCCAGCCGCCGGTCCACGCGCTGGCCGCGTGGAAGACGCACCTGGCCGAGCCCGACCCGGCGTTCCTGCGCCGGATCTACCCCCGGCTGGTGGCCCAGCAGGAGTTCCTGCGGTCGGCCAGGCGCTCCCCTGAGGGCCTGATCTCGATCGTGCACCCCTGGGAGTCGGGCATGGACAACAGCCCGGCCTGGGACCTGCCGCTGCAGGCCGTCGAGACGGGCGTGGCCGGCTTCGTCCGCAGGGACCTCGACACCGTCAGCGCCGACGAGCGGCCCACCGACCGCGACTACGAGCGCTACGTCGGCCTCGCGCGGGCCTACCGCGACTCCGGCTACCGGCTGCCCGGGGCGTTCCAGGTCGAAGACGCCCTGTTCAACACCGCGTACGGCGTCGCCGAGTCCACGCTGGCCAAGATCGCCGAAGTGTGCGGCGCAGACCCCGCGCCGCACGAGCGCGAGGCCGCCGCGATCACCCGGGCCATGGTCGAGCACCTCTACGACGACGGCCTCTTCCAGTCCCGCGACGTGCGCACCGGCGCCCTGATCCGCTCCAGCAGCGCGGCCGGGCTGACCCCGCTCCTGCTGCCGGGGCTGCCCGCCGAGATCGCCGACACGCTGATCGGGACCGCGCTCGACCGGTTCGCGCTCAAGGACGCCGTGCTGCCCAGCTACGCTCCGGCCGCGCCCGAGTTCGACCCCGCCCGCTACTGGCGCGGCCCGAGCTGGATCAACCTCACCTGGCTGGTCTGGCAGGGCCTGCGGGAGCGCCGCCCCGACCTGGCCGGGCCGCTGGCCGACGCCATGATCCGCGCGGTGTCGCACTCCGGCTTCCGCGAATACTTCGACCCCTTCACGCTGCGCGGCCACGGCTGCCGGGACTTCAGCTGGTCAGCCGCCCTCATCCTCGACGTCGTCGCAGAGCACGGCCTGCACGGTCTGCCGTCGTCGGGCCGCGAGGTCGGCCAGGAACTGGGGAGCGTCGGGAAAGCCGACCACGTCGGTGATCACGTGCTCGCGTAGCCGCGGGCCGTGCTCCCTGAGCAGGGTGACGGTCTCGTGCGAGAGCCGCTCCCTGTCCCAGGCGTGCGCCAGGCCGCGCGGCACCCTGCCGATCTGGGCGCAGCGCAGCGTCAGCCCGTTGTGGTGGAACTCCTCGCCGAGCCGCACCTCGTCGGCCCCCTGCGTGTAGAAGGCCAGGTCCACCAGCGTGCCCTGCGGCCGGAGCAGGCGCAGCCCGAGCGCCAGCGCCCTGGTCTGGCCGCGGCACTGGAACACCACGTCGGCGCCGCGGTCGCCGGGCGCGTGGCGCCAGCGGCGCTTCAGCGTCACGGCCGGGTCGTCCTCGGCGGCCGGCGTCGCCGCCGCGTCGTCTCCGACGGCCAGGACGTTCGCGCCGAGCGCCTCGGCGACCGCCAGCCTGGCCGGGGTCTCGTCCACGACGACGACCTCGGCCGCGCCGCCCGACATGGCGAAGCAGGCGGTCAGCAGCCCGACCACGCCGGCGCCCACGACCACGACCCGCCGGCCGCGCACGCCGTCGCCCAACTGCCCCACGGCCGGGCCGTGCAGGTCGTGGGCGGCGTGCAGCAGGCCGTTGGCGCAGATCGGGCCCATGTGGGCGACGTAGATGCCGAGCATGGGGTCGAGGTCGTCGGGCAGCTCGACGAACCGGTCCTGCATCGGGTCGGCCACGTACGCCGTACGGTGCCCGTAGCACATGGCCACCAGCGCGCCCTCGCGCACGGCCCGCGTCCGCGTCTCGGTCACCAGGCCCACCTGCATGTAGCCGATGCCGCGCACGGGATACTCCACCGACGGCGTGCCCTGGAGGAACAGCCCGAGCGCCGGGTCCCAGGTCGAGCCGAGGTAGGGGTTGGTGCCCTTGACGTAGGTCAGTTCGGTGCCGGCGGAGATCCCGCTGTGCGTGGTCGCCACCATGAACCCGCCCTCGGGCAGGTCGGGCAGCTTCTCCTCGACCAGGCAGACCTCGCCCGGCGCCTCGATGCTGAGCAGGTCACTCATCGAGCATCACCGGCTTCCCTTCGGCGGCGGAACGCGCCAGCGCGAGCGCCAGGCGGTGGGTGCGCAGCGCCTCCCGGTACGGTACGCGGACATCGGCCTCCCTACCCTGCACCGCGTTGACGAACTCCCGGTCCACCCGCGTCTTGGCCTGGCCGTCGTCCTCGATCACCCGTTCTCCGTCCACCAGCAGCCGGGTCTCGCTGAGCTCTAGCGCGATGCCGTCGGCGCACACCTCGAGGCCCACGCGGTGCTTCTGGACGAGCAGGCAGGAGGTCGCCAGCATCCCGGCGGCACCGTCCGCGAAGCGCATGACCGCCGCCGTGGCCCGGTCCACCTCACCGTCCACCGTGCTGCCCGCCGGTACCGCGTGCACCATGGACACCTCGCCCACCAGGAGCCGCGCCAGGTCCAGGACGTGCACCGCCTGCTCGACGATCTGGCCGCCGGACATGCCGGGGTCGAGCCACCAGCCGACCGGGGGGACCTTGTCCAGCCAGTGGCCGAGCGCGAGGCGTACCGGGCGGTCGGCGAGCAGGTCACGGGCCCTTTCGACGATGTCCAGATAGCGCCAGTGGTGGCCGACCGCGGAGGGAAGAGATCTCCGCTCGATTTCGGTCGCGATCATTTCTGCGGTTTGGAGATCGAGTGAAAGGGGTTTTTCCACAAAAATCGGGAGATTACACGACAGAACATCACGTTCCGGGTTACCGTGCGCGAAAGGAGGCACACAGACGTAGACCGCATCCAGACTGCCGGCATTCAGCAGGTCCGCATGGCCGCCATAGGCGGGGGAGCCATGCTTGGAGGCCAGAGCCTCGGCCTTGTGGGGATCCGTGTCGGCGATTCCAGCGATCGTGACATCGGGGAAGCCGGACAGGACGTCTGCATGGCGAGCGGCGACATTTCCGGCACCTACGATGCCGATACGGGTCATTGGGGACACAATCCGGCATATGCCACGTGTAGGCGTAATCAAACAAACATGTTCGAAAGCCTATGGACCGGGCAGATGCCGTGACCTCATGAGATCGGGGCTGACTGCATGGAGACAGATGTGCGAGCCTTGGCCAGAGTCCAAGAATGGTACGGACCCCACTCGAGCACCGCCGCCGAGTGGCCCGTGGACGCCTTAATGATGGCCAAGGGAAACACCACGGTAAGCGTGATCCTGCCTGCTCGCGACGAGGAGAGCACGGTGGGCGACATCGTCAGGGTGATCCGCAGAGACCTCGTCGAGCGCACGCCGCTCGTCGATGAGATCCTCGTCGTCGACTCCAACTCCAGGGACGCCACCGCCGACCGGGCCCGCGAGGCGGGCGCCCGGGTGGTGGCGCAGAACGAGGTCCTGTCGCATCTTCCGCCGTTGACGGGCAAGGGGGAGGCGCTGTGGAAGGGAGTGGCCGCCTCCACCGGGGACATCATCGTGTTCATCGACGCCGACCTGCGCAGTTTCGGCGCGCACTACGTGTCGGGACTGGTGGGTCCGCTGCTGGTGGACGGTGACACCCATTTCGTCAAGGCGACCTACGAACGGCCGTACATCGGCGCGGACGGCGTCACGCAGCGAGGTGGCGGCGGACGCGTGACCGAGCTGGTGGCCAGGCCGCTGCTCAACATGTTCTGGCCGGAGCTGGCCGGCTTCGCCCAGCCGCTCGGCGGCGAGTACGCCGCCAGACGCGCGGTGCTCGAACAGGTGCCGTTCGTCACCGAGTACGGCGTGGAGTTCGGGCTCCTCGTCGACCTGCTCCAGCTCGTCGGGCTGGACGCGATGGCCCAGGTGGACCTGGGACACCGCACCCACACCCACCAGTCGATGACCGCGCTCGGCCGGATGGCCGGGCAGATCATGCAGACCGCCTGGTCCCGCCTGGAACGCCAGGGCCGCGTGCTGGCCTCGGAGCCTCCGTCGCACACGCTGCTGCAGTTCGGGCTGGAAGGCGAGGCCGGTCTGGTGGACGTGGCCGTGGCGGAGCGCCCTCCGCTCGCCTCCCTGGTTCTTGAGGAGGATCCGGCATGAAAGTCCTGGTGAACGCGGGACCGTGGCTCGAGGTCCCGCCCGCCGGCTACGGCGGTATCGAGAACGTGGTGGCCACCTTGGTGCCCGCGCTGCGTGAGCGGGGAGTGGAGGTGGTGCTGGCCTCCGTCGGCTCCAGCCCGCTCGAGGTGGACGAGCTGATCAGCGTCTACGACGAGGGTCAGTTCACGGAGCTGCAGAAGCCGTACAACCAGGTCATGGGCATCACCCACGCCCATCTGGCCAGGGTGGTGGACGAGCTGCGCTCCCGCGACGACATCGACCTCGTGCACGATCACGTGGAGGTGGTGGGCCCGGCCGTGCTGTCGGCCCTGGGCGGCCCGCCCGTCCTGCACACCCTCCATTGGGACCTGCACAAACATCCCGCCTTCTATGGCTCGTTCCCGCCGTCGGTCGCGGTCAACGGGGTGTCGGACTCGCAACTGGCCCGCGCTCCGGAAGCGCTGCGCGCGGCCTCCCTCGGCGCCATCCACCTGGCCACCCCGCTCGCCGACCGCGACCTGCGGGCCGAACGCGGCGATCACCTGGTGGTGATGGGCCGCATCTGCGGGCTCAAGGGTCAGCACGTGGCGGCCAGGATCTGCCAGAAGCTCGGCCTCCCGCTGGTGCTGGCGGGCCCGGTGAGCGGCCGGAACACACCCGCCGAGCTGGACGTGGTGGCCCAGAACCCCTACCACCCGCTGCACAGCCACCCGGACGTGCGCTACCACCTGGACCAGGTGTCCCGCTACCTGGACGAGGAGCTGGTCAGGTGGGTCGGGTCGGTGGGCGGCCCGGCCAGGGACCACCTGTACGCCTCGGCCCGCGCCGCGCTCTTCCCCATCCAGTGGGACGAGCCCGGCGGCACGGCCGTGGTGGAGGCCCTGGCCCTCGGCGTACCACCCGTGGGCCTGCGGCGCGGCTGCCTGCCGGAGATCATCGACCACGGCCGCACCGGCTTCCTCGCCGACAGCGAGGAGGAGCTGGCGGAGTGGGTGCTGCGGGTGGACGAGCTGGACCCGGAGGAATGTCGCCGGGAGGCCCGCCGCCGCTTCTCCCCGTCCGTCATGGCCGACCGTTACCTGGAGCTGTACGAGAAGGTCGCGGGCAGCCGCTAGGCCAGGGCGTCCGCCGGGCGGGTCCGCAGGGCCCGCCGCGCCGGGAGGGCCGTGGACAGCAGCGCCAGGACGGCCGCCGCGACGACCACCAGCGCGTACGTGCCCAGCGGCACGTACGGCGTCGCCGACCCCGTCATCCCGGCCCCGAACGCCGCCAGCGTCACCCAGGAGACCGCCGTGCCCGCCAGCGCGGCGGTCAGCACCGCGCCGAGCGTCTCCAGCCGGAGCATGCGCAGCACCTGCCGCCTGGTCGTACCCGCCAGCCGGAGCACGGCCAGCTCCCTCACCCGGCCCGAAGTGGCCATGGCCAGGGTGTTGACCACGGCGATCGCGGTGAAGGCGATGATCAGGCCGAGCGCCACGAACGTGACCTGCGGATCGGCGGCGGCCACATCGGCGGCCTGGGCGCGGTCGAGCACGAGCGCGCCGGGCACCGCCTCCGCCAGGGCGGCCCTGGTCAGGGTGGGCGCCGACACCAGAAGGGTGCCCGTGGGGTCGTCCACGTGGCCGCGGACCAGCTCGTACGGCAGCGTCACGTCGCCGAGGCCCAGGCCGCGCGTGTAGACGGCGGCCACCCCGAGCGTGGCGGGGGTGCCGTCACCGAGGGTGAGGGTCACCCGGTCGCCGGGGGCGAGGCCGAGGTGGGCGGCGGCGGTGCGGCTGAGGGCGACCGAGCCCCGGCCGAAGCGGTCCATGGAGCCGCCGACGACGCCGAGGTCCATGGTGCGCGGGTCGTAGGCGATGGCCTGGGCGCCGTACTTGTCCAGGCCGACCCGGATCGACGTGCGCAGCACCGGGGTGACGGCCGCCACGCCGGGGACGCGCCGTACCTGGTCGGCGGAGGCTCCGGGGAGCACGTAGCCGGCCAGGGTGCCCGCGTCGGCCTGCTCCTGGGCGGCGTGGCCCATCGTGGTCTGGGCGAACAGGATCGTGCACGTCATCGCCACCATCAGGGTGAGCGGCGCCAGCACGGACGCCAGCGTCTTGGGGGCGGCGCGCAGGTTCCTGGCGGCCAGGAAGCCGCTCGGACCGGCGGCCCGCAGCGGGATCAGTCGCGTGGCCCTGGCGACCAGCGGGCCGAGCAGGGCCAGGGCGATCGTCCAGACCAGCGCGGTCAGCATGGTCACCGGCGTGGCCGCGGCCTCGGTGTCCAGCCCCGACAGGACCAGGGTGAGCGCCACGCCGCCCGCCACGAGCACCGCCCCGGCCGCCAGCCGCCACCCGGGCAGCCGTCCGCTGTCCAGCGCGGCCTCGCCGAGCGCCTCGACCGGGCGGATCCTGGACAGGCGGCGGGCGGAGACCCGGGCGGCGGCCCAGGCGGCGCCCACCGTGACGATCAGCGCGATCAGCGGCGGAAACGGGCTGAGCACCAGGCCCAGGTTCGCCGGGGTCGCGCCGAGGGTCACGAACACGCCGTGCAGCCCCAGGCCGAGCCCGATGCCCGCCGCCGCGCCCGGCACCCCGGCCAGTACGCCGACCAGCAGGGCCTCGTCGCCGACCAGCCTGCGTATCTGGCCGGGCGTGGCGGCCACGGCCCGCAGCAGCGCGAGCTCGCGGTGCCGCTGCTGGATCGACAGCGCGAACGTGCCGACCACGACGAGCAGCGCGACCAGCAGCGAGGTGCCGGCCAGCGCGCCGCCCATGCTGATCAGCTTGACCCGCGCCTGCTCCGCGTCGAGGAACTCCAGCCGCCCGCGCTCCAGCCCGGTGTACAGCACCGCGCCCTGAGGGGCGACGGAGATCCCGGGGAAGACGCCGGCGGCGCTGACCTTGCCCGGATGCCCGGCCAGGCGGCGGGCCTGCGCGGTGGCGAAGAACACGGTGTCCTGACCGGGCAGGGCCTGCGCGGTGACGCCCACCACGCGGTATCCGCGCAGCCGCGCCCCCACCTCCAGACCGGCCCCGGCGTCCACGATCACCTCGTCGTCCGCGCGCGGTGCACGTCCCTTCGCGATCGTGAACGGGGTGAGCGCGGCCGACTCCCAGCCGTGCCCGGTGAAGCCGCCGAACGGGAACGTCACCTCCGGGACCACCTTGGCCACGCCGGGCGTACGCTCCAGCGCCTCGACGACCGTCAAGGGCAGCCAGGCGCGCTCCGACAGCGGCTTGGCCTTGGTCTTGGTGTCGCCGTCGCCCTTGACGACGGTCTCGCGGACGTACTGGTCGGCGGCCACGATCGCGGGCGCCCCGGCGTACCGCTCGGGGGCGACCGTGCCGCGCAGGCCGGTCTCCAGCAGCATCAGGCACGCGCACACCAGCGCGGCGGCGCACAGCAGCGCCACGAACGCCCCCGCGAACGCGCCCTTGCGGTGGCGCAGCGTCTTCAGCGCGAACCCGGTCACTTCCACGCCCCCAGCCCGGTCATCCGCTCGGCCACCTTCTCAGGCGTCGGGGCGGTCATCGCGTCCACGATCCGGCCGTCGGCCAGGAACAGCACGGTGTCGGCGTACGAGGCGGCCAGCGGGTCGTGGGTCACCATCACCACGGTCTGGCCCAGGCCGTCCACCACGTCGCGCAGCAGGCGCAGCACGTCCCTGGCCGTCATCGTGTCCAGCGCGCCGGTCGGCTCGTCGCCGAACACCACCTCGGGACGCGTGATCAGCGCCCTGGCGATCGCGACCCGCTGCTGCTGGCCGCCGGAGAGCTGCGCGGGACGGTGCCCGGCCCGGCCCTCGAGCCCCACCCTGCGCAGGATCTCCGCCAGCAGTTCCCCGTCCACGCGGGCGCCGGACAGGCGGAGGGGGAGGGTGACGTTCTCCACCACGTCGAGCGCGGAGATCAGGTTGAACGCCTGGAACACGAAGCCGACCCGCCGCCGGCGCAGCTCGGTGAGTGCGGTCTCGTCCAGGTTCGCCAGCTCCGTGCCGCCGAGCCGGACCGAGCCCGACGACGGCACGTCCAGGCCCGCCGCGCAGTGCAGGAACGTGCTCTTGCCCGACCCCGACGGGCCCATCACGGCGGTGAAGGAGCCGCGCGGAATCCCCGCCGACACCTCCCGCAGGGCCGCCACCGCGCCCTGGCCCTTTCCGTACACCTTGCTCACGGCTTCCAGCCGTACCGCGTCCGTCGTCATGTCCTCCAGCCTGCCGACCAGCGGGTACGCGGCCCAGAGACGCCGTCACCGATCACCCATGACCTCCTCATGATTCGGACACTGGTAGACATGTCTCCGTGATTCGCGTACTGCTGGCCGAAGACCAGGCGGTCATCAGGGGCGCCCTGGCGGCCCTGATCGGCCTGGAGCCGGACCTGGAGGTCGTCGCCGCCGTCGAGACGGGCGCCGCCGCCGTCTCCGCGGCCGCCGTGGACCTGCCCGACGTGGCCGTCCTCGACATCGACATGCCCGGCGAGCTGGACGGCCTGGAGGCCGCCGCCCGGATCCGCGCCCGCGTGCCGGCGTGCCACACGCTCATGCTCACCGGGTACGGCAAGCCCGGCCACCTCAAGCGGGCCCTGGCGGCGCAGGTGAGCGGGTTCCTGCTGAAGACGGCGCCGCCCGAGGAGCTGGTGGCCGCGATCCGCGAGGTCGCCCGGGGCAACCGGGTGCTCGACAAGGCGCTCGCGATCACGGCCTGGGACCTGGCCGACAACCCGCTCACGCCGCGCGAGGCCGACGTGCTGCGGCTGATGGCGGGCGGGGCGGACGCCACCGACGTCGCCGCCCGGCTGCACCTGAGCGCCGGGACCGTGCGCAACTACCTGACGGCCATCGTGGCCAAGCTAAACGCGCGCAACCGTACCGACGCCGTGCGCATCGCCACCGAGTCGGGCTGGATCTAGCGGCGCGCGGGCGTCGAGCCGGAACCAGCCGTCCGCGGCCTCCGTGGTGAGCCGGCCGTCCAGGGCGGCCAGGCGGGTGGTGAGGTTGCCGAGGCCCGACGAGCCGTGGCGGGTGCCGGCCCGGTGGGCGCCGTCGTTGCGCACGCTCAGGCGTACCCGGTCGCCGTCGGCGGCCGTCTCGATCGCGCAGTGGCGGGCGGCGCTGTGGCGCAGGACGTTCGTGACGGCCTCGCGCAGCACGGCGCTGAGCACGGTCTCGACCTCGGGCGGCAGCGGCGGGTGCGCCAGGGCGGCGGTGACCTCGACGTGGGCCGCCCGCAGGACGGACACGGCCGAGTCCGTCTCGGCCGCGAGCGAGAGGTCGCGCTGTTCGCCCGACACCGAGCGCAGGTCGTGCCCAGCGCGTTCGGCCATGTCGAGCACGTCGGCCAGCTCCGCCCGCGCGCGCTCCGGCGGCAGGCGGCGGGCCAGCTCGCATTTGAGCAGGATCGCGGCCAGGCTGTGTCCGAGTAGGTCGTGCAGGTCGCGGGCGGCCCGCAGCCGCTCCTCGACCACGGCCGAGCGGGCCAGGCCCTCCCTGGCCGTCCTCAGCTCCTTCACGATCTGGGCCAGGCGCAGCAGGCTGTAGATCACCAGCCCCGTGACGAGCGTGCTGACCGTGACGTTCGCCCATTCCGGCAGGGGCAGCCCGAAGCGCGCGGCGATCGCGCCCGTGGCGGCCACGATGGCGGCGGTCAGCGGCCAGGCCACCCGGGGCCGGAAGGCCAGCAGCACGGGGCCGGCCAGGAACCCGCTCATCCCCAGCCAGATCGGGCCGAACACCGGGATCGGCGCGTAGGTGAGCACCGCCATCACCGCCAGCGCGGCCATGTGCCGCCCGGTGACGGACCTGAGCTGCATGACCACGATCGCGGCCAGCATCGCGGCGGCGGGCAGGAGCAGGCCGGGCGGGATCTGGAGCAGCGCCTTGGCGCTGAACCCGATCAGCACGGCGGCCAGCAGCAGCACGGAGACGCCTGCGGGCTCACGGGGCTCGGCCCGGCGGCGCGGTGCGGGCAGGCTCGCCTCGACGGTGTGACGGCCCGCGTCGGACAGCGCGCCGCGCAGCGTGCCGCCCGCGGCGCGCACCTGCTCGATCAGCCCGCTCAGGTCGTCGTCCTCGGCGGTGCGGCGGCCGTCGTCGGTGACACGCAGGTGCACCGTGCCGGCCGTCTCGCGGGTCTCGATCACACAGGTACGGGCGGCGCCACGGCGTACGACGTCGGTGACCGCCTCCCTGAGCACGGCCGCCAGCAGCGCCCCCGCCGGTCCCAGCGGCTCGGTGTGCCCGGAGCGCACCTCGGCCTCGACCCCGGCCGCCGCCAGCATGGCGCGGGCGGTGGTCAGCTCGGGCGCCAGCGACATCGCCCGGTAGCTCGACGCCGCCGTCCGCGCGCCGGCCAGGGAGCGCCGCGCCGTGTCGGTCACCTCGCCGAGGTCGCGCCCGCCGCGTACGCCCTCCACGATCGCCGTCAGGCCGCGGCCGAGACCGTCGCTGAGCTCGGCCGCGATGCGCAGCCGCTCCTCGCCCACCGCCGCGGCGGCCAGGGCCAGGCGGGTGGCGTGCAGGTCGTCGACCCGCTCCACCAGGCGGATGAGCCCGGGGACGATCAACGTCATCAGCACCGTGGTGATCGCCAGGTCAAGCGTGACCGGCACGTCACCGCTCCGCGCGTACGCGATCACCACCGCGCCGAACACCACCCCCGGGGCCAGCGCCCACAGCCGGGTCACCAGCAGCGAGCCCGCCAGATAGCCGAGCACCACCACGGACGCCCCGGAGCCGAGCGTCACCCAGGTGACCAGCACCGCCTGCGCCGCCAGCAGCCACCACGCCCTCGACCACAACGTGTAGAGGCACTGCACGGCGAAGACGAGCACGGCCCCGGCGGCCCCCGCCAGGACGTACACGCTGGACAGCGCGGCCAGCACCGCGACCACGATCACGCGCGTCGGGAACACATCCGGCAAGCTTAGGAGAAGCCCCGCGGTAGCACGGCGACGGGGCAGGAGGAGGCCCGCAGCACCTTCATGGCCAGCTCACCGAGGAACACGCGGTGCGGTTGGGCGTCCTCGCCGGCCGCGCACACCAGCAGCTCGCCGGGCAGCCACTCGACGTCCGCCAGCGCCGCCGCCGCGTCGTGGCCCTCGGCCACCTCGGACTCCGCCTCGATCCCGGTCGTCTCCCAGGCCAGCCGGACGGCCAGGGCCAGATCGTCCCTGAGCCGGCCCTGGTCCTCCGTGCGCAGGTCGAGCGTGATCAGCCGGAGCGGCACACCGAGCCGTAGCGCCGCCTGCGCCACCCGCTCCACCGCCGCGTCGCACTGCGGCCGGTGCACGTAGGCGAGCGTGAGCCGGGCGGGCGCGCCGGGCGGCGCGTATTGTGCGGGCGCCAGCATCACCGCCTCGGACGACCGGTGCAGCAGATGGTCGGAGGCCGACCCGATCGCGATCCGGCCGGGCTGCCCGCCGGTCGCCGAGCCGACCACGATCAGGTCGGCCCTGATCCGGCCGGCCAGCACCGACAGCCCGCGCCCGGTGCCCCTGCTCTCGAACGTGAGGTAGTCGGCTGGCGCGGGCCCCAGGTTCTCGGCCGCGTGCGCCAGGTTGGCCTGCGCCTCGACGGCCAGCCCCGGGCTGCCGGGCGGGTAGACGGTGGCGACCGTGAGCTCGCCGCCGGTCACGCCCGTGATCGCGGCGGCCAGGGCGAGAGCGTCTCGCCCGCCCTGGTCGTCGCTGTAGCCGACGATCACGTGCGCTCCGATCACGACTGCCCTCTTACCCGCTCTGAGCAGGGAATACGCGGCATCGCCCGGAACGTTGCAAACGTACGGAGGCGCAAAGAAAGTGAAGATCACTCTTGACACCCGGTTCAACGGGTCCCTCGGCCCGGTCACGCTCCGTGAAGCGGTTCGGCAGCTCAAAGCGCACGATCTGGCGTGCACGGTGCCAGCGGACACCGTGGAGCGGAAGGTCACCATCTTCTCCGACTGCGTGGAGCGCGGGTTCACGCCGCTCCGCAGCGAGATCATGGCCGCCTACTACGTCGCCGAGCGCGACGCCACCACCGAGGCCTTCGACCGGGGCTTGATCACCCAGGGCGAGCTGGAGACGAGGCAGGCCGCGCTGGTCCGCCAGTTCCTGGCCTGAGTTCAGGCGAATTCCCGACTTTCCACCCAATGGTGGAGGCGGTTGCCGCGTTCTGTTCGTAAGGTCGTGTCCATTGATCATTCATCGATTGGACACGTGTGTATCAGGACATCGTCGACTTCGCCATGGCCACCCCCGGTTGGCTGCACACGCTCGCCGAAGTGGGCACGGACGCGGGGTTATTCGTGTTCGCGGCGTTGTTCGTGGTGGCCTTCCTGCGGTCGTGGCGCGGCCCGGCGCGGGACCTGGCACTGGTGATCGCCGGCCCGGCGGGGATCGTGCTGGCCTACGTCGTGAGCGAGGTCGCCAAGCTCCTCATCCGGGAGGACCGGCCCTGCCGGGGCGGGATCGCGACGATCGCCGCCTGCCCGCCCCCGGCGGACTGGTCCTTCCCGAGCAACCACTCCGTGATCGCGGCGGGCGCGGCGGCCACGCTCGCGCTGGTCTGGCGCTCCCTGGCCTGGGCGGTGTTCCCGCTGGCGGCCCTCATGGCGTTCTCGAGGGTGTTCGTCGGCGTGCACTATCCGCACGACGTGGCCGCGGGCTTCCTGCTGGGGCTGGGCCTCGCGCCGCTGTTCGCGTTGCTGCTGGTCGGCGCCGTCACCCCTGCCGTACGTCTCGCGCGAAGCCGTCTGTTGCCCCAATGAGCCGGTCGAGGATGCCCGGCTCCGAATAGGCGTGCCCGGCGTCGTCGACCACGTGGAACTCGGCCTCGGGCCACGCCTTGTGCAGGTCCCAGGCGGTCGCCATGGGGGTGCAGACGTCGTGGCGGCCCTGCACGATCACCGCCGGGATGTGCCGGATCTTGCCGACGTCCCTGATGAGCTGGTCGGGCTCGAACCAGCCGTCGTGGGTGAAGTAGTGGTTCTCGATCCTGGCGAAGCTGACGGCCATCCGGTCCTCGCCGAAATCCGCGACGAGCGCCGGATCGGGCCGCAGCGTGACCGTGCCACCCTCCCACTGGGACCACGCCTTGGCCGCCCGCAGCCGGGCGTCGGCGTCCGGCCCTTCCAGCCGCCGGCGGAAGGCCGCGATCAGGTCGCCCCGCTCCTCCTCCGGGATCGGGGCGACGAAGCGCTCCCACAGGTCGGGGAACAGGTGGCTGGTGCCCTCCTGGTAGAACCAGCGCAGCTCCTGGGGACGCAGGGTGAAGATCCCGCGCAGCACCAGCTCGGTCGTCCGGCCGGGGTGCGTCTGCGCGTAGGCCAGCGCCAGCGCGCTGCCCCACGAGCCCCCGAACACCTGCCACCGGTCGATGCCGAGGTGCTCGCGCAGCAGCTCCATGTCCGCCACCAGGTTCCAGGTGGTGTTGGCGCTCAGGTCGGTCGCCGGGTCGGAGGCGTGGGGCCGGCTCCGGCCGCAGTTGCGCTGGTCGAACAGGACGATGCGGTAGAGCTCGGGGTTCCACTGGCGGCGGTGCTTGGCACTGCACCCACCCCCGGGGCCGCCGTGCAGCATGACCGCCGGCTTGCCGTCGGGGTTGCCGCAGACCTCGTAGTGGATCTGGTTGCCGTCACCCACGTCCAGCAGGCCGGACTCGTACGGTTCGATGGGCGGGTAGAGGGTTCTCATGGACCCCATTCATATCGGTTCAGGAACGAGCGGTCGTCCGTGGCGTACTCGTTGAACGCCTGCTGCACCTCCGCCAGCTCCGGCACCGTGGCGCGGACGAGCGTGCCCTCCTTGTACTCCAGTTCGTAGCCCGGCGACACCTGCAGAAAATGGCGGCCGAAGTTGACCAGGGCCACGAACGGGTTCTGCGGGGACATCGTGGCCAGCACGTCGTGGACGAGGCCGAGGTCGGGGTCGTTGACGACCATGCCGTCACCCGTGTGGAGCTGCATGCCCTCGTAGACCCCCAGCGGCGCCACGTTGTGCACGAGGTCGCGCTGGGGGTCGTAGCAGACCAGGCCGTGAGCCCTGGCGACGGTGAAGACCTGCGCGGACGTCTCGTCCATCGTGTCGAGGTCCATGGTCACCAGCACGTGCCCGCCGGGATAGAGCGTGACCTCTCCCGGCAGCTCCTTGGCGACCTCGGGAGGGTCGCCGCCGCCGGGCTCGGCCCGCTTGACCGCCAGGTACGTCGCGCGTGCCTGGTCCCTGCTGATCGGCACCGGCTCGTCCCAGACCATCAACTCAACGCTCATCGGTCCATCTTGGCCGACCGGCTCCGCCTCCGCGCGTGCCACTACCTGGGTTTTTCCGAATCCGGCACCAGCTCGACGGTGCAGCTCGCGCAGCGGCGCGCCTCGGTGGGAATGTCGGACAGGCATTCGGGGCACTGCTTGGTGGTGGCCGCCCTGTCCCGGTCGAGCAGCCGGACGAGCCGGGTCATCGGGGCCATGATCAGCCAGTACACGACGGCGGCGATGATCAGGAAGCTGAGCAGATGGTTGAGGAAGTCCCCGTACTTGAAGCGGCTGCCGTTGATCGTGAAGGAGTACTGGGCGAAGTCCGGCTGCCGGCCACCGGTGATCGCGCCGATCAGGGGAGTGATGAGGTCGGTGACGAGTGCCTGGATCAGGCCGCTGAACGTGGCGCCGATGATGACCGCTACTGCGAGCTCGACGATGTTGCCCCGGAGTAAGAACTGCTTGAAGCCACTCATGACAACCGCATGTAGCCCGGAACGGCGCCGCCAAACGGGACGGGAGCATGCTGAGTGCGTGGGCCGCCTCCGATACCGCGCCGTCGGGGGCGGTCCACCCTGTTTGACCAGGAACCCGGGGGAAAGATCAGAGTGATCGGTGGGGGCCCGGGCTTGTCGGGTGGAGCGGGGGAACAGAACATGGGGACAGACCGCAAGGGAGCCTCGATGATCGAAGTCTGGCCGGGAGACCCCTATCCGCTCGGGGCGACCTACGACGGTGCCGGCACGAACTTCTCGCTCTACACCGAGGTCGCGGACCAGGTCGAGCTGTGCCTGTTCGACGAGAAGAACGTCGAGACGCGGGTCCCGCTGACCGAGGTCGACGGGTTCATCTGGCACGGCTACCTGCCGGGCATCAACCCGGGCCAGCGCTACGGCTACCGCGTCCACGGGCCCTACGACCCGGCGCACGGGATGCGGTCCAACCCGGCCAAGCTGCTGCTCGACCCGTACGCGATGGCCATCGAGGGGGGTGTCAACTGGAACGAGGCGGTCTACGGCTACCGTTTCGGCCATCCGGACACCAGGAACGACCGCGACTCCGCCCCCTACGTGCCGCGCTCGATCGTGATCAACCCGTTCTTCGGGTGGGGGCACGACCGGCCGCCGGCGACGCCCTACCACGACACCGTGATCTACGAGGCACACGTGCGCGGGCTGACGATCGGCCATCCCAAGATCCCCGAGCACCTGCGCGGCACGTACGCGGCGCTCGGCCACCCGGAGATCCTCGACCACCTCACCAAGCTCGGCGTGACGGCGCTGGAGCTGATGCCGGTGCACCAGTTCGTCACCGACCACATCCTGGAGCAGCGCGGGCTGTCCAACTACTGGGGCTACAACTCGATCGGGTTCTTCGCGCCGCACAACCGCTACTCCAGCCAGGGGCAGCGCGGCGGGCAGGTGCTGGAGTTCAAGGCGATGGTGCGCTCGCTGCACGAGGCGGGCATCGAGGTCATCCTCGACGTCGTCTACAACCACACCGCCGAGGGCAACCACCTGGGGCCGACGCTCGGCTTCCGGGGCATCGACAACGTCAACTACTACCGGCTGGTCGAGAACGACAAGCGGTACTACGTGGACACCACGGGCACGGGCAACAGCCTGCTCATGCGCTCCCCGCACGTCCTGCAGATGATCATGGACTCGCTCCGCTACTGGGTCATCGAGATGCACGTGGACGGGTTCCGGTTCGACCTGGCCTCGACGCTCGCGCGGGAGCTGCACGAGGTCGACCGGCTGAGCGCGTTCTTCGACCTGGTGCAGCAGGACCCGGTCCTGTCGCAGGTCAAGCTCATCGCCGAGCCGTGGGACGTGGGGCCGGGCGGCTACCAGGTCGGGAACTTCCCGTCGCGGTGGACGGAATGGAACGGGCGCTACCGCGACACGATCCGCGACCTGTGGCGGGGGCAGGCGGCGACGCTGCCCGAGTTCGGGTCCCGGTTCACCGGGTCGAGCGACCTGTACAAGGACGACAGCCGCCGCCCCGCCGCCTCGATCAACTTCGTGACCTGCCACGATGGGTTCACGCTGCAGGACCTGGTCTCGTACAACGGCAAGCACAACGAGGCCAACAAGGAGGGCAACCGCGACGGCACCGACGACAACCGCTCCTGGAACTGCGGTGAGGAGGGCCCGGCGGGCATCGCCATCGAGTCGCTGCGCGAGCAGCAGAAGCGCAACTTCCTCACCACGCTGTTCCTGTCGCAGGGCGTGCCGATGCTCTCGCACGGCGACGAGCTGGGCCGCACGCAGCGGGGCAACAACAACGGCTACTGCCAGGACAACGAGCTGACCTGGGTGGACTGGTCGGACGTGCGCGAGAACTGGCTGCTGCTGGAGTTCACCCAGAGCCTGGCCGAGCTGCGCAAGAAGCATCCGGTCTTCCGGCGCAGGCGCTTCTTCTACGGCAAGCCGGTACGCGGCCTCAGCGACATCGCCTGGCTCACCCCCTCGGGAGAGGAGATGACCGACGGCGACTGGAACGTGGGCTACGCCAAGTCGCTGGCCGTCTTCCTCAACGGCGACGCCATCACCGAGCCCGACCGGCGCGGCCGTCCCATGCGGGACGACTCGTTCCTGCTGCTGTTCAACGCCCACTACGACACGATCAAGTTCGCGATCCCCCAGGACTACGGCGAGATGTGGCACACCGAGATCGACACGGCGATGCCGATCAGGCTCGACGCGCGGATGTGCAAGGCGGGCGAGGCGATCGCGGTGCCGGGCCGCAGTGTGCGGGTGCTGCGCCGTGTCTAGGCCCGTCTCGACCTACCGGGTGCAGCTCACCCCGGACTTCGGCTTCGCCCAGGTCGCCGAGATCGCCGGCTACCTGCGCGACCTCGGCGTGACCCACGTCTACCTCTCGCCGATCCTGCAGTCGACGCCCGAGTCGCGGCACGGCTACGACGTCATCGACCACTCCAGGATCAGGGAGGAGTTCGGCGGGGCCACGGGGTTCAGGGAGATGGCCCAGCAGCTCGCCGCCCAAGACCTGGGCATCGTGGTGGACATCGTGCCCAACCACATGAACACGGTCAACGCGCAGTTCTGGTCGGTGCTGAAGGACGGGCCCGCTTCGCCGTACGCGAGCTGGTTCGACATCTATTGGGACGCCGACGGGAAGGTGACGCTGCCCGTGCTGGGCGACGACACCGAGCCCGTCGTGGACGGCGACGTGCTGCGCTACCACGAGCACGCCTACCCCCATCCGGGGCACTACCGGCTGGCCGACTGGCGTGAGGGGCCCGGCTACCGGCGCTTCTTCGACGTGTCGACGCTGATCGGGCTGCGCGTCGAGGACCCGGCCGTGCTGTTCGCCACGCACGAGGTGATCTTCTGGCTGCTCGACGAGGGGCTGGTGGACGGGCTCCGCGTCGACCACCCCGACGGGCTGGCCGACCCGCGCGGCTACCTCGAACGGCTGCGCGACCGCGTCGGCAGCGCGTGGACGGTCGTCGAGAAGATCCTCATCGGCCCCGAGCGGCTGCCCGCCGACTGGCCCTGCGACGGCACCACCGGCTACGAGGTGCTCAACCGGGTGAACGGGCTGTTCGTCGACCCCGCCGGCAAAGATCCACTGATCCAGATCTTTACCGACATGACGGGGCAGCCCGCCGAGTACCGGCCGGTGATGGCGCAGGCCAAGCGGGAGGTGCTCGACCTGTTCTTCGGCGCCGAGGTGGACCGGCTGGCCCGGGTCACCTCGTGCGCCCCCGACGCCGTGCGCGAGCTGCTCGCCGCGATGCCGGTCTACCGCGCGTACGTGGTGCCCGGGGAGCCGGTGCCGCCCGCGTCGGCCGAGATCGTCGAGCTGGCCGCCGAATCCTGCTCACCCGCCGTGCAACCCCTGGTCCACGAGGTCCTGTACGGCTCCGCCGAGTCGATCGTGCGTTTCCAGCAGACGTGCGGCCCGGTGATGGCCAAGGGCGTCGAGGACACGGCGCTCTACCGGTGGTTCCCGCTGGCCTGCCTGAACGAGGTGGGCGGGGAGCCGGACGCGTTCGGGCTGCCGGTGGAGGAGTTCCACGCGTTCTGCGCGGAGATGGCCCCCCACACGATGACCACGTTGTCCACGCACGACACCAAGCGCTCCGAGGACGTGCGGGCGCGGCTGTCGGTGCTGTCGGAGCTGCCAGGAGAGTGGGCGGCGGCGGTGACCGAGTGGTCTGCGCAGGTCAACTTCGACCCGCACCTCGACTACCTGGCCTGGCAGAACCTCATGGCCGCCTGGCCGATCTCGGCCGAGCGCTTCACCGACTACCTGCTCAAGGCCGCCCGCGAGGCCAAGACCGCCATCTCCTGGGTCGACCCGGACCCGGACTACGAGCGGCGGCTGCGGGACTTCGCCGAGGCCGCCGTACGGCTGCCGGTCGGCGGGTTCACCGAGCGGATCGACCCCTTCGCGCAGTCGAACTCGCTCGGGGCCAAGCTCGTGCAGCTCATGATGCCCGGGGTGCCCGACGTGTACCAGGGGAACGAGACCACCGACTTCTCCCTGGTCGACCCCGACAACCGGCGGCCGGTGAGCTATCCGCGCAAGCCGGAGACCTCCTGGGACGCGGCCAAGCTGCTGCTGACGACCCAGGCGCTGCGGCTGCGGCGGCGGCTCGGGGGCGAGGCCGCGTACCTGCCGCTGCGGGCGGAGGGGGAGTCGGCGGAGCACGTGATCGCCTTCGCCCGCGGGGAGCGGCCGCAGGCGGTGGCCGTCGCGACCCGGCTGCCCGTACGCCTGGCCGCCTCCGGCTGGGGCGGCACGACACTGACATTGCCTTCGGGGACCTGGCGCGACCTGCTCACCGGTGCCCTCCACACCGGTCGCATCCCGCTCGCGCACCTGCTCGGTCAGTATCCGGTCTCACTCCTGGAGCGACATGATCTTTGAGGTCTGGGCACCGAAAGCCACACTCGTCGAAGTGGACGTCCTGGGGGAACGCCGGGCGATGTCATCCGGCGAAGGGGGCTGGTGGTCGGCCGAAGTGGAGGGGGTGGGGCACGGCACGCGGTACGGCTTCGTGGTGGACGGGGGCGGGCCGTACCCGGATCCGCGGACGCGGCGGCAGCCCGAGGGGATCTTCGGGCAGAGCGCCGTCTACGATCATGCCCGTTTCACCTGGTCCGACCACGACTGGAAGGGGCGGGACCTGCGGGGGGCGGTCATCTACGAGCTGCACGTGGGGACGTTCACGGCGGAGGGGACGTTCGCGGCGGCCATCGAGAGGCTGCCGCACCTGGTCGAGCTCTGCGTCGACTTCGTCGAGGTCATGCCGGTCGCGCCCGTTCCCGGGGGGCGGAACTGGGGGTATGACGGGGTCGACCTGTACGCCGTGAACGAGACGTACGGGGGGCCTGACGGGCTCAAGTCGTTCGTGGACGCGTGTCATCGGGCCGGGATCGGGGTCATCCTCGACGTGGTCTACAACCATCTCGGGCCGTCGGGGAACTTCCTGCACCCGTTCGGGCCCTATTTCGCCGGATACAAGGGCAGTTACTGGGGCGATGCCGTCAATCTGGACGGACCTGACTCCGATGAGGTGCGCCGCTACTTCATCGGCAACGCCGTGCAGTGGCTGCGCGACTTCCACATCGACGGGCTGCGCCTCGACGCCGTGCACGCGCTGCACGACCGCCGCGCCACGCACCTGCTGGCGGAGCTGGCGGCGGAGGTCGACGTACTGGCCTGCTCGGTCGGCCGGCCGCTGTCGCTGATCGCCGAGTCCGACCTCAACGATCCGCGCATGGTGCGCTCCCTCGACGCGGGCGGGCTCGGCATGACCGCGCAGTGGGACGACGACGTACATCATGCCCTGCACTGCGCCGTCAGCGGCGAGAGCCACGGCTACTACCAGGACTTCGCCCACCTCTCCGCCCTGGTCAAGGTCCTGACCCGCGGCGTGTTCCACGACGGGACCCACTCCTCCTTCCGCGCCCGCGCCCACGGCCACTCGTTCGCCGGGGTGCCCGGTCACCGGCTCGTGGCCTGCCTGCAGAACCACGACCAGATCGGCAACCGCCCCGCCGGCGACCGGCTCCCGATCGCCGCGCTCAAACTCGGGGCCGGACTCCTGCTGACCTCGCCGTTCACGCCGATGCTGTTCATGGGGGAGGAGTGGGGGGCGCGCTCGCCGTTCCTGTTCTTCTCCGATCACGTGGAGCCGGAGTTGCGGGAGAGCGAGGGGGCGCGGAGGGAGCGGGAGTTCGACGGGTTCGGGTACGTCTGGGAGGCGCCCGACCCCTCGGAGGAGGAGACGTTCCTGCGCTCGAAGCTGGACTGGAGCGAGGTCAAGGAGGAGGCGCACTGGTCACTGCTGTGCTGGTACCGCGACCTGATCGCGCTGCGTAAGGCGCTGCCCGAGCTGTCGGATCCGCGGCTGGACCGGGTGCGGGTGGAGGCGGATCCGCTGGGGAAGTGGCTGCTGGTGTGGCGGGGGGCGCTGGCGGTGGCGGTGAACTTCTCCCTGGAGTCGGTGACGCTGCCGCTGTCGCCGGGAACGGTACTCCTGGCCTCGGACGAGCCGGTGGCGGTGGACGAGGACGGCCTGCGACTCCCCGCCCAATCCCTGGCCATCTGCCGCCCCCACCACCCTCCCGCGCCTGGTGGGTGAGGGAGTCACTGCGGACTTAGGGGGCGCCGGCTGAAGACCCCACCACCTCAACGTCGCCCCCTGCCACAAGGCCCCCACAAAGCACCCATCCCCACTCAGAGCCCAACCCCAGGAGCCCCACGACCTCCCGGACCGCGCCCCCGCGACCCCACGGGACCACGCCCACCGGACCGCGGGACCACGCTCACCGGACCACGGACCACGGACCACGGACCGCGGGACCACGGACCGCGGGACCACGGACCGCGGGACCACGGACCGCGGGACCACGCTCACCGGGCCGTCGGACCCCCGGGGGCATGCTGACAGGGCCTTGTCCACAGGACGATAACTCCCGCCCCCCGTTATCCACAGAATCGCGCTCCACTCCTCCGCCTCCACCCACCATCACCGATCCTGAGTGCCTCCCGCCCTCCCAAGGGCCCGCCCTCGCACTGGAGGCCACTCCCTCATGAAGATCACCCTCCCCCTGCCCCGCACCCTGACCTCCCTCTTCATCGTCGCCATGGAACACACCCCTTTCGACATCGAGTCATTCGTGCCCTGGCGCGTCGGCGGCCCATACAGAAGAGCCGTGATCACCTCAGCGAACAACGGCACACTGACGGCCGCCCACCACACGACCCCCTGGAAACCGACGGGTGCCGCCACCACCCTCACAGACGACGAAAGACGCCGCCTACGCCGCACAAAGCACCACGTCGTGGTGTCCTCGACCGCACCCCCGTACAAGCTCCCCACCACCATGCAGGCGGCCCGCGCCGCGGCCCGAGCCTTGGCAAGGGAGTCCGACGGCCTCCTCATCGACCCGCTGACAGGTTCGACGATCCTCACCTGCGGTCGCTGCGCCGGAGAGCCCACCGACTTCCGCCTCACCGACGACTGGCTGACATGGGACGTCCAGGTCCACGACGCCGCCACCTGCCCACCCTGGGACCCGGCCGACACGGGCGTATGCGATTGCCTGCGCGTCACCTCCCGCGGTCTGCGCCGCTTCGCCCTACCGGAGATCACCCTCGACGGCGCCGCCTGCGCCCACAACCTGTGCGCGACAAATCTCCTGCGCACCGTGGCCAACCGCCTGGTGACAGACCACCTGTCCTACGTCAACACCCACCCCGAGGCCACTGAACGCAAGCTCGACGACTTCCTCCAGATCCACCCCTCGGACCAGCCGGACGGCGGCCTCTCTTTCGGCGTCCAGCTCACCCCCTACGACTCCGATCTGGGCGAGCTAGGCCGCACCGGCAGCATCCGCCGCCTGAAAGTAGGCCCGGCCCCCGGCACAGGCCAGGTCGCCTGCCTCAAGGTAGGCCCACCCTCAGGCTTCACCGGTTCCCTCAACGACTGGCTGTGCGCAACCCAGGCCGCCACAAGCCACCCCTCACTCACCCTCATCTCCCCCCACACCCTAACAACCCCCGACCCGACCCCGGTCAGCTCCCTCGCCGCCTGACCAGAGAGAACAGCCCGCCGGCCAAGTCCACTCAAAGGGTCTGAACGGCCTCCAGGGTCTCCGCGATGGCAGACGGGATGTCCAGCACCGGAAAGACGACATGGCGGATGGTCCGGGAGCGGTCGATCACCAGGATCAGGCGCTTGAGCCTCATGACCTGCCCCGCCCGAAACGTCGGCAGCCGCAGCGCCACAGCCAGACGCAGGTCCACGTCCGAGAGCAGCGGAAACGTGATGGCCTCCGCTTCGGCGAAGGCGGCCTGCTCATCGGGACGCTGAGTGCTCACACCGTGAACGACGGCACCAGCCGCAGCGAACTCAGGCAACCGATCACGAAACAGCCGATTCTCCAGGGTGCACCCCGCCGCCCCGGGAACCTGTTTCCAGTCAGGAGGGAGAGACGCGGCCAGCCCCGTCGACGGATAGGCGAACAAGACGGTTGCGTCCGCATCGGCAACGACGTCGAGTTGCCGGCGAGAAGAGGAGACCCCAGAAAACGATGAGGTCGGCGTGAGATCGGCAGCATCAAGGAGGAGAGGTTCAGGAACTCGCGTACTCAGAAGCGCATGAACACGGCCTGTCTCCGTCCCCTGAGGATTCGGAACACCGGACAGTGCACCATCGCCGAGAAGCCAACGATCTGCCCAGTCCTGCATGCTGATCAACGTCGGCGCCAGCGCCCACCCGGTAGCCGTCAGCACATACTCGTGCCGCACCGGCCCCACCTGGTACTGCTCCCGCGTCAAAACCCCATGCTCCACCAGGTGCTTCAGCCGTTCCGTAAGGATCTTCCGCGAGATCCCCAACTCACGCAGCAAGTCATCAAAGCGGCGATGACCACGCGTAACCTCTCGAACGATCAGCAAACTCCACCAGTCGCCGATCACCGAGGCAGCCTGAGCAATCGAACACTGGACATCCCGCTCACGCAACTCTCTGACCATGCACGCACCTCCCCAACATGAGTCTCCTCCAGAAACCAAATAAGTCCCCAAAAGAGACTAACCCACCACCAACCGCCCACCACCAACCGCCCACCACCAACCGCCCACCACCCCACCCCAGCTCCACAGCCGCACCTCCACCCCGCGCCCACATTCACGCCCACGCCCGCGCCCGCATCCAACCCCGCACCCGCACCCACATCCAACCCCGCACCCGCACCCACATCCGCCCGTGCCCACGCCCACACCCACATCCCCTCCACGTCCGCGTCGCACCCACGTCCGCGTCGCACCCACGTCCGCCTCTCCACCCACACGCACGCCCACGCCCGCATCCACGCCCACGCCCCACATCCCTCGGCGCCCGCACCCACTCCCCGCCCGCTCCCCCTCCCCACCTGGGCCCGCATCCGGTCCGCGCACTGGCCGCGCTTCATGAAGCACGTGCGCTTCACCCAATGCACGCCCTTCACATGCTCCACTCGATGACCTTCACCCTCAGTGGCGCCGGAACTGAGACCGCTGCTGCGACTGTTCTGACCTGGTTTGATGGGAAAAGTGCGCGGTCGTCCTGAACCAAATCGCGTTGTAGCACCGTCAAAGGGACGTGATCCCGTTTGAGATGCTCGACGAAGATCTGCACACGGCACGTCGGCGGGCGCGCCGATGGGACGAACTGAACGAGCGCCGCACGGCGATGGCGCGCCTGGTAGGGGAGGCTCGGCGGGAGCTGGAGACGGCCGCGGTGTGGGATCAGGAGAGCGTGTCGGTCGAGGAGGCCCGACTCGGCGCCTACACGGTGGTGCTGGCGGCGGTGGAGCGGGAGCTGGCCGAGGTCGGGCCGGCAAAGGAACTCTACGAAGAGCTTCTGGTACGGGAGGAACGGCGTGTGGCCGACTCCGCCGATCCGCGCGGGGCCGAACTGCTCGAGATCGGGCGGCTGCTGGCCGAGCTGGACGTGGAGCTGCCCGCCAGAGAACGGGCCAGAGCGGCTGGCCTCCAGATCCTGCGTGACCCCGATGACCGGGAGGCGGCGGCCGAACTGGTCCGGCAGGCTCAGGCGCTCGGCATGACGGTGGAGCCCGGGGTGCTGCCGGACGGCGTCGAGACCAGAAAGGACGACATCGGCGGGATGGTGAAGCTGCTGGATGAGCGAAGCCAGGAGCTGGGGCGGCTACGGGACGACCTGCGCTCCCGCCGCGAGGAACTGCTGCTCGGCTGACTCCTCCCGGTCGCTCGGTCGGCACCTCGCCGGATCCTGCGAATGGGTTAGCGGCTGAGGATTTGGCGGAGGGCGTGCTCCAGTGTGTCTGCCGGGTTCGTGACCGGGTCGGGGGAGCGCCAGGCCACATACCCGTCCGGCCGGACCAGTACGGCGCCGCCCCCGCCGACGCCGTAGCGCTCCCTGAAGCGCCCCTCCACGTCCATCAGCTCGTCGTTCACCAGCAACCGCGTGAGCTCCACCCCGAGCCGCTCCTTCACCAGCCGCCCGGCCTCCATCCACGCCTGACCACCCTGCTTGTCGGCCAGCAGGACGAAGCTGGAGCCGAAGAGGTCGCCGATCGCGATGCGCTGCCCGTCCCAGTCGAGCACCACGTGTGGTGCGCGGCCGCCGGGGCGGCCGTTCGGTACGCGGGGGTCCTCCAGGAGGGAGCCGTCGTCCCCGGGTTCGTTGAGGATGGCGGTGGAGTGGTAGCGGTGTCCGAGCAGGGCGCCGATCGGGTCGTCGAGGGGCTCGGGGTAGCCGATGCGGGCGGCGGGCGGCATGCGTACGCCGAGGTTGGCGAGCTGCGCGTCGGCCGTGAGCGTGCCGATCGGGCGGCGCTCGGCGTCGTACGTGTCCAGGAAGCCGGCCCCCGCCTGCCCCGTGAGCACCAGCCACAGCCGCCAGGCGATGTCGCACCCGTCCTGGAGAGCCGTGCTGCCGCCCTGCCCGCCGGTGGGCGGCATGGTGTGGGCGGCGTCGCCGGCGAAGAACACCCGCCCCGCCCGATACCTGTCGGCCAGCACATGCCCGATCCCGAAGGTCGCCTTGTCCAGCACGCGTACGTCCAGCTCGGGCCGGCCGGTCGCGATGCGCACCAGCTCGACGCAGCGCTCGTCGGTGAAGTCGGCCGCGCTCTCACCCTCCGCGTAGTTGACCCCGAGCACGTGCGCCCCGACCCCCGTGCCGGTGACGATCACGCCGGTGAAGACCTCGTTCTGCAGGTACCAGAGGGTGACCTCCCGCTCGCGGACCAGCCCCGTCAGGTCGGCGTCGAACATGATCGAGCACATCCTGCCCAGCTCGCCCTTGCCCGAGGTGGGCAGGTTCAGGAGCTTCCGCAGCGGGCTGCGGTAGCCGTCGGCGGCCACCACGTAGTCGGCTCGTACGAGGCGCTCGCCGTCGACGTCGCGGATCCGGGCCGTCACGCCGTCCTCGTCCTGCTCGAGTGAGCACAGTTCGGTGGAGAAGCGCAGGTCGGCGCCCAGTTCCTCGGCCTTCACGCGCAGCACCCGCTCGATCTCGGCCTGGGGTGCGCCCACCAGGGCGGCCGGTGTGACGTCGGCCAGGAAGGCCAGCTCCTCCTGCTCGTCGTTCATGATCATGTGAGGGTTCGGATCGACCATGGTCTGGGCGATCGCGATGCGCATGTTGTCGCCGATGCCCGTCCAGATGCCGGCGAGCGTGCTTTCGAGACCGGGTACGGGACGCAGCAACTCCAGGGCTCGTGGGCCCACCCCGAACGCCTTGGGCTGGATCGAGGTGCTCGGATGCCGCTCGACGAGCATGACGGGCACCTCGCGCCAGGCCAGCAGCATCGCGGCGCTCAAGCCCGCGTATCCACCACCGACCACGAGGACCGGCACTCGCTCTTGCTCCATTGCACTCCACCTCCGAGGACGCGTACTATCGCGTTTGCGACGAGCGACACGATATGTCGCGTGTTGGAAGATGGTCAAGATATATCTCGAAATTCCAACTATGTCGTCATATTCGCGGTCTGCGCATCCGGGTCACGTGGAGACGATTGAGGGATGGGCGCGCCGGGGTGGGGTGACCGGGCGGGAATGATCGGGGCGGGAATGATCGGGGCGGGGATGGTTGGGGTGGGGATGGGCGCGACAGGGTGGGTGACGGGGTGGGGGTGGCCGGAGGTGAGGATGGTGGCTCGGGTGGGGGGAAGGGCGTGGCGGCCTGGTGTGTGAGCAGGTGTCACCTGCCGTACTCCGGCGTGGGTCCCTTCATCGGATCGGCCATCCCGGCGGGCCGTGGCGAAGTGTCACGTGCAGAGAACGAGCTTGGCTGAGGGCGACCTGTCGTGATGCCGACCCATCGAAGGGGGCCGGCCACCGACATCGAACACCCAGGCCGGCCACCGACATCAAACACTCAGCCCGTGGACGCGAGAAGTGCGGTGCGGGCTCACGTTTGAACCGGCGTAAGACCTGGGCGCGGCCTCAGGCGAAGGCCGTAAGCGTCCAAGAACCGTAAGCGTCCAAGAACCGCACGTGCCTGGGAAGCGTAAGTGCCTAAGAAAGGTGGCGTTCCAGGGAGTCCAGCTTGGACGTCATCCCGTCCGTGACCCCCTGCCGCAGGTCGGCCTTCAGGACCAGGCTCACCCGGGGAGCGACCTCGGCCACCGCGTCCACGGCGCGTTTCACCACGTCCATGACCTCGTCCCAGTCACCCTCGACCGTGGTGAACATCGCGTCCGTCCGGTTGGGCAGCCCGCTGTCGCGGACCACCTTGACGGCGCGGGCGACCGGTTCGGCGACCCCTTCGCCGACGCCCAGCGGGGTGATGGAGAATGCCACGATCATGAGATGCCCCCTCCGGCTCAAGCGAAAAGCCACGACGTCTTCGAACGCCGTGGCCGCCGCCGTACGTCACGCATGACGACCGTACGTGCCATCACGCGAGGTCGTCACGTGTCGTCACACGTGGTCGTGGTCGTGCTCTTCCTCTTCTTCGCTCGGCCCCTCGGACGGCTCCACGCCGAGCACGGCCTCGCGGGGCTCGATCTCGCTGATGTGCTCGACGAGGCCCAGCACGTGATCAGGCTCGATCAGCCACTGCAGCGCCGAGGCACCCGTGTCGTCGGAGGCGACCAGTTCGGCCTGCTCCGTGCGCTCCTCCTCGCTGAGGTCGGCCTCGGGGTGCCTGATCTCAGCCAGCGCCGCCGCCTGCAGCGCGTCCATGTCGAGCACCTCGACGGTCAGCTCGACCGTCAGGCGCAGGAACTTCGGTTCATCACTCATGGCGATAAGGCTAGGGCAGCTTCCACTCGACCGGCGCCGCGCCTTGCTGGGTGAGCAGCTCATTGGCCTTGCTGAACGGCCGCGAGCCGAAGAAGCCGCTACGGGCCGACAGCGGGGACGGGTGGGCCGACTCGATGCGCGGCACGCTGCCGAGCATGGGAGCCAGGTTGCGGGCGTCACGGCCCCAGAGGATGGCCACCATCGGCTTGTCGCGCGCCACGAGGGCGTGGATGGCCTGCTCGGTGACCTGCTCCCAGCCCTTGCCCCGGTGGGAGGCGGGCTTGCCGGGCATCACCGTGAGGACCCTGTTGAGCAGCAGCACACCCTGCTCGGCCCACGGCGTCAGATCGCCGTTGGCGGGGCGCGGCAGGCCGAGGTCGCTCTCCATCTCCTTGTAGATGTTGAGCAGACTGCCGGGCAGCGGCCGCACGTCGGGTGCCACCGAGAACGACAGACCGACGGGGTGACCGGGAGTGGGGTAGGGGTCCTGACCCACGATCAGCACCTTGACGTCGTCGAAGGGCTGGTTGAAAGCGCGCAGCACGTGCGCGCCCGCGGGAAGGTACTGCCTGCCTTCGGCGATTTCCTTACGGAGGAACTCGCCCATCTGGGAGATCTGCTCGGAGACGGGCTCGAGCGCGCGAGCCCATCCGGCTTCGACGACTTCGGTAAGGGGACGACCTGCCATGGCCGTTGAGCTTAGCCAGGTCTGGTACGGCTTGCGGCCCAAACGCCGGTCGCAGCCGTACCAGAATGATCACAACGACGGCTTTCCGGGCTTGAACAGCCAGGCGTCGAAGAGGGCGTCGAGTCGCCGGCCCGACACGCGCTCCGACAGGGCGACGAAGGCGGCGGTGTCGGCGTTGCCATGGCGGTGCTCGCGCGCCCAGGTCCGCAGGATCGCGAAGAACGTGGCGTCGCCGACCTCCCGGCGCAGCGCGTGCAGCGTCATCGCGCCACGGTCGTAGACGGGGGCGTGGAAGAGGTTCTCCGGGCCGCCGGGGTCGGCGGTCGGGGTCTGCCAGAACTCGTCCTCGGCCGGGGTCGCGTACGCCTCGTCGAAAGCGGCCTGCACCGTGCGGGTGCCGAGCCTGTCGGCCCACAGCCACTCGCCGTAGGTGGCGAAGCCCTCGTTGAGCCAGATGTCGCGCCACAGCGTGGGGGTCACGGAGTCGCCGAACCACTGGTGCGCCAGCTCGTGCGCGAGCAGCGACTCGCTGGGCACGCGCGGGTAGATGGGCCGCGTCTGCGTCTCCAGCGCGTAGCCGACCTCGGGCGCGTGGTCGACGATCCCGCCGGTCGAGGAGAACGGGTACGGCCCGAAGAGCGAGGCGAAATAGTCGAGCACCGGCGGATGCCGCTCGGCGAACCCGCTCGCGTCACCGGTGGCCTGCGGGTCCACGGCGGTGGTCACGCGGTGGCCGCCGATCCGGGCGTCGGCGAACGTGAACGTCCCGATCGACACGGTGGTCAGGTAGCCGGCCATCGACTCCCGGCAGTCCCACACGTACGTGGTCCGCCCGCCCCTGGACGCCTTCGACACCAGGTCCCCGTTGGCCACCGCCACCCGCGTGCTCGGCACGGTCACCGTGAACCGGTAGGTGGCCTTGTCGGTCATGTGGTGGTTGCCGGGGTACCAGGTCATCGCGCCCTGGGGCTCGTTGGCGTTGAACACGCCGTCGCCGGTCCTGATCCAGCCGTCCATGGAGCCGTCGGGGTCGATGACGTGGGCCGGGCTGCCGTCGTACCGGATCTGGACGGAGAAGCCGCGGCCCCGCGCCAGCCCTCTGACGGGTGTCACCACCAGCTCGGAGCCGCTCTGCGCATACGTGGCGGGCTTGCCGTCCACCGTCACGGAGCGCACCGTCAGCGTGCTGACGAGGTCGAGGTTGAAGCGGCTGAGCGCCTGGGTGGCCCGCGCCGAGATCCGCGCCACGCCGGAGAGGCGGCCGGTGGACGGGTCGTAGTCCAGGGAGAGGTCGTAGTGGCCGGCGTCGTAGCCGCCGTTGCCCTGGCCGGGGAAGTACGGGTCACCCGCGCCGGGGGCGCCGGGGGTGCCGCCCTGTTCGGCGACGGCGGGACCGATCGGAAGCGAGAGGAGGACTGCCGAGGTGAGAGCGAGGAATCGCTTCATGAAGAATCATCGAGGCCGCGTGAACACGCGTTACGGGCGCCCGTCTCCCCTCTCGGGAGGCGGGCGCCCGTCAGATCGCTACTTGACCGAGCCGGCCATCATGCCCTGGACGAAGTACCGCTGGAACGCGAAGAACAGGACCAGCGGAATGATCAGCGAGAGGAACGCGCCGGAGGAGAGGATGTCCACGTTCGACCCGAACTGCCGCATCTGAGACTGCAGATACTTGGTCATCGGCTGGTTGTCGGTGTTGGCGAAGACCAGCGCGATGAGCATGTCGTTCCACACCCACAGGAACTGGAAGATGCCCAGCGAGGCGATGGCGGGCTTGCCCAGCGGGAAGACCACCGAGACGAAGATCTTCCACTCGGGCGCGCCGTCCATGCGCGCCGCCTCCAGCAGCGAGGACGGGATGCCGACGAAGAAGTTCCGCAGCAGGAAGATCGCGAACGGCAGGCCGAACGCCACGTGGAACAGCACCACTCCGGGGATCGACCCGAAGATCCCGGTGCCGCCGTAAAGCGAGGCGACGGGGATCAGGGCGATCTGGATCGGCACGATCAGCAGCCCGACGACGATGAGGAAGCCCAGGTCGCGGCCGGGGAAGTCCATCCAGGCGAACGCGTACGCCGCCATCGCCGCGATGCCGATCACCAGGACCGTGGTCGGCACCGTGATCAGCACGGTGTTCCAGAAGGACGTGGTGAAGCCGCTGCCCAGCAGGTTGGCGTAGTTCTGGATGGTCAGCTCGGCGGGCTTGGTGAAGATCGTCCACCAGCCCTCGGCGTTGTTGACCTGCGTCGTGCGCATCGAGACGACCCACAGGCCCACCGTGGGCACCAGCCAGAACAGGCCCAGGAGCACCATGACGACCTGGACGGTGCCGCTGCCCACCCGATCGACGATCCTGCCTATCACACCTCTGCGCGGCGCTCCGGTCTCCAGGCCCTTCGGCGCCGTGGCCGTTGCCGTGGTCATGTGTCTTCCCTTCTGAACCTGCGGATATTCATGATCATGAAGGGAAGGACCAGAATGAGCAGGAAGATGGCCAGCGCGCTGCCCAGCCCCTGGTTGTTCCCGCCGCCGAACGAGACGCGCCACATCTCCAGCGCGACCACGTTCGCCTGGGGCTGGACCGAGGCGGGCGCGATGATGAACACCAGGTCGAACACCTTCAGCGTATTGATGATCATCGTCACGAAGACGACGAGCAGCACCGGCGACAGCAGCGGCACCGTGATCCGGCGGAACACCTGCCACTCCGAGGCGCCGTCGATGCGGGCGGCCTCGAGGGCGTCGCGCGGGATCGCCGCCAGCCCGGCCGCGATCAGCACCATGGCGAACCCGGCCCACACCCAGACGAACGCGCCGATGATGGCGGGGGTGATGAGCGTCGGGCCGAGCCAGGTCAGGCCGCCGTACGAGGCCTCGAAGTTCGACTGCGGGAGCCGTACGACGTAGGAGCCGGCGGGGAGCCCCGCGAAGCGGAACGAGCCGTCCTCGGCCGTCGTGGCGGTCGCCGCCACCTGGCCGTTCTGGACCGCCTCGACGGTCATGCCCGGCAGGCCCTTCTCGGTGCCGTCCACCGCGCCGCTCTGCCCGCCGCCGCCCGGTGTGAAGTCGAACCAGACGGTTCCCGAGACGCCGTCCCCGGCCGCCGGGGGCCGCGCGGGCTGGGCGTTGGCCGGCATGACGTCCGGCTTGACGCCGACGATCGGGATCAGCACCGGCTGGCCCGCCTGGGCGGGCTGCTTGGTGACGATCGCGCCGTCCTGGGCGGCGACCTGCGACTGGTCGCCCTCGCGCGGCCGGGCCTCCGGGTAGCCCTGCGAGGAGGAGAACGTGTCGTGCACGGTGGTCAGCACCGCGTTGGCCAGGCCCTTGTCGGGGTCCTCCTCGTAGACGAGGCGGAAGATCACGCCGGCCGCCATGAGCGAGACCGCCATCGGCATGAACACGATCAGCTTGAACGCCGTCGCCCACTTGATGCGCTCGGTCAGCACCGCGAAGATCAGGCCCAGCGTGGTGACCACGATCGGCGCGACGACCACCCAGATGAGGTTGTTGCGGATGGTCGTGAGCATGCCCTGATCGGTGAAGATCGAGATGTAGTTGCCCAGACCCACGAAGCCGTTGCCGGCGGAGTCGAACAGGCTTCGGAAGATCGAGTAGACGATCGGGTAGACCACCCAGATGCCCAGCAGCAACGCCGCGGGAAGGAGGAAGACGATGGCGACCGCCGGCGATGGGCCGAGGCGTCTATTGGTACGGGGGGTATCAGCCGGTCCGGGGGAGGTGCCGCCCGCGGTGTCCGCGGGCGGGTCCTGCCGGCCGTCCAACCGTTCGGTCACGGCCTTACCTCTTTACTTCCAGGCCTTCTTGGCCTCGGCTTCGAGCGCTTCCTGAGCGCCCTTGACGTCGCTCGGGTTGCGCAGGAAGTCCTGCAGCACCTTCCACTCGCCCTTGCCGTCGGTGCCGCCGAAGGCGCTCGGGGCCAGGTCGGACATGTCGTAGCGAACCGCGTCGCCGGCCGAGACGATGGTCTGGCCGAGCTGCTTGGTCAGCTCGTCCGGGTAGTTGTCGGGGGAGACGTTCTTGTTGGGCGACAGGTAGCCGGGGAGCTTGGCCCAGATCTCGCCGCCCTCCTTGGAGGCCAGGAACTGCAGCAGCGCCATGGCGCCGGGGGAGTCCTTCATGGCCACGGCCACGTCGCCGCCGAGCACGACCGGCGCGGTGTCACCGGCCTTGGGGAACGGGAAGTACTTCGCCTGCTCGCCGACCTTGGCGCCGGACTGCACGGCCTCGACGGCCACGAAGTCGGCCTCGATCACCATGGCGGCCTTGTTGTTGCTGTAGACCTCGCTCACGCAGGTGGGGAAGTCGGTCTGCAGGGCGCCGGAGGAGCCGCCGGCCACGAACTCCTTCTTGCCGACGATCTGCCCGATCTTCTCCAGCGCCGTCGCCACCGACGGGTCGGTCCACGGGATCTCGTGCTTGGAGAGCTTGTCGTAGTTCTCGGGGCCCGCGGAGGAGAGGTAGACGTTCTCGAAGAGGTCGGTCAGCGTCCAGCCGGAGGCGCCGCACAGCGAGAACGGCGGCGTGCCGGAGTCGGCGATGGTCTGGGCGGCCTTGACCAGCTCGTCCCACGTCGTCGCCGGCTGCACGCCCGCGTCGTCGAACGCCTGGGCGCGGTACCAGACCAGCGACTTGTGCGCCGCCTTGATCAGCACGCCGTACACCTGGCCGTCGGCGGAGCCGAGCTCCTTCCAGTAGGGGGTGTAGTTGGTGTCGATCTCCTTGGTGACCGTGTCGGCCAGCGGCTTGAGCGCCTTCTGGTCGGCGTACTGCTGCACCAGGCCCGGCTGCGGCAGGATCGCCACGTCCGGCGGGTTGTTGCCCTGGATGCGCGGGCCCAGGTAAGCGCCGGTGTCCTCACCGGTGGAGGCGTAGGTGACCTGGGCGCCCGTCTTGTCGGAGAAGGCCTTGAGCACCTGCTCGAAGTTCTTCTGCTCACTGCCGGTCCACTTGGCGGCCACTTCGAGCTTGACGCCCTGGAGTGTCTTCTCGCCGCCTGCGGCCGGTGCCGACTCCGAAGCGGTGGGCTGGGTCGTCGTCGGTGCGTTGCCGCACGCGGAGACGGCTACCGCCAGCCCGGCCAGGATCGCTGCTGCACTGCCTTTTCGCATGGCTGCCTCACTGGGTTCTGATGATCTCTTCGAGTTCTGACTTCATGGAGGCCGCGACGTCGTCGGCGGACTCGATGGAGGGATTGCCGAGCGCCTTGGCGACCGAACTGGCGATCACCAGGCTCAGCTGGTTGTAGTTGGCGCTCACCGGCCGTGGCTTGGCGGCAAGGATGCTCTCCTTGAGCACGGGCAGGTACGGGAAGCGCTTGATCAGGGCGGGATCGTCGTAGAGCTCGGTCCACACGGGCGGGAACGAGCCTTCGGTCAGGACCCGTCGCTCGTTCTCCAGGCTCGTGAAATAGCGGATGAACTCCTGTGCGGTGTGCTGGTGCTTGGAGAAGGCGCTGACGGCCAGGTTGGCGCCGCCCAGCGTGCTGGACCCGGGTCCGTTGAGGCCGGGCAGCCGGGTCACGCCGACCTTGCCGCCCAGCTTGGCCTTGGCGGGTCCGTACGCGTGCGGCCAGTTGCGGGCGAAGGCCAGCTCGCCCTCCTGGAAGGCCAGGCGCGACTCCTCCTCCTTGAAGCTCAGCGAGTCCTTGGGTATCCAGCCCTCTCGCAGGCCCTGGAACAGGAAGTCGAGCGCGATCTCGCCCTTGGCCGGGTCGAGGGTGACCTCGGTGCCGTCGCGGCTGACGATCTCCCCGCCGGCCGACTGCACGGCCTCCGCGAAGTTGACCGTGAGCCCTTCGTAGGCCAAGAACTGCCCGGCATATCCTCCGATGTGGTGCTTTTTCATGATTGTGCGTGACTGGTCGCGCAGCTCCGCCCACGTCCGCGGCGGCTTCGTGACCAGGTCGGTGCGGTAGTAGAGCAGCCCCGCGTTACTCGTGTACGGGACGGCCCAGAGCTTGTTCTTGTAGACGGCCGTCTCCACGACGGGCGGCAGGAACCTGTCGAGCGGGAAGAGCCCGCGCTCCAGGGGGATGATCCAGCCGTTCTCCGCGAATTCTGCCGTCCAGACCACGTCGAGGCCGATGACGTCGTATCGGTTGCTCTGGGCCTGGAGGTTGGCCGCTATCTGAGCGCGTTGCTCGTCGGCGGCCTCGGGCAGTTCCAGCAGCGTCACCTTCTCGGCCGGGTGGGCCTGGTTCCAGCGATCCAGCAAGGGTTGCAGGTACGCCGTGGTGTCGCGACCGGTGGCGAACGTGATGGGCCCGGTTCCGCCCGTCCCGGTCTCGCCGCCGCCCTCTTTGCCCGTTGCCGCGCAGCCGGCCGCCACGATCACGGCCAGAAGCACCGGCAGCGAGCGAAACACCTTGTTTCCTCCACGTTCAGCGTGGTTTACATACGTGTTAGGTAGATGCATTCATGTTATGCACACCTGTAATCTGTAGGTCAACGGATTGCTCCGTAACGCATACGTAACAGGAGCGGGGAGGTGGGGCGGTGCGACTTCACCTGCTGGCGCTCCTGGCGAAGGAGCCGGCTCATGGCTACGAGCTCAAACAGGCCCTCGAGCAGACCTTCGGCAGTGCCTACCCCTCCCCGAACATCGGCCAGATATACGTCACGCTCGGCAGGCTGGAGAAGGACGGCCTGGTCAGAGCGGTGGACGTGGAGCAGTCCAACCGGCCCAACAAGAAGGTCTACTACCTGACGGCCAAGGGCCGCGACGTGCTCATGACCTGGGTCGACGAGCCCACCGAGGGCCCCAGGGTCCGCGACGAGTTCTTCATGAAGCTCGTGCTCGCCCCCCTGACCGGCATCGCCGACCGGATGGCGCTGATCAGCAGGCAGCGTCGGCACTACTTGTCGCTGATGGGCGACCTCAACGACCTCCTGGCCCGCACCCCGCCGAGCGACCGGGTGGCGATGTTGCTCATCGAAGGTGCCATGCTTCACCTGCAGGCAGATCTTGACTGGCTGGAACGTTGTCAGGAGGATCTGGCATGAGCGCGGTTGTGAAAACGGTCAATCTGGTCAAAATCTACCAGGATGGCGCGGTGCCCGTGCCCGCGGTGCGGGGCGTGGACCTGCAGGTGGAGCCGGGAGAGTTCGTCGCCATCATGGGGCCGTCCGGGTCCGGGAAGTCCACGCTCGTCCACATGCTCGGCGGGCTCGACGCCAGGACCAGCGGCGAGATCTGGCTCGACGGCAAGCGCGTCGACACGTTCTCCGAGAGCGCGTGGGCGCTGCTGCGACGTAAGAAGATCGGATTCGTCTTCCAGTTCTTCAACCTGGTCGCCAACATGACGGTCGGCGACAACGTCGAGCTGCCCGCGCTCCTGGGCGGAGCCTCGCCCAGGGTGGCCCGCGAGCGCAGGGAGAGCCTGCTCGACGCGCTCAACCTGACCGACCGGGCGGGCGCCGCGCCCGCCCAGCTCTCCGGCGGCGAGCAACAGCGGGTGGCGCTGGCCAGGGCGCTGGCCAACCAGCCCAGCCTGCTGCTGGCCGACGAGCCCACCGGCAACCTCGACAGCCGCAACACGCGCGACGTGCTGCGCCTGCTGACCGAGGTCCACAAAGAGGGCCAGACGATCGTCATGGTCACCCACGACGCCCGCGTGGCGGCGCTGGCCGACCGGCTCGTCTCGCTGTTCGACGGAGAGATCGTGGACGACGGCCGCATAGCGCGCAGGCGCACCCGCACCGCCGGAGAGGTGATCGACCTCCGATGAGCGCGTCGCTGGCCGGAAGCCGGTGGATCAAGGCCGACCTGCGGGCCAGGAAGGGCCAGGCGGTGCTGACGGTGCTGGCCGTGGCCGGCATCGTGGCGGCGCTGATCACCGCGGCGACCCTCCTCGAAGACGGCACGAACCCGTGGCGGAGCCTGTTCGCGCAGACCGAAGGGGCCCACGTCTGGCTGCACACCATGGACAGCCCCCAGGTGGCCCTGGGCGACATCGACGGCGTCACCCGGACCGCGGGCCCCTACCGGTCGGCGCCCGTGACCGTGGCGCAGGACGGCAAGAAGGAGCCCGCGTCGCTGCGCGCGATGCCGGCCACCCCGCCGCAGGTGGCGCACCCGGTGGTGGCCGAGGGCAAGTGGCTGGACCCCGCCCAGCCCGACGGCGTGGTCGTCGAGCGGTCGTTCGCGACCTCGCTGGGGCTGCGCATCGGCGCCCCCTTCACGATCATCGCGCTCAGCGGCAAGCGCCACACCCTCTACGTACGCGGCGTCGCCGACTCGGCCGAGCAGGGCTTCTACCCCGAATGGACACCCGGCCTGGCCTACGTGCTGCCCATCATGCTCGACCGCATCGAGCCCATGCTCGGCCGCAGCGAATGGGTGACCGGGCTGCGCCTGGACGACCCCGAGGCCTCCCAGGTCGTCTCACAGCGCGTGGTGGTCATGCTGGAGGACCGGCTGCAGCGCGTCTACACCTGGCGCGAGGTCAGAGCGGCCATGGAGCTGGACAACCGGCTGCTGGGCACGCTGCTGGCGCTGTTCGGGGTGGTCGGCCTCGTGGCCGCCGCGCTCGCCCTGGCCAACGCGGCCGGCGGCCGGGTGCTCGGCCAGCTCCGCGACCTGGCCACGCTCAAGTCGATGGGCTTCACCAGGGGCCAGATCGCGCTGCTGCTCCTGGCCGAGCACGGCGCGCTGGGGCTGCTGGGCGTCGCCGTCGGGGCGCTGGCGGGCTGGGGCGTGATGGCCGCGATGCTCGGCCCGACCTCCGTGGCGCCCGCTCCCGTGCTGGCCATCATCGGCGGCACGGCGCTGGTGGTGCTGGCGGCCGTCGGGGTGCCCGCCTGGCGCGGGGGCCGCACGCCGCCGATCCCCGACGTGCCCTCCGCCCCGCCGCGCGGCCACCTGTCCAGGCTGGCCCGGCTGGCCCTCCTCGTACGCCTCCCGCCCGCCCTCGTCCTCGGCACCAGAGACGCCTTCACCCGCCGCGTGCCGGCGTTCCTGACGGCGTTCGGCCTGGCCGTGCCGATGATGATGATCACGATCGGCCTCGGCGTCTGGGCCACGCTCGACAACTTCCTGGCCCACCCCGAGCAGGTGGGCCAGCACGCCGGCCTCTACGTCAGGCCGGGCAAGGTCGAGCCCGCCGAGGCCCAGCGCCTAGCCGAGCAGGACAAGGACGTGGCCGCGGTCTACCCGGGCACCGACGTCAACGCCCTGGCCCCGGGCGAGGCCCGCTCGGTCAGGGTGCGCGCCCTCGGCAGCTCGACGAGCCCCTACCCGTTCCCCGTGGTCGAGGGCCGCATGTACGGGCAGCAGGGCGAGGCGGTCGCCGGACAGGGCCTGCTCGACCTGCTCGGGCTCAAGATCGGCGACCGGGTGCGGCTCACCGTGGGCGGCAGCCCGCTGATCGTCCGGATCGTCGGCAGGACCGTCGAGCCCGACCTGGACGGCGAGGTGCTCTCGGTGGGGCTCGACAGCCTGGCGGCCAAGGACTCGGTGCCGCCGGAGTTCTACGCGCTGGCCCTCAAGCCCGGAGCCGACCAGGCCGAGGTGCGCGGCAGGCTGCTGGCCGAGTCGGCCGAGGGCCTGGAGGTGCAGGCCGCGGTCAACCCGGCCGACCGGCTGTCGGTCATCAGGATCGTGATCGTGGCGCTGATCGTCGTGCTCGCCCTCATCGGCCTGGCCAACCTGCTCACCGCGAGCGCGCTCGGCCTGCGCGACCACGCCCTCGACCTGGCCGTGTTGAAGGCCATGGGGCTGACGCCACGCCAGGTCATGGCCACGCTCGTCACCGGCACGGGCCTGCTGGTCGTGCTCGGGGTGAGCGTGGGGGCGGCGGTCGGCGTCTCGATCGTCACCGGCCTGATCGACCTGCAGGGCCACACCAGCGGCGTGGGCGCCGGCATCGGCCGGGCGCCCTCCGCCCTGACGCTGACGCTGGCCGTGCTGATCGCCGTGGGCACGGCCCTCGCCGTCGCGCTCATTCCCGCGCGACGGGCGGCCCGTGCCCAGGTGCCGGTCACGTCTCGCTGAGCGCCGCCTCGGGCTTCTTCAGCGCGAACCAGTAGAAGCCGTGCCCCGGCAGCGTGAGCAGGTAGGGCAGCTCTCCGATGGGCGGGAACGGCACCCCGCCCCGCGCCTCGACCGGGATCATGCTCTCGAAGCGCCGCAGGTCCAGCTCGACCGGCTGCGGGAACTTCGACAGGTTGTTCACGCACAGCATCACGTCGTCGCCGTCCTCGCGCACGTACGTCAGCACGCAGGGGTTCGACGACCACATTTCCGTGTACGCGCCCACCCCGAACACCGCGTGCTTACGCCGGATCTCCAGCATCTTGCGGGTGAAGTGCAGCAGCGACCCCTCGTGCCGCTGCTGGGCCTCCACGTTGACCGCCTGGTAGCCGTAGATCGGGTCCATGACCGCGGGCAGGTAGAGGCGGCCCGGGTCCGCGGAGGAGAACCCGGCGTTGCGGTCGGGGCTCCACTGCATCGGCGTGCGGACCGAGTCGCGGTCCTCCAGCCAGATGTTGTCGCCCATGCCGATCTCGTCGCCGTAGTACATGATCGGCGAGCCGGGCAGCGACAGCAGCAGGGCGGTGAACAGCTCGATCCGGTCCCTGTCGTTGTCCAGCAGTGGGGCCAGGCGACGGCGGATGCCCAGGTAGGCGCGCATGCGCGGGTCCTTGGCATATTCCTTGTGCATGTAGTCGCGCTCTTCCTCGGTCACCGTCTCGAGCGTGAGCTCGTCGTGGTTCCGCAGGAAGATGCCCCACTGCGCGTGCTCGGGCAGCTTGGGCGTGCGCGACATGATCTCGGAGATCGGCTCGCGCGTCTCCTTCTTGACCGCCATGTAGATGCGCGGCATGAGCGGGAAGTGGAAGGCCATGTGGCACTCGTCGCCGCCCGTGGTGGGGTCGCCGAAGTATTCGACCACGTCCTCGGGCCAGCCGTTCGCCTCGGCCAGCAGCACCCGGTCCGGGTAGAGGCGGTCGACCTCCGCGCGGATCCGCTTCAGGTACGCGTGCGTCTCGGGAAGCCCGGAGCACGCCGTGCCCTCACGCTCGAACAGGTAGGGGACCGCGTCCAGCCGGAACCCGTCGATCCCCAGGTCCAGCCAGAACCGCAGCACCTCCAGCATGGCCTCCTGGACCGCCGGGTTGTCATAGTTCAGGTCCGGCTGGTGGTGGAAGAAGCGATGCCAGTAGTACTGCTTGCGCACCGGGTCGTAGGTCCAGTTGGACTCTTCGGCGCCGATGAAGATGATCGGCGCGTCGGGATAGCCGCCCGGAGTGTCGGACCACACGTAGAAGTCGCCGTACGGCCCCTCGGGGTCGTGCCGGGACGCCTGGAACCAGGGATGCCGGTCGCTGGTGTGGTTCATCACGAGGTCGGTGATGATCCGCAGGCCGCGCTCGTGCGCCGCCTCGATCAGCTGGACGAAATCCCCCAGGTCCCCGAAATCGGGGAGGATCTTCATGTAATCCGAAATGTCGTAGCCGCCGTCGCGCAGCGGCGACTCGTACAGCGGCAGCAGCCACAGGCAGTCCACGCCGAGCCACTCGAGGTAGCCGAGCTTCTCGATGAGACCGCGCAGGTCGCCGGTGCCGTCGCCGTTGGAGTCCTTGAACCCCCGGACGAGAATCTCGTAGAACACCGCCCGCTTGTACCAGGCTGGATCCTCCGAGACGAACGCCTCGGAGATCGGCTCCGGCATTGGGGATGCGTTGATCATATGTCGCTCACAGGAAGAGATGTGGGCAGGACGAAGTCACCGGTTGCACCGGCGTTTTTATGTGGTGACCGCGCCGCGTGGAGTCGTCATCCCTGCGAACCCCATGCCCTCGAACGAGACCGGATTTGTGATCTGGTGCCCGTTTGTGCGGCGCTTACGGGCCGAACACTACCAGCCCGTTGGCTTTCCGGAACCCGCTTCTGCTGTGCGAGCTGTAATACCCGTGAGATCCATATGTAATCGTGTTGTTACCGAGAGTTCACTAAAAAGGCGGAGTCAGGTCCGGAAGGTCGTTCTCGAAGTCGTTCAGCCAGAGCCCGAACAGCACGAGACCGCGCATCCAGAACCGGTCGTTCCACCCATTGAACCTGGTCAGCGCGTCCGGCCCGCCCGCGATCACCTCATGCAGCTCGTCCGACAGCAAGCCGGGCACCCGGCTCACCACGGTCTCCAGCATGCGGTGCGAATAATTTCGGGCAGGAGCGGCCGTGGACCGCAACGGTACCCGGTGGAGCGGCTGCTTGACCACATTCGTGGACGGCAGCGCCGCCACGCGCGGATTGGCCGCGTGCAGCACCTCGCGGTAGAAGCGGCCCTTGTCCTTGCGGGCCACGCCGACCGACAGCGCGGCGTCGAAGAACTCGGGATGGATGAACGGCGCCGCGAACGACGCCTCGGGGCCCACCAGGTTGACCGCAGAGCGCGCGATGCCCCGCACGGTCCTGGTGTGCAGCACCGACAGCGGCAGCTCGGCCCGGTGCCCGTGGAGCATCGAGGTGGCCGCCAGGAACTGCTCGCGCACGGTCTCGTCGATCCACTCGGCCGCGGCCTTGGACAGGAACGGCTGCGAGGGCTGCCCGAGCGACAGTGAGCCCAGCACGGCCGCCGACCGCTCGGCCTGCGTCCTGGCCTCCAACGCGGCCCCGCTGACCATGAAGTTCTTCAGCAGCGGCCCGCCGGCCAGGCCGTCGATGAGGATCCGGCCCGCGCCGTGCACCTCCTTGGCGAAGGGGGCGTACCAGGCGTGGTGCGGCGTCAGGTATTCCAGCCTGCGCGCCACCTCCATCGCGTCGTCCGGGTAGTCGGCCGCGTGCTGGGTGATCACCCGGTGCGGGATGCCCAGCTCCTTGGTGATCGCGCGGGCGAACGCGATGTCGGTGTCGGTGCCGTCGTCGGGGCTCGTGGTCCACGACTCGACGTCCGCTCCCCGGGCCCTGGCCACGCCGGCCAGCAGCCGCGAGTCGTAGCCGCCGCTGACCGGCACGAGCAGCGCGCGCCCGTCGTAGTCCGCGTAGACCTGGTGCAGCAGCTCGACGATCTCCTGCGGGCTGGTCCACCTCTCATAGGGCTCGGTGCGGAGCCAGCGCGGCAGCCTGCGCTCCGTGGCCAGCCTGCCGTGCTCCCACACCAGCGCGCTCGCCCCCGGCAGCCGCTTGACCCCGGTGTACGGGGTGGCCTCGCCCAGCGGGAACGTCACCTGGAGGATCGAGGCCCACGCCGACCAGTCGATCTCGATCGGCACGAGACTGAGCAGCGGCTGGATCAGCGAGGAGAAGTAGACCGCGTCGCCCTGGCGCACGTAGTAGACGTCCACCAGCCCCAGCGCGCCCGTGTGCAGCGTCACCCGCTCGCCGTCGCCGATCAGCCCCGGAGTCTCGTACGTCTCCGCGACCGTGATCCACTCCTCGGCCGCCCGCGGCCTGCGCTCGCCCCAGGCGAACGCGAACGAGCCGCCGGCCCGGTGGTAGGGCGGCAGCGGCGCGGAGCTGAACAGGGCCGCCTCGGCCGTCTGGAGCGCAGGACGGACCTTTGGGCCCGCCGCTGTCAGTTTGCCCAATATGGCAGTGTCGATCCGGCCGAGGGCGCCGCATATGTAGGGTCGCACGTTGAACTGCACCGGATCTCATCCCTTCGAGACGCTTCCCGCAAAAGAGTATCCTTTGCCGGGCTGAGAGAGCGGAGGCTCCTGAGTGAGCGGAGCGAGCGAGCAATGGGACGCAGCGTCTTGACGCCGGACCGACGAAGGAGGATTCGGTGTCCATAGAGCTTGAGAGCACGCGGCGGGCGCTGCGTGAGGCCATCTCCCAGGCCGAGCGGGCGGCCGAGCTGGCCAGGCTGCTGGACGCCGCGCAGGCCAGGCTGGCCGCGGCCGAGGAGAGCGCCAACGAGGTCAAGGCGCTGGCCGAGCGGCTCAGCGAGACCGAGGAGCGGCTCGCCGCCGAACGGGCCGCCGCGGACAAACTGCGCAAAGAGCTGGCCGAGCAGCGTTTCCAGGCCGAGGTGGCCAACTGGAAGCTGTCGTCGATCAAGGTCGCGCGCTGGAACCGTCTCGGCGACGCGATCAAGAGCGGCAAGAGCAACCCGGTCCGGCTGGCCAAGGGCCTCAGGGGCGCCGCCAAGCCGGTCCAGCGGCCCACCGCCCCCAAGCGCAAGCCCGTGGCCGACGCCTCCGGCAAGCCCAAGGACGAGCGGCCAGGGGCCGCGTTCCAGGCCACCAGCACGACCAGGACGCTCGGGGGCGCCTCGTTCAAGCTCAAGCCGTACCGGGTGCCGACCGGCCCCAACACACGCCCGCACCTGACGGCCGCCGTCATCGCCGACCCGCACGCCGAGGCGCTGCTGCGCTACGAGTGGCGGCAGACGACCGGGTTCACGCCGCGCGACTTCGCCAGGGTGCTGCCGCTCGAGGTGCCCCACCTGCTGGTGGTCGCGTCCGTGACGCAGGGCCCGTGGGCCCAGGAGATCACCGGTGAGCCCGGCGAGGGGCTCAAGGCGCTGCTGGAGTGGTGCCGCGAGCGCGGCATCCGCACGGTCTTCTGGCACACGCAGGGCGAGGTGGAGGCGTACGCGGCGGCGGCCGAGCTGTTCGAGCACCGCTTCACGACCGACCTCACGGTGGCCTGGCCGCGGCTGCAGTTCGGGGTGCAGCCCCGGGTGCACAACCCGCTGCCGCTGGCCGGCGGCCGCATCGACCGGGTGCTCACGATCGACCAGCTCCTGCCCGGCCACCTGGCCTATCCCGACGTGCTCACGTCCTACCGCTGGCCGGCCGCGGCCGACTGCCCGCCGGGGACCCCGCAGTGGCGGCTGGCCGAGATCGCGGCCTGCGGCACGCCCATCGGCACCGAGCCCGACTCGCGGCGGGCGCACGTGGCGTTGCGGCGGGCGTACCAGATGGGGACGATGACCGAGCGGATCGACGAGCTGCTCGACGTGATCGGCCTGCCCAGCGCGCGCGCCACCCTCAACACCTCCGTCATGCTGCCGATCCTCGACCCGTACCTGATGGAGCACGGGCTGGCGCAGGTCGCCAAGCAGTCGGGCGTCGACCAGGTCGTCATCATCGGCCCGCCGGAGTCCGAGCTGCGGGCCCGCGACGTGCTGCCCGACGTGGAGATCGTCTACCGCCGCCCGCACCCGGCGATGACCGAGGGCGCGATGCTCGACGCCGGCATCGACCTGTGCGAGGCCGACCTGGTGGCGGTCATGGACCCGCGCGACGTCTACGGCCCCCACTACCTGTCGGACCTGCGCAGGGCCTTCCTGTTCGGCACCGCCGACATCGTCGGCAAGGCCGCCTTCTACGCCCACCTGCGCAAGCCCCAGGCCACGCTGCTCAAGCAGCCGGACGCCGAGTACACCTACCTGCACGAGATCACCGGCGCGACCCTCCTGGCCAGGCGTAACACGCTGCGCGAGCTGGGCTTCGCCGACCTCACCGAAGGCTGGGACGAGGTGCTCATGCGGCAGTGCCGCAGCGACGGCGTCAAGGTCTTCTCGGCGGACCGGTTCGGCTACGTACGGGTCCGCGACGAGGACCGCTGGCTGCTGGGCGCGGCCCACCTGGTCGAATACGGGTCGGCGGAGCCGCACGCGCTCATCTAGCGTCGTGGTCATGACGCCCGAGGAACTGGCCGGGGTGCTGGGCGAGCCGCCCGTGCCCGAGGGGACGTGGGAGCGCGAGGCCGTCTACGTCTCCGCTGTCGCGCTGCGGCGCGGGCTGCCCGCCGAGGAGCTCGCGGCCCGCGTGCGGCGGCTCGGCGGGGTGGCCTCGGTGGAGGTCCGGGGGAAGGGGTTCCTGCGGATCGTCGTGAGCACCCCCGGCGCGCTGGTGGCCGCCGAGCCGATGGAGGTCCCCCCCGAGCCCGGCTGGCCGGACTTCCCCCGCACCTGGGACAACCCCGGGTTCGTCGTCCGGTACGGCCACGCGCGCGCCCGCGCCGTGCGGCGGTGGGCTCGGGAGCTGGGAGTGCCGGTGGGCGGCTTCCGGCCTGAGCTGCTGGACGATCCCTGCCACCGGCGGGTGCTGCGGGTGCTGGCCGAGCTGCCGGGCAGGATGGAGAGCAGGGAGCCGGGGTGGGAGACGTACCTGCTGCGGCTGGCGCTCGCCTACCACGACGCGCACGAGCGGGCGCCCGCCGTTCCGGTCGGGGACGAGGAGCCCGGGCCGGTGCACACCGCCCGCGTACGGGTGGCGGAGGTCGTGGGGACGGTGCTGCCGGGGCCCGATCGATTGTGAGTGATTGCAAAATATCCGGCTAAACGGCGAAAAATCGTAAAAATATCCCTTCTGGGGCTTGATCGCGTCTCGATACGTGGGCACAGGGTCATGGCGGACTTGCGCGTCCGATAGCCTCGATCGGGTGAGTCGATTCGTCCATCCCGCCGGGGACCGGCACGCCGAGATGCTGCCCCACGAGCGCCCACCGCTGGCGCCCGCCGACCTCAACCGGATCAATCCCACGATCTGGCCCCGAACGTCGACCCGGACCGATGGCGCGCTCACGGTCGGCGGCGTGGACGTCCGCGATCTGGCCCGCGACCACGGCACGCCGCTCTACGTGCTCGACGAGGACGACGTCCGCTCGCGGATGCGCGACTACGCCACCGCCTTCGCCGACTCCGACGTGCACTACGCCGGCAAGGCGTTCCTGTGCAAGGAGATCGTGCGCTGGCTGCGAGACGAGGGCCTCGGGCTCGACGTCGCCAGCGGCGGCGAGCTCGCGGTCGCGCTCAGCGTCGGGTTCCCGCCCGAGCGCATCACGCTGCACGGCAACAACAAGTCCGTCGCCGAGCTCGGCAGGGCGCTGGAGGCCGGGGTCGGCCACATCGTGCTCGACTCCTTCGACGAGATCGCCCGCCTCGGCTACCTCGCCGAGCAGCAGGGCAAGCGGCCCAAGGTGATGGTCAGGGTGACCACCGGGGTCGAGGCGCACACCCACGAGTTCATCGCGACCGCGCACGACGACCAGAAGTTCGGCCTGTCGCTCAACACGGGGGCGGCGGCCGAGGCGGTGCGCCGCATCCTGGCGCTGCCCCAGCTCGAGCTCGTCGGGCTGCACTCCCACATCGGGTCGCAGATCGTCGACACAGCCGGCTTCGAGGTGGCCGCGCGGCGGCTGGCCACGCTGCTCGTGCAGATCAAGGACGAGCACGGCGTGGTGCTGCCCGAGCTCGACCTCGGAGGCGGCTACGGCATCGCCTACGTCGAGGGCGACGAGGCCCCCGACATCAAGGAGCTGGCCGACGGCCTGCGCGAGATCGTCACCAAGGTGTGCGTGGACGCGAGCCTGCCCGTGCCCCGCCTCACCGTCGAGCCGGGCCGCACGATCGTCGGCCCCGGCGGCATCACCCTCTACGAGGTGGGCACGGTCAAGGACGTCGAGGGCCTGCGCACCTACGTGAGCATCGACGGCGGCATGAGCGACAACGTGCGCACGGCGCTCTACGGCGCCGAATACACCGCCGTGCTGGCCAGCCGCGAGAGCGCGGCCGAGCCCATGCTCAGCCGCCTGGTCGGCAAGCACTGCGAGAGCGGCGACATCCTGGTGCGCGACTTCCACCTGCCCGCCGACCTGGCCCCGGGCGATCTGATCGCGGTGGCCGCGACCGGCGCCTACTGCCGCTCGCTGGCCAGCAACTACAACTACTTGCCCAAGCCCGCCGTGGTCGCCGTCTCCGGCGGCGTCTCCCGCGTGATCGTGCAGGGCGAGACCGAGGACGACCTGTTGAGGGGACAGCTGTGAAACCGCTGAAAGTGGCTCTTCTGGGCTGCGGCGTCGTCGGCTCGCAGGTCATCAGGCTCATGCATGAGCAGGCCGGCGACCTGGCGGCCCGCGTGGGCGCCCCGCTCGAGCTGGCCGGCGTCGCCGTACGCCGGCTCGGCCGCAAGCGCGACATCGACGTCGACCCGGCCCTGCTGACCACCGACGCCGAGTCGCTGGTCACCCGCGACGACGTCGACATCGTGATCGAGGTCATCGGCGGCATCGAGCCCGCCCGCACGCTGATCGTCTCCGCCCTGTCACGGGGCAAGTCGGTGGTCACCGCCAACAAGGCGCTGCTGGCCGAAGACGGCGCCGCCCTGCACGAGGCCGCCCGCGCGGGCAAGGGCGACCTCTACTTCGAGGCCAGCGTGGCCGGGGCCATCCCGCTGCTGCGCCCCCTGCGCGAGTCGCTGGCCGGCGACCACGTCAAACGGGTGCTCGGCATCGTCAACGGCACCACCAACTACATCCTCGACAAGATGGACTCCACGGGCGCGTCCTTCACCGACGCCCTGGAGGAGGCCCAGACCCTGGGCTACGCGGAGGCCGACCCGACGGCCGACGTCGAGGGCTTCGACGCCGCCGCCAAGGCCGCCATCCTGGCCGGGCTCGCCTTCCACAGCCGGGTGACGGCCGAGCAGGTGCACCGCGAGGGCATCACCGACATCACCGCCACCGACGTGGCCTCGGCCAATGCCATGGGCTACGTCATCAAGCTGCTGGCCATCTGCGCCCGCTCCGACGACGGCCGCTCGTTCGGGGTCCGGGTGCACCCGGCGATGATCCCGCGGTCGCATCCGCTGGCGGGGGTGCGCGAGGCGTACAACGCGGTCTTCGTGGAGGCGGAGTCTGCGGGGCAGCTCATGTTCTACGGCAAGGGCGCCGGCGGCGCGCCGACGGCCTCGGCGGTGCTCGGCGACCTGGTGGCCGTCGGCCGCAACCGCCTGGCGGGCACGCGGGGGCCGGAGGAGTCGACGTACGCGGACCTGGCGGTGCATCCCATGGGAGAGACCGTCACGCGCTGCCACGTGGCCCTCGACGTGGCCGACAAGCCGGGCGTCCTGGCCAGGGTGGCGGAGCTGTTCGCCAAGCACGACGTGTCGATCCAGACCGTCCGCCAGGAGGGCCACGGTGACGACGCCCAACTCGTCATCGTCACCCACCGCGCCACCGACGCCGCCCTGTCGGCGACCATGGAGGAGCTACGGGACCTGGACATCGTGCGCGCGGTGGCGAGCGTGATGCGGGTGGAGGGCGACGAGTAAGCCCTGGACGGCCGGCCGTGGCGCGCTAGTCGGCGGGGGTGGGGAAGGCGAGGTCGCGGACGCGGCGGACGGCTCGTTTGAGGACCGTGCGGTCGCGTTCGCGGACCTGGCGGACCGCCTCCTGGCGCCAGGACTCCGCCTTCTCCCGCCAGCGGGCCGCGTCCCGCCCGTTCTTGCCCGCCTCCCTGCGCGCCTGCGCCAGCTCGGCCCGGAGGGCGGCCACGCGCTTGCGGTAGAGGGCGATCTCCTTGTCGTGCTGGGCCGTGAGCCGGGCCACCTCTGACGGCGGTCTCCGGCGCGGCGGATACGTGGCCGGACGGCGTCTGAAGCCCCACGTCTCCCCGTCCACCCACTCCAGGCCGAACAGGGCGTCCACGAGGTCGTCCAGGCTCTCGCCGGAGCCCGCGGAGACCGGCCCGGACGAGACCAGTGCCGCCCTGGACAGGGCCGACGTGCGGTCCAGGCGGGCGGCGGTGACGCCCGCCGCCGTCTCCTCCAGGGCGACGCACAGCGTGCCCATGTCGTGCTCCTCCATGTACGCCACCAGCCGCTCCACCGTGTCCTTGCCCGGCACCCACCCGGCCGGGAGAGACAGCCGGAACGGCGCCGTGCCCGGCAGCGGCCCGGCCGCCCGGTCGGTGCGCAGGTGGACGCGGGGGTCGTGGTCGAAGCCGGCGTGGATGAGACGCAGATCCAGGTACGGCTCCGCGAGCGGCGAGCGCCGGTCCCCGGTCAGCGTGTCCCACGGCCCGGCCACCGTGACCCTGACGTCGGGCAGCGACCCCGCCAGCAGGGCGTCCACCGACGCCCGCACGTCCTCGTACGCCCCCACGGCCGCCGGCACGGTGACTGTCGCGTCCACATAGGGCACCAGCCACTGCCGCCCCGGGTCCGCCCGCAGGTAGCGCCGGTACGGCACCCGATCCGCCACGTAGGGGTCGTTGTACCGCTTCAGCGCCCGGTGGTCGCGCATCGCCGTCGGCAGGCCCACGTGCCAGGCCCTGGACTCAGGGTCGGGGATGTAGACCGCGCCCGCCTGGGTGAGCCGATAGCCCAGCTCCGTGTCCTCGGCCAGCACCAGCGAGGTGTCCAGACCGCCGATCGAGCGCAGCAGCGCGGCCGGGTACGACGCCGTGGCCCCCACGTGGATGCGCCCGGCCAGGGCACTCGGCGCGGTACGCAGGCCGTCGTGCTCGGCGATGATCTGCTCGGCCCAGTCGTGGCGGTGCGGCGACAGGGGGAACAGCTCCTCCTCGGTCCCGGCCTCCAGCGCCTGACGTACCCGCTCCTGGGAGGGCAGGACCTCGGCGCCGGTGAAGTCGATCCAGCCCAGCACCACGACGTAGGGAGCCAGGTGGTGCCAGCGGAGCTGCGCCTCCACGTGGCGCCGGTGCGGGACCATGTCGGCGTCCAGCACGAACACGACCTCGCCGCCTGCGGCGTCCAGCCCCGCCTGCACCGCCCAGGCCCGCCCCCACCCGCCGGGCGGGCTGGAGATCAGCTTGGTCTTGGCGGGCACGTGTTCGGGCAGGTGGAGCGGGGTGGCGCTGCCGTCGTCGACGACGATGACGTCGAGCAGGTGCTCCGGGTAGCTCTGCGCCGACAGGGCGGCCAGGGTGAGGTCGAGGGTCTCCTGGCGGTCGTGGGCCGGGATGACGACCGTGACGGTGAGCGTGGGCTCCCACGTGCCCAGGGCGGGTGGGGTGAGGGTGCCGAAGTCGTTGCGGCGGATCCGCGGGATGTTCACCGGATGGGGCTCCCGTCCATGGCCATGAGGGCGTTCGGGCGGAAGCCGCGCCACTGCTGTCGGTTGCGCTGCAGGAACGTGCCGATCGGCTCCTGCCAGGTGTGGTTGGCCGCCGGGCCCCTGCGCAGGATGTAGCCCAGCCCGTGCGTACGGTAGATCTGCCCGCCCGCCGCCTGCAGCGCCTCCTGGAACTGGGTGTCCACCGACCGCCGCAGCGGCCTGAACCCGCCCACGGCCTGGAACGCCGAGCGCTCCACCAGGATCGTCCCGCCGGCCACGAAGCTGGTGATCTGCTCGGTCACCTGCCTGCGGTGCACGGTGACGTCGATGGACGACAGGTACACGAACTCCGGCACCGTCCCCACCACCTGGGCCCCCGAGTACGAGTGCGCCAGCAGCAGGTCGGCCAGGAAGTCGGGGCCGTACCAGTCGTCGTCGTCCATCTTCAGCAGGAACGACCCGGAGGCCATGGCGGCGGCGTGGTTCAGCACCTCGCCGAACACGGCCTGCCGATCGGCCTCGTACACGGTCAGCGGCCCCTCGAAGGCGGCGATCGCGGCGGCCACGTCGGGGTGGCCCTTCGGCACGCCGTGCAGGGCGAGGATCACCTCGAGCTGGACACCGCGTTGGCGGGCGATCTGGTCGAGGGCGAAGGCCACCATGTCGGTGCGGCGGGTGGCGAGCAGGACCGAGGTGAGGGGGGGAGCGGGCACGGGTGCGCCGAGCTGCTCCCACCGGGCGGCCACCCCGTGCGTACGCAGCGCGGCCCGCCGCAGCCGGATGCTGTGCTCCTCCCGCCGCAGGTCGTCGGAGAGATCCGGGCCGAGTTCGAGCAGCTCGACGATGTCGTCCCCGAGTGCCCCGGCCCAGCGTGGCACGGCCTCGGCCACCAGCGGCACCCCGGCCGCGGCCAGCCCGGTCAGCACCCGTACGGCCGACAGCGGCCCGCTGTGCGCGTGCAGCCAGTGGACCTCCACGCCGCGGATCTGCCGCAGCCGGGCCACGTCGGCGTCGGTGACGCCGCCCGACTCGGCGAACGACACCACGACCTTCCCGTCCAGCACCACCGACCAGTGCCCGTCGCGCTCGGCCAGCGAGGCCATGCCGCGGGAGGGGGTGGTGACGAAGCCCTGCGGATTGACCAGCCGTTCGTCCACCGGGGGGATCATGGACGGTTCGGCGAGCACGTCGGGGTCGGCCAGCGGGGACCCGGCCATCCCGGGCCGCCCGAGCCGCTCCCAGCTCGCCGCCTCCAGCGTGGGCCGCTCGATGGGCGTCTGGTCGCCGGCCCACTCCTCGGGGTCGCTCTCCTCGGTGGTGTCCGTGCCGGTGAGCGTGCGCAGGACCATGTCGCTGCCGGGGGCGCCGACGCGCTCGGGCACCGGCCCGCTCACCTCGGCGGGCGTCGCGTTCGGGTCGCCCGGCCGCCAGCTCGCCGCCCCGACGCCCGCGATGGCCGCCGCCGGCGCCGCGATCACGTCGAGCCGGTGGCCGGCGAACGCCCTGGCCGTGGCCGTCACCGTACGGCCGGCGGGCGTGGCGGCGGAGAAGCGCGCGTCGACCACCCAGACCCGGTTCTTCGGCTGGTACACCCGCAGATCCGTCAGCGACCGCCACCGGTGCGCCGGCGTGGGCGTCGGCACGGGCGCGGGATGGGAGGCCGGCGTGTCGAGCACGGCCACGACCACCCGTTCGGCCTGGGGCAGCAGCTTGTGCAGCGTGGCGATCCTGCGCAGGTCGGCGGGCGTCTTGGCCAGGACGAGGACCTCGCGCGCCTCCTCGGGCTCGGTCTGCGGTTCGAGCAGGTCCCGGTCCAGGTCCACCGCCGCGCGGCCCCTGGCGTAGAGGGGTTCGACGTCGTCGATCCCGGCGAAGAACACGCGCGCGCCGCGGAGCTCCGCCAGCAACTGCTTGATCATCCGGCTCTCCGCATGTGCCTGATCAGCGAGCTCAGCGCTCCGCGCCGCTCCTCGTCGGCGGCCGGGGCGGGGGACGCCAGGCGTCCGACCTCGGCCGTCAGCCGCTCCACCTGGGCCCGCAGCTCCTTCACCTCGGTCAGCCGCTCGCCCGCCAGGGCCCGCCACTTCGCGGGCTCACCGGTGAGGGGCTCGGCCTCCGGGGCCGGCGCGAAGCCGTGCTCGGACCCGCTGACCCACTCCGAGCCGAACATCTCGTCCACCAGGTCGTCGGTCCCGCCCGTGAACAGGGCGGCGCGGGCGAAGGCGGCCGTGCGCTCCAGGCGGGCGCTCACGACCCCGTCCGCGCCCTCCGCCAGCGCCACGCAGACCAGGCCGAGCAGGTCGCGGTCGGCGTGCCGGATCAGCCCGGCGAGCGTGTCGGCGCCCAGCGCCCAGCCGGCGGGCACGGTGAGCAGGAAGGGGGAGGGGGCGGCCGAGGCGGGTACGCTCTCCGCGAACTCGACCCGGGGCTCGTGCGCGTACAGGTTGCGCAGCAGCCGCAGCTCCAGGAGCGGGTCGTCGAGGCTGGAGCGGCGCTCGCCGGTCAGCTTGCCCCACGGGCCCACGAGCGTGACGGCGGCGTCGGTGAGCGTGCCCGCGAGCGCCGAGTCCACGGTCGTCCGTGTCTCCTCGTAGGTGGTGGCCGTCACCGCCACCCGCACGTACGGGACGAGCCAGTGGCGCCGGGGATGCCTGCGCAGCCAGCGCAGGTCAGGGATGAGGTCGCCCAGGAAGGACCAGTTGTGCCGGTGCACCTCCTTCTCCCGCAGCATCACGGTGGAGGGTCCGACGTGCCACGCCCTGGCCTGCTCGTCGGGGATGAACACCGCGCCCGCCTGCGCCAGCCGGTAGCCCAGCTCGGTGTCCTCGGCCATGTTGAGCGAGGCGTCCACGCCGCCCGCCGCCCGCAGCAGCTCGGCCCGCACGGACGTGGACGCGCCCGTGTGCAGCAGGTACGCGCTCGACCCGGCGTCCTTGAGCCGCCTGCTCGACTCCAGCGTCTTACGCGTGTACTCGGACTGGACGCCCTCCTCGCCCGGCTCGTCCACGAACCGGGTGTCGCCGATCACCACCGCGTAGTCGATCAGGTGGTGCCAGCGCATGTGCGCCTCAAGATGGTCGTCGGCCAGGATCATGTCGGAGTCGAGCCAGTGGATCACGTCGCCGGTGGCCGCGAGCTGCCCGGTCTGCCGGGCCGCGCCACGCCCCCACCCCTCGCTCACCCGTACGACCCGCGCCCCCGCCACCTTGAGCGGCGGCCGGCTGCCGTCATCGGCGACGACCACCTCGACCAGCTCGGACGGGTACGTCTGCCGCGCGAGCGCGGGCACCGTGCGCTCCAGCGCCTCCGCGCAGTCGTAGGCCGGGATGACCACGGACACGCGCAGGGCGGGCGACCAGGAGCCCACGGCCGGCGGCCGCAGCGTCCCGTAGTCGTTGTGCCTGATCCGCGTCATACGCGGTCCTTGGCCAGCGCGCGAACCTCCTCGCGCAGCTCCTCCACCTCTCGCGCCCTGGCCATGGCGTTCACCCGGTCCTCGCCGAGCGAGGCCAGGATCGCGCCGAGGTCGTCGGCCCGTCGGGCGGCCGACTCCTCGATGGCCTGGACCAGCACGTCCAGCCTGGTCTCGACGTTCTTCAGCGCCGCGGTGGTCTTGGCCAGTTCGGCCTCGTGCTTCTTGACCCGCAGGTCGATGCGCTGTGCCTTGCCGTCGAGGCGGCGTACGGAGAGAAGGAGGAGGGCCAGGGCCGCCAGCGACACCAGGAACGCCACCGTGGCCGCCGCCGCCCCGAATGTGATCAATCCGGCGAACACGAGCAGTGCGAGCACGCCAAGGGCCAGTGCTGCGACGAGTGCGGCGGTCGCTGCCAGTCGGCGGGGCGAGAACATCCGCGCATACCTTTCGTCGTTCACGCCTTGTAGGCGTCTGCCTCGGACATCAGAGGCGTCTCGGACATCTGGGGATTATTGACACCCTAATCAACATTGGCAACCACCGTGCCATAAGTTCCTGGAGGAAAACTGAGAAAACCTGACGGTTCCACCTGTGCCGCCGGGCCTGCCGAATGTGGCACCCGCGTCTACCCGTCAGTAAAACCGGCGTAAGGTAGGCGCCGACTGAGTCCCAAGCGGTCAAGGAGCACCCCACCCATGTCCCTCACCCCTTGCGGCTTCACACGTACGCCGGAGAAGGGGCTGGCCCGCCTGCACTGGGCCGGCGGAGGCTGGGCGGTCGAGGGCCAGCCGCCCGACGTGCCCGCGCTGCGCTCGCTGCGCGGCCTCGAGGTGGAGTGGCCGGAGGCGAAGGTGCCGCTCGACGGCCTGCTGAGCCTGGCCGCCGCCGGGATCCCGCTGACGGCCGACCACGCGCCGCCCTGGGCGCCCGGCGACCTCGCCGCCCTGCTCACCGACCGCGCCTGGCTCGGCCACGCGCCCGACGGCACCTCCCGCTGCCTGGCCGACCTGCGGCGCGAGGAGCACAGCGTACGCCTGCGCCGCCTGGCCCACCCCGGCGGAAGGCCCGAGGTCAGCATCGTCATGGCGACCAAGCGCCCCGCCCTGGTCGGCGCCGCGCTGGCCCAGATGGAGCGCCAGCGCGACGTCTCCGCCGAGGTGCTGCTCGGCCTGCACGGAGTGGCCTTCGACCAGGTCCGCGAGGCGGTACGGTCCTGCTCGCTGCCCGTGAGGTGGGTCGAGGCGGCCGCGTCCGTGCCGTTCGGCGAGGTCCTCAACCGCGCCGCGGCCCTGGCAGGCGGCGACCACCTGGCCAAGTGGGACGACGACGACTGGTACGGCCCCCGCCACCTGGCCGACCTGGCCATGGCCCGCTCGTACGCCGGGGCCGACGTCGTGGGCACCACGGCGGAGTTCTTCTATCTGCGGCCGTTGAAGGCGACGATCAGGCGCACGACGTTCGCCAGTGGCGCGAGCTATCCGAGCGAAGTGTGGAGTGATCACGTAGCGGGCGGAACGATCATGGTTGCCCGGGAGAAATTTCGCGAAATAGGGGGATTTCCCGGGTTGCCGCGCGCTGTTGATCTCGAATTTCTGAAAGCGGCTCAAAAGGCCGGCGCGCGGATCTACCGCACCCACGGTCTGGGCTACGTCCTGCGCAGAGGGCTCAGCGACGACCACACCTGGCAGCTCCCGCTGGCCCACTTCGTGAAGGTGGCCGCCAACCAGTGGCGGGGCTTCCGCCCGAGCCTGCTGATGGAAGCGGCATGACCGTACGCGACGACCCCGGTCTCAGGGTACGCGGCAACGACTACCGGACCCTGAAACCCGACGAACGCTTCACACCCCGGCTGACCGTCAGCATCGTCATCCCGGCCTACGGCGGCCAGGACAAGCTCGACCTGGTGCTCGCCGCGCTGGCCAGGCAGACCTACCCGGCCGGGCTCACCGAGGTCATCGTCGTCGACAACGGCAGCGAGCCCCCGCTGCGGCTCCCCGCCACCCGCCCCGCCGCGACCCGCCTGATCGTCTGCCCCCGGCCCGGCCGGGCCGGAGCCCGCAACGCCGGCCTGGCCGAGGCAACCGGCGACGTGATCCACTGGCTCGACTCCGACGTGGTGCTCACCCCGGGCGCGATCGAGGCCCACATGCGCTGGCACCACGCCGCGCCCTACCTGGTCGTGACCGGCTACATCCGCTTCACCGACGTCGAACCGCCCGCCGAGCTGCCCGACGACCTCGCCGCGCACTTCGAGCCCGCCGAGCCGCACGCCTGGATCGTGGACCTCGTCGAACGCACCGACGGCCTCACCGACAACCCCCAGCGCCCGTTCAGCCTGCACGTCGGAGGCGCGACCTCGGTCGGCGCGCGGCTGATCGAGGCGGCCGGGCCGATGGACGAGGAGCTGATCCTCGGCCAGGACACCGAGATGGGCTACCGGCTGGGGCAGGCGGGGGCGGTCTTCGTACCGGAGCCGGCGGCCCGCGCCTACCACCTCGGGCCGACGATGCGCATGCGCGACAAGGCGCCGATCGACCGGGTCAGCCACGCGTTCGTGGCCGACCGCATCCCGGCCTACCGCTGGCTGCGCGGTCACCCGGGGCGCCAGTGGAAGGTCCCGTACGTCGCCGCCGTCGTCGACGGCACCGCCGGCTACGACCAGGTCCGCGCCACCGTGGACGCCCTGCTCGCCGGCACGCTGCCCGACCTGTCCGTGCACGTCGTCGGCCCCTGGGACACCCTCGACCGCGATCGCCGCGCCCCGCTCAAGGACCCCGCCCTCGACCTGGTGCTGGTCCACGGCCACTACCGGTACGAAGGCCGCGTCCACCTGGCCACGGCCGACGACGTGGACCCCGCCGTGCCCTACGTGCTGCGCCTGCCCGCCGGCTGGATCCCCGGCGAGGACACCCTGGCCCGCCTGCTCGACCTGGCCCGCGACGAGGGCCTCGGCCTGGTCAACGTCCTGCTGAGCGAGTCGTCCGAGGGCGTCGTCGCGGCCCGGCTCGAACGCGGCTCGGCCTTCGCCAGGGCCCGCGTGGTGCTCTCCCCGGGAGAGGACCTCGACGACGCGGTGGACACCGTGTCGGGCGTGTCCTGGGTCGAGGCCGAGACCTACGGCTTCACCACCGAGCCGGCGCAGGTGCTGGGGCGGCGGGGGGCGTACCGGGCCCGGATGGAGGCCCAGGCGGAGGCCGCCAGGCTGGCCAAGGAGGCCGAGCGGCTGCGCGGCCAGGTGGCCAAGTGGAAGGAGGAGTCGGCGCGCTGGCGCAAGACGGCCGTCGAACTGCGCCGCGAGGTCGGCACCCTCCGCCGTCAGCTCGCCGCCGCCGACCGCGCCCAGCAGAGCCTGCGCACGCTGGTGTCCACCACGATGAAACGTGCCCTCCGCCGCCGCCTGCGCGACTGACGCGGGCCGCCGCCGGAGGGTGGGTCAGTTCGGGCGCAGGGCCGACTTCAGGCGGCGGAGCAGGGTCTTCTCCGGCGGTTCGACCGCGACCGTCAACGGCGCCGGGATGGTGACCGGCTCCGGCTGGGCCGGGGCGGGCCAGAAGCGGTCGGGGGGCTCGTGGCGTACGCCGTGGGTGGTGGCGATGATGTCGTCGGCGTCGCGCTCGCCATCGGCCAGCAGCAGCGCGCGGCCGATGGCCGAGGTGCGTTCGAGACGGGCCGTGCGCCCGTCCGGCAGGTCCACGACGAGGACCCCGGCCAGGTCCTTCTGGACCGACTCGATCATCCGCTCCAGCGTCGCCCGGTGGAGCGGAACGTCCACCGGACCCCGGTAACGGAACGGCGCCGGCGCGGGCGTCGGAGCGGCCTCGTCGATGAGGCGGACGCGTTCGTCGTGCGCGAACAGGTCACGCATCAGCCGCAACTCGAAGCACGCGTCGGACAGGGCGAAGCGGCGCGAGTCGTCCAGCCGCGACCACGGCCCCACCAGCGTCACCACGACGTCCTGCAGCTTGCCGTCCAGCGCCGCCATCACCGCCCGCCGCACCACGGCCTCGGAGGTGTCGGTCACGTCGAGCACGATCTCCACGTATGGGACCAGCCACCGCCGCCCGCGATCCTTGCGCAGGTCCCTGCGCAGCGGAATCCGATGCGCCAGGTACGGCTCCACCGCCCGCACCGCCCGCTCCCGGTCACGATGCTGGGCCGGCAACCCCAGATGCACCGCCTGCGCCTCCAGGTCGGGCACGAACACCACGCCGTACATGGCCAGCCGGTAGGAGAACTCGGTGTCCTCACCCCGCGCCACGTTCGGGTCGAGCCCGCCGACGGCGTGGAAGACCTCCCGGGGCAGCGCGAACGTCGGCCCGGTGCACACGTGGTAGGGGTTGCGGCTCTTGCGCAGCCCGTCGGTCTTGGCGATCGTGGCCTCGGTCGAGCTCGACACGGCCGACCCCAGGTCGAACACCTCACCCAGGCGCTCCGCCGCGAACACCTGCCCGGCGGTGACGGGCGGCATCTCGACGAACTTCTTCATCCCGATCGTGACCAGGTAGTCGGTCACGTGGTGCCAGCGGGCCAGCGCCTCGATGTGCTCACGGCAGGCCACCATGTCGGCGTCGAGCCGCTGGATGATCTCGCCGTCGGCGGCCTTCGCGCCGGTGTTGACGGCGTTGGAGATGCCCCAGCCGTCGTGGACGCGTACGAGGCGGGTGTTGACCGGCCGGATCTCCGGCAGCCGGATCGGCGGGCGGCTGCCGTCGTCGACGACCAGGACCTCCATGAGATGGTCCGGATACGTCTGGGCGGCCAGCGCCGCCAGCGTCAGGTCGAGCTTTTCCTGCCCGCCGTGCGCGGGTATCACCACGCTCACGGAAAGGGCGGGAGACCAGGCGCCGAGCTGCGGCGCCGCTACTGGTGAAAAGTCGTTCTGCCTCAGCGCGGGACGCGCGTTCATGGTGGTGACCCCCTGCCGAGACCTTATCGGGAGATGCTGAGAATTTCCTGAATAGTGCCCCTGTCCAATGGGCGAGTCCGGCGGTCGCTTCGGTGGTGGGTCCGACCGTGGATCCGGCGGCGCCTCCGACACAGGGGCGCGGCTCCGCGAGGGCCCGCCGCACCCCGTACACTCTGTGCCCAACACCGCAGGTAGGGAGTCATCATGAGCAGGTCGTGGCGTGGCCTCATCGAGGAGTACCGCGAGCGTCTTCCGGTCACCGCGAAGACGCCGGTCATCACGCTGCTCGAAGGCGGCACGCCGCTGGTGCCCGCGCACCGCGTCTCCGCCCTCACGGGGTGCGACGTCTACCTGAAGGTCGAGGGGGCCAACCCGACGGGCAGCTTCAAGGACCGCGGGATGACCATGGCCATCAGCAAGGCGGTCGAGGAGGGTGCCAAGGCGGTCATCTGCGCCTCCACCGGCAACACCTCGGCCTCGGCGGCGGCCTACGCCGTCCGCGCGGGGCTCACCTGCGCCGTGCTGGTGCCGCGGGGGAAGATCGCCATGGGCAAGCTGGCCCAGGCGCTCGTTCACGGGGCCACGCTGCTGCAGGTCGAGGGGTCGTTCGACGACTGTCTCGAGATGACCCGCAAGCTGTCGTCCAGCTATCCCATCGCGCTGGTCAACTCCGTCAACCCGTTCCGGTTGCAGGGGCAGAAGACGGCGGCGTTCGAGATCGTCGACACGCTGGGTGACGCTCCCGACATCCACTGCATCCCGGTGGGCAACGCGGGCAACATCTCGGCCTACTGGATGGGTTACCAGGAATACGCGGCCGACGAGGTGTCGACGAGGCTGCCGCGCATGTTCGGCTTCCAGGCCAGCGGCGCGGCGCCCATCGTCGAAGGCGCGCCCGTCGCCCATCCGCACACGATCGCCACCGCGATCCGCATCGGCAACCCGGCCTCCTGGTCGATGGCCACCGCGGCGCGCGACGACTCGGGCGGCGTCATCCAGTCGGTGACCGACCGGCAGATCGCGGCGGCGTACAAGCTGCTGGCGCAGGAAGAGGGTGTGTTCGTGGAGCTCGCGTCGGCCGCCAGCGTCGCGGGCCTGCTGCAGGCCCACGCGCAGGGGCTGGTGGAGGCCGGGCAGCGGATCGTCTGCACGGTCACCGGCAACGGGCTGAAGGACCCTGACTGGGCCATCTCGGGGGCGCCGGCGCCGGTCGTGATCCCCATCGACGTCCATGCCGCCGCGGCGGCGCTCAACCTCGCCTGACGGGGGCGCACGGGGAGTGACGAGGGAAAAGTGAACGGATGAGGACCGTTGAGATTCGCGTGCCCGCCACGTCGGCGAACCTCGGGCCTGGGTTCGACGCGCTGGGGCTGGCGCTGAGCCTGCACGACGAGATCGAGGCCGCGCTCACCACGGAGCCCGGGGTGCGTGTCACCGTGACGGGCGAAGGGGCGGGAGAGGTCGATCTCGGCGAAGGGCACCTGGTCGTCAGGGCGATGCGCGCGGCGTTCGACCGCATGGGGGCGCCTCAGCCCGACGGGGTGGCGCTGCGCTGCGTCAACAGGATCCCGCACGCCCGCGGTCTCGGATCGTCGTCGGCGGCCGTGTGCGCGGGCATTCTCGCCGCGCGCGCTTTGGCCGATGGCGAACACGCCGGAGATTTCTCCGACGACGCGGTGTTCGCGCTCGCGACCGAGATGGAGGGCCATCCCGACAACGTGGCCCCCTGTCTGGCCGGCGGGCTGACCGTGGCGTGGTCAGACCACGCCGGTGCGCCCCATATGGTGAAACTGGCTCCCGACCAGCGGATCCGTCCAGTCGCTCTCGTTCCTTCGACGCGGCTGTCCACGGAGGCCGCGCGGGGGCTCTTGCCGAAGGACGTGCCCCACAAGGACGCGTCCTTCAACGCCGGCAGGGCCGCGTTGCTGATCGCCGCGCTGACCCAGCGGCCCGAGCGAGGGCTTCTGCTCGCCGCCACGGAAGATCGACTCCACCAGCACTACCGCGCGCCTGCGATGAGGGAGAGCGCGGATCTGGTAGAACGTCTGCGTGCAGTGGGCGTGCCCGCGGTCGTTTCGGGAGCGGGTCCCACGGTTCTTGCGTTTTCGACATCGGATACGCAGGATTTGATCGCGCCAGAAGTGGGTAATGACTGGCACATCCAGCTAATGGACGTCGACCCGGTTGGTGCGAACGTTCAGTTCCCCGAGACACGCTGATGCCTCTTTAGACCTTCAGGGAATAGCCGTGTGCGCTGGTGATGTTAGGCTGATAGCCGCACCAGATGCCCCCTTGGTGGGTGCGTGCTTGTCAGCCATACATCGCTGCATCATGCTTCACGTCGCGAGGCGTGAGCAGCGCGGCTGTCTCCCCGGAATCCGTTGCCTCCGGTTGGCCCACACCCGGTTGGCGCAACGCGAGGTGGCGACGACGGGGATCTGCGCGTTCGAATCATCTCGACATCTGGTTGGCGACAGCAATCTGGGGGGTGTGTCAGCCACGCGCCTAGGCCCATCGGCCGCGTGGACGTACCCCTCCCCAAGAGTGGCGGCCGTCTCCAGCGACAGCCGAAGATCGCAAAGTGCACCCCGACCCGGTCTGTCCCGCCGGATCGCAAGCACCTCCGGGACGCCCGGCAGAACAAAACCGGCGCCCGACCCCTGGGAAGGACCTTTTAGTTGAGCGACACCACCGAACTCCTCTCCGACGCATCAGGCGCTGAGCCGGCGTCCGGCGACACCCCCACCCGCGCCGCGGCCAAGCCGCGTGCGCGTCGCTCCGGCACCGGCCTGTCCGCCAAGGTGCTGCCCGAGCTGCAGAAGATGGCAGCGGAGCTGGGCATCAGCGGGACCGGGCGCATGCGGAAGAGCCAGCTGATCGCGGCCATCCAGGAGAAGCAGGGTGGCGGTTCCGGAGACGGCGCATCAGCGGCCGCGCCCGCGGCTGAGGCCACAGCCCCGACCTCGACCGAGGCGGCGCCCGTGGCCGAGCGGCCCACCCGTACGCGCAGGGAACGTTCCCGCCCCAAGACCACCGAGGAGCCCGCTCCGCAGGCCGCGGCCCCGGCCGCCGAGCCCGTGATCGCGGCTCCCGAGCCGGTCGCCGCCCCGGCGGAGCCGGTTGTGGAGCAGCAGGCTCAGCCCGCGGACGCCGGACAGGGCGACTCGCGCGCCGAGCGCGGCGAGAGCCGTCGCGAGCGCCGCAGCCGTGGCGAGCGTCGTGAGCGGGGCGACCGCGGCGACCGCTCCGGCGGCGACCGCGGTGAGGGCGGCCGTGCCGACACCGGGCGCGACGGCGGCCGCGATGGCCGTGACAGCCGTGACAGCCGTGACAGCCGTGACCGTGACGGCCGCGATGGTCGTGACGGCCGTGACGGCCGTGACATCCGCGGTGACCGTGGCGACCAGCGCGAGCGCGCCGCCGACTCCGGCACCCGCGGTGACCAGCGGGGCGACCAGCGGGGCGACTCCCGCAACGACCCCCGCAACGACCCGCGCGGTGGCGGCGACGACGACGACCGTAGTCGTGGTCGCAGGGGCCGCTTCAGGGAGCGCAACCGTGGCAGAGGCCGCGACCGCTTCGACAGCACCGAGCCCGTCATCGGCGACGACGACGTGCTCATCCCGATCGCCGGCATCCTCGACATCCTCGACAACTACGCGTTCGTCAGGACGAGCGGCTACCTGCCGGGCAGCAACGACGTCTACGTCTCGCTGGCCCAGATCCGCCGCAACGGCCTGCGCAAGGGCGACGTCGTCACCGGCGCCGTCCGTCAGCCGCGCGAGGGCGAGCGCCGCGAGAAGTTCAACGCCCTGGTCCGCCTCGACACCGTCAACGGCATGGACCCGGAGCAGGCCCGCAACCGGCCCGACTTCAACAAGCTGACGCCGCTCTACCCGCAGGAGCGCCTGCGCCTCGAGACCGAGCCGAACATCCTCACCACGCGGATCATCGACCTCGTCTCGCCCATCGGCAAGGGCCAGCGCGGTCTCATCGTCTCGCCGCCCAAGGCCGGTAAGACGATGGTGCTGCAGGCGATCGCCAACGCGATCACCCGCAACAACCCCGAGTGCCACCTGATGGTCGTGCTCGTGGACGAGCGGCCTGAAGAGGTCACCGACATGCAGCGGTCGGTCAAGGGCGAGGTCATCCACTCGACCTTCGACCGTCCCGCCGAAGACCACACCACGGTCGCCGAGCTCGCCATCGAGCGGGCCAAGCGCCTGGTGGAGCTGGGTCACGACGTGGTCGTCCTGCTCGACTCGATCACCCGCCTCGGCCGCGCCTACAACCTGGCGGCCCCGGCGTCCGGTCGCATCCTGTCGGGTGGTGTCGACTCCACGGCGCTCTACCCGCCGAAGCGGTTCTTCGGCGCCGCCCGCAACATCGAGAACGGCGGCTCGCTGACGATCCTCGCCACGGCCCTGGTCGAGACCGGGTCCAAGATGGACGAGGTCATCTTCGAGGAGTTCAAGGGCACCGGCAACGCCGAGCTCAAGCTCAACCGCTCCCTGGCCGACAAGCGGATCTTCCCCGCGGTGGACGTCGACGCGTCCGGCACCCGTAAGGAAGAGATCCTCATGGGCAAGGACGAGCTCCAGATCGTCTGGAAGCTGCGCCGGGTGCTGCACGCGCTCGACATGCAGCAGGCGCTGGAGCTGCTCCTGGAGAAGATGAAGGAGACCAAGTCCAACGCGGAGTTCCTCCTGCAGGTCCAGAAGACCACGGTGAGCAACGACCGCGACTGACGGTAGCCCGGAAAAGGGGCGGCAGGGCATTTTCCTGCCGCCCCTTTTCTGTTGTCCGGAGCCGAAAGGGGGGCTAGCCCTACCCCATGACGGGCGCTTCCCGGATTCACCGAGCGGGCTCGCGCGGGCAGGCTGGGAGCATGCGTTCAGTGGGGTTGAAGGACCGCGTTCCGCTCGGGCCGAAGGGGCCGCTGGGCATCGTGGTGGACCCGATGACCTGGCGGGCGGCACCATACCTGCTGGTCACCGGGGCGTTCGGGCTCGGCTGGTTCGTGGTGCTGAGCTTCGCGGTGCCGGCCTCGCTCACGCTGGTGGCCGTCTGGGTGGGCGTGCCGCTCATGATGGCGACCGTGCTGATGTGGCGCGGCGGGGCGATGCTGGAGCGGCGGCTGGTGCACGCGGCGCTCGGCGTACGGATCGCCGACCCCTACCGGCCCCGGCCCGAGCGAGGGCTCGGGGCGCATCTGCGCTGGCTGCTGGGCGATGCCGCCACCTGGCAGGACCTGGGTTACCTGCTGATGCTGCTGCCGCTCGGGCTCGTCGAGTCGGCCGTGTCCCTGGTGCTGTGGACGACGGCGGTCGTGCTGCTCCTGCAGCCGCTGCTGCTCGCCCTCTACCAGTTCTTGGGCGTCTACAGCGACGTCACGCTCGACGACTGGCCGGCCGCCTGTCTCGCCGTGATCCTGGGCGCGGTGCTGTTCGTGCTGACGGCGTACCTGGTGCGGGGGATGGCCTGGCTGCACGGCACGCTGGCCACGGTGCTGCTCGGCGGGAGCCAGGAGGAGCGGCTGCGGGCCAGCAGGGCCAGGGGGATCGACGCAGCAGAGGCCGAGCGGCGCCGGATCGAGCGCGACCTGCACGACGGCGCCCAGCAGCGGCTGCTGTCGGTCGCCGTGGACCTGGGGCGGGCGCAGTCGAAGTTCGACACCGACCCCGAAGAGGCCAGGATGCTCATCACCCAGGCGCACGCGGGCACCAAGGCCGCCATCGCCGAGCTGCGCAACCTGGCCAGGGGCATCCACCCGGCCATCCTCAGCGATCGGGGGCTGGACGCGGCGCTGTCGGGGCTGGCCGCGCGGGCTCCCATCAGGGTGGACGTGTCCGTCGAGCTGCCGGAGCGGCCGCCCGCGGCGGTGGAGAGCATCGCGTACTTCATCGTGGCCGAGACGCTGACCAACATGGCCAAGCACTCCGGCGCCACCGAGGCGTCGGTCACGGTCCTGCGCGATCATCGCGGCGTGGTGGTGGACGTGTGGGACGACGGCCTCGGCGGGGCGCTCGTCAGCCCCGGCGGCGGGCTCGCGGGGCTGGCCGACCGGGCGGCCACCATCGACGGCGTGCTCGTGCTGCACAGCCCGATCGGCGGCCCCACCCTGGTGCGCGCGGAGCTGCCCTGCGAATGGTAGTCATGTCCCATGCGCGTGGTCATCGCCGAGGACTCCGTACTGTTGCGCGAGGGGCTGGCACGGCTGCTCGCCGACGGCGGCATCGAGACGGTCGCGGCCGTCTCCGACGGGCCCTCGCTGGTCAGGGCCGTACTGGAGCATGAGCCCGACCTGGCGATCGTCGACGTGCGCATGCCGCCCAGCCACACCGACGAGGGGCTGAGAGCGGCGCTGCGGGTCCGCGAGACCAGGCCGGACTTCCCGATCCTGGTCCTGTCCCAGTACGTCGAGGAGCGTTACGCCGGCGACCTCATCGGCAAGGCCGTCGGCTACCTGCTGAAGGAGCGGGTGGCCGACGTGGCCGACTTCCTGGAGACGGTGCGCCAGGTGGCGGCCGGCGGCACGGTCATCGATCCCGAAGTGGTCGTGCAACTGCTCAGCCGCCAGCGCCGCGGCGCCCCGCTCGACTCGCTCTCCCCCCGTGAGCGCGAGGTCCTCGCCTTGATGGCCGAGGGCCGCTCCAACACCGCCATAGCGGCCAGGCTGGTCGTCTCGGAAGGAGCCGTGGAGAAGCACATCTCCGGCATCTTCGCCAAGCTGGCCCTCGGGCCGGCGCCCGAGGACCATCGGCGTGTGCTGGCCGTCCTGACCTACCTGGGCCGCTAGGGCCCGCTTACCTGACGTCCACGAACTCCTGCGGCGACAGCGCGCTGCGGGTCTTGCTCGTGCCCGGCACCTTGACCTGGAAGTAGCCGTCCTTCCTGGCCTTGAAGGTCTTGCTGTACTTGCCGGTCGAGGTCGCCTTGGCGAAGCCCATCAGCTTGTACGTCTTGGTGCCCTTCGCCTTGAAGTACACCTCGACCTTCTTGCCCTTGTACGCCTTCGAGCCCCGGTACACCTTGCCGTACACCTTGAAGGACTTGCCCTTGCGGACCTTGTTCGCCGCCGCGATCGTCACCCGGCTCTTGGCCTTGTTCGTCGAGCCGCCCGCGGCCGCCTCGACAGAGAACGCCGCCTCGCCCTTGAGGGTCTGGCCGCCCCTGCGGGCGTAGATCTCGAGGGTCCAGGAGCCCGCCGGGGTGTCGTCGGCGAAGTAGGTGGCGCCCCGGTAGTAGCCGTCGGACTCCTTCGCCAGGTCGCCCAGGTCGTAGTATTCGCGGCTGCTGTCGCTGACGAGCTTGGCCGACACCGAGCTCGCGTCCTTCACCGTGGCCTCGACGGTGACCTTGACGTCCTGGCCCTTGACGAGCTTGACGGGGTCGGGGTTGACGCTCGCGCCGGTGATGCCCTGCTTGTCGGCGACCGGCACCACGAAGGGGGTGGTGTTGGTGCCGGTGTCGCGGGTGACGGTGACGTTCAGCTTCCAGTCGCCGGCCGGGTCGTCCTTGCTGATCGGCCACCTGCCGGTGATGGTCTGCTCGGCCCCCGTGCCGCCCGTGCTGAAGTCGAACGAGACCGACTTGGCCGACTTACCAGGCGGTTCGATGGTGCCGGTGACGCTCGTGACCTTCGCGGGGTCCTTGAGGGAGAGCCTCACGACACCGTCGATGTCGTTCTGGATCGGGATGTACGCCTCGGCTGAGGCGCTGCCCGAGAAGTCGTCCGCCATGGCGACGGCGTACTGGGCGGCAGACGCGCCGGTGGCTGGGAGGGTGATGCCTCCGGCGAGAATGACGGCCCCCGTGGCGGTCGCAAGGAGCAACCGCGCGCTTCTCTTCATCTGATCAGGTCATCCTTTAGGGAAAAGTGACGATTGATGCGGATGGAGCCTAATGTCACAAGAGTGACCGCGTCATAAAGATCGAGGGGAATGCCCGATGGCCTGGGCTGGTTGCACGATCTGGCACACTGGTAGCTGACCATTTTTGCGGTTCCGGTTCACGCCACGCGTGAAGGCGACCCGGCGGCCGCACCCCGAAAGGACCAGCGATGAAGCGCGACATCCACCCCGATTACAACGTGACGCAGGTGAGCTGCTCCTGCGGTAACACGTTCACCACCCGTAGCACCGCGAAGAACGGCGTGATCCACGCCGACGTGTGCTCTGCCTGCCACCCGTTCTACACGGGCAAGCAGAAGATCCTCGACACGGGCGGCCGGGTTGCGCGCTTCGAGAAGCGCTTCGGCAAGAAGGCCGGCGGCAACTAGCTTCACCGACGCCGACCCGGTCGCACCCCGGTGCGTCGGGTCGGCGTTGTCGGTGAAACGGCCTACTGCCCACTTCAAGTGAAGGACCCACGGTGAACCTCGACGAGTTGCTCAAGGAGTATTCCGAGCTGGAGCTGCAGCTCGCCGACCCCGCCGTGCACGCAGACCAGAACAAGGCCCGCACCCTCGGCAAGCGTTACCGCCAGCTCACCCCGATCGTCGGCACCTACCGCGAGCTCGATTCGGCCCGCCAGGACCTGACGGCCGCCAAGGAGCTGGGCGGGGAGGACGAAGGCTTCGCGGCGGAGGCGGCCGAGATCGAGGAGCGCATCCCTCAGCTCGAGGAGCGGCTGCGGCACCTGCTCATCCCGCGCGATCCCAACGATGACAAAGACATCATCATGGAGATCAAGGCGGGCGAGGGCGGTGAGGAGTCCGCGCTGTTCGCGGGCGACCTGCTGCGCATGTATCTCCGATACGCCGAGCGCATTGGCTGGAAGACCGAGATCATCGACAGCCAGCCCTCCGACCTGGGCGGTTACAAAGACGTCACGGTCGGCATCAGGGCCAAGGGCGACGAGGGCGTGTGGTCCAGGCTCAAGTTCGAGGGCGGTGTGCACCGCGTGCAGCGCGTGCCCGTCACCGAGTCGCAGGGCCGCATCCACACCAGCGCCGCCGGCGTCCTGATCTACCCGGAGGCGGAGGAGGTCGACGTCCAGGTCGACCCCAACGAGCTGCGCATCGACGTCTACCGCTCCAGCGGCCCCGGCGGCCAGAGCGTCAACACCACCGACTCGGCGGTCCGCATCACCCACCTGCCCACCGGCGTGGTCGTCTCGTGCCAGAACGAGAAGAGCCAGCTCCAGAACAAGGAGTCGGCGCTGCGCATCCTGCGCGCCCGGCTGCTGGCCATTGCGCAGGAGCAGGCCGAGGCCGCCGCCCAGGCCGAGCGCAAGTCGCAGGTCCGCACCGTCGACCGCTCCGAGCGCGTACGCACCTACAACTTCCCGGAAAACCGCATTTCCGACCACCGGGTCGGCTTCAAGGCGTATAACCTCGACCAGGTTCTCGACGGCGAGCTCAACGCCGTCACCCAGGCCCTCATCGACGCCGAGATGGCGGAGAAGCTCGCACAACACTCATGACATTTCTGCTGGACGAGATCGCCCTCGCCACCGCCCGGCTGGCCGAGGCAGGTGTGCCCTCACCGCGCACGGACGCGGAGGAGATCGCGGCGTTCGTCCACGGCGTGCGCAGGAGCGAGCTCCACACGGTCAAGGACGGCGACTTCGACGCGCTCTTCTGGGAGGGCGTCGCCCGCCGTGAGGCTCGCGAGCCGCTGCAGCACATCACCGGGCACGCCTACTTCCGCTATCTGGAGCTCGCGGTCGGGCCCGGCGTGTTCGTGCCGCGGCCCGAGACCGAGGTGATGGCCGGATGGGCCATCGAGACCCTGCGCGAGATGGACGTCACCGCCCCGCTCGTCGTCGACCTCGGCACCGGCTCGGGCGCGATCGCGCTGTCGATCGCCCAGGAGGTGGCGCTGGCCGAGGTGCACGCCGTCGAGGTCGACCCCGAGGCGTACACATGGGCCAAGCGCAACATCTCCGAGCACGGCCAGGGCCGCACCCACCTGCACCCGGAAGACCTCGCGGAGGCTCTGCCCGAGCTCAACGGCAAGGTCGACCTGGTCATCTCCAACCCGCCCTACATCCCGCCCGGCGCGATCCCGCGCGACCCCGAGGTGCGCGACTACGACCCGTCCAGGGCGTTGTTCGGCTCGGGTGACGACGGGCTCGGCGAGGTGCGCGCGGTCGAGCGCACGGCCAGACGGCTGCTGCGCCCCGGTGGCTGGGTGGCCGTCGAGCACGCCGACGAGCAGGGCAGGGCCGTCTATCTGACCTTCCCTGAAGACAACGGCTGGCGTGACGTACGCCTGCGCCAGGACCTCACGAGAAGAGACCGCTTCGTCACCGCGAGGTTGGGCCAGGACTAGGATGCACGCGAGCTCCCGGCGAAAGGGAGCGATGCGGGCGAATGCGGAAGGAGGAGGCCTCGAAGGCACCGCTCGATCATCGAGCGGAGCGAGGCAACAGGACCGTGGGACGACGTTTTGACTGCTCCGACCTCGAACAGCGAGCCGAGGGCCTGACGGAGGCCGCCGCCGCAGTCCGGCGCGGTGAGCTCGTGGTGCTGCCGACCGACACCGTCTACGGGATCGGCGCCGACGCCTTCACCCCCGCGGCGGTCACCGCGCTGCTCGACGCCAAGGGGCGGGGCCGCGAGATGCCCCCGCCCGTGCTCGTGGGCACCGTCAGAGCCGCCACAGCGCTCGTGGACGACCTGGGGCCCTATGGGCAGGACCTGATAGACGCCTTCTGGCCGGGGCCGCTCACGCTCGTCTGCAAGGCCAACAGGGCCCTTTCCTGGGACCTGGGGGAGACCAAGGGCACGGTCGCCATACGCATGCCGCTCCATCCGGTCGCGCTCGACCTCCTCAAGGAGACCGGCCCCATGGCCGTCTCCAGCGCCAACCGCTCCGGAGCCCTCGCCGCCACCACGGCGGAGGAGGCCGAGGAGCAGCTCGGCGACTCGGTCGCGGTCTACCTCGACGGCGGCAAGACCACCGACAACACGCCCTCCACCATTCTCGACCTCACCACGGCCGTGCCCAGGCTGCTGCGCCGCGGGGCCATCCCGGTGGAGAAGCTGCGCGGCATCATCGGCTACGTCGCCACCGACGACTGACGTATACCCGCTGCTTATTCCGGCTGCTATCGCGCTCGGGCCAAGATTACGGTGAGGCCCGGAGCGGCGATGCGTCCGGGAGTGGCTCATGGGCAAGTACGACGGCATGGACCCCAAGCTGGTCCGTGACCTGCTGACCGAGGTCGAACACGCGGCCACGCAGTTGCGCACGGTCGAGGGCCAGGTCAGGGTCGCCATGGGCCGGGCCGGGCTGCCGTCCCAGGCGACCCATCGGCCCGCGCAGGTGGCGGACGCGGTCGACGTGATGGTCCGCGACGTCAACGTCCGGCTCGAGGAGCTGGAGAAGCGGGCGGATCCGCCGAAGGGGGCCGACGAGCCCAAGGACGAGCGGCGCGAGGGGCGGCGCGGGGCCGATCCCGGGGCGGACGACGGCGCCTCGACGGGGAAGGACGGCACGACCGGGGTCGAGCCACCGCCGAAGTCGGACGATGAGCCGAAGCGCGACACGGACGGCAAGCCGGACGCTGATGGTAAGCCGGACGTGGGTGACAAGCCTGACGTGGGCGGGAAGCCCGACGCTGACGGTAAGCCGGACGTGGGCGACAAGCCGGACGCCGACGGCAAGCCCGACGTGGGTGAGAAGCCGGATGCCGACGGGAAGTGCGACGACTCCGATGGCGCCAAGGACACCGGGACCGGCAAGGACGCCGAGGGCGACGGCAAGACCGGTGACCAGCCCGTCGATCAGCCCAAGGACGACGAGCCGGACAGCAGGCGCGACCGCGGGGCCGAGGCGGACGGCGGTGTGACGGACACCCCCGCCAACGACGGGGAGCAGGGGGTCGGCAAGCCGCGGGTGGTGGTGGTCGACGGCGTGAAGGTCCTGCAGGTGCCGCTCGATCCGCCCACGGCCGAGCAACTGGAAGACATGCTGGAGAACAGCGACGACGTGCAGCCGGCCGAGATGCCGAAGCTCCCCGCCGACCCGGCGGGCGTCTCGAACGCCGGCACCTGGGACGACACCCCGGCGGCGGACGGGAAGTGCGACTCCGGCAAGGACACGACCCCGGGCGACCAGTACCCGGCCCCGGACCGTCCCACGGGAGACGCCCCGGACCAGGGCCGAGACGACGGCCAGGGCACGGGAGACCAGGGCACGGGAGGTCAAGGCCGCGGCGATCAGGGCGCAGGAGATCGAGGCGGCGGCGACCAGGGCACCGGCGACCAGGGCACTGGAGATCAAGGCGGCGACCAGGGCAGCGGTGATCAGGGGACGGGGAAGCCGGTCACCATTCCGCCGACGGATCCTTCGGTCGAGTTGCCCGACGGCGACGCGGCCCGGCCAAACGTCGGGGCCGAGGTCGGAGACGCCGAGGTCGGAGACAGGGCGGGGGAGAGCGTGGAGAGCGGTTACGGCGTGCGGGTGATCCTCGGCGGTGGGGAAGGTGGTTTCGAGGTGGTGGCGGGGTCCGGCGTGGAGGCGTGGGCGGGTGACGGCAGTGAGGTGGTCTCCGTCGGCGTTCTCCCGCCGGACCTCGACGCGCTGAGGACGGTCATCGATCACCACCGCGACGTCCAGCCCCTCGACCTGCCCTCCGTCGAGGTTCCCCCCGGCGCGTACGGCAAGGGCGAATGGGAGCCCGTGGAGGTCAGGCCGGACGGGCCGCCGGGGTCGGTCGATCCCGGCGCGCCGGAGAGGAGCCCATGATGTACGTGGACCCGCCCGCCCCCAGGCCCAAGGAACCCCACGAGGTGCCGCCCATCAGCTCCTCCGGGGCCCTCGAGAACCCCCAGCGGGCGTGGGAGTTCAATCCCGACTACCAGCGGCTGGTGGTGGCGTGGAACACCGTGCTGCCCCGGCTCGAGACGCTCAAGACGGCCCTCGACAAGGCGTACTCGCTGGCCAAGAGCCCCCAGACGTGGGACGCCCCCGTGGGCGAGCGTTACGTCGAGGACATCCGCGAATGGCGCACCAGGCTGGCCCTCTACCGCCATTCCGTGCTCACCACGATCAGTGACGAGGCGGCGGACACGCCCCGGTGGATCCCGACGACGGCCAACGCGCCACATGCCTTCCCATGAGCCGAAATTTCCGGCCGGCGTCGGCATATGGGAGAAACGGACATTCAGTCGTACAGTGGAGAAATGGGTGCGGAGCCCTCATACGGGCCTGACTTCGGGCTGCTGCAGAGGCAGGATCCCGAGATCGCGCAGATCCTGCTCGACGAGCTCGAGCGGGTGCGCGGCGGGATCCAGCTCATCGCGAGCGAGAACTTCACCTCGCCCGCCGTGCTGGCCGCCCTCGGGTCCACCCTCACCAACAAGTACGCCGAGGGCTACCCGGGCAGGCGCTACTACGGCGGCTGCGAGGTGGTGGACCGTGCCGAACGGCTGGCGGTCGAGCGGGCGAGACGGCTGTTCAAGGCCGAGCACGCCAACGTCCAGCCCCATTCCGGGGCCTCCGCCAACCTGGCCGCCTACGCCGCCCTCCTGCAACCGGGCGACACCATGCTGGCCATGGCGCTGCCCCACGGCGGGCACCTCACCCATGGCTCCAAGGTGAACTTCTCGGGAAGATGGTTCGACGTCGTCTCGTACGGAGTGCGTCGCGACACCGAACTCATCGACTACGACGAGGTCCGGGACCTGGCGCTGCGGCACCAGCCGAAGCTCATCGTGTGCGGCGCGACGGCCTACCCGAGACTGATCGACTTCTCCGCCTTCCGCGGCATCGCGGACGAGGTGGGGGCGTGGCTGCTGGCCGACGTGGCGCATCCGATCGGGCTGATGGCGGGCGGGGCGATCCCGTCGGCGGTGCCGTACGCGGACGTGGTGACGCTGACCACGCACAAGGCGCTGCGCGGGCCGCGCGGCGGCGCGATCCTGTGCACGGAGGAGCTGGCCAAGAAGATCGACCGGGCGGTGTTCCCGTTCATCCAGGGCGGGCCGCTGATGCACGTGGTGGCGGCCAAGGCGGTGGCGTTCGCGGAGGCGATGCGGCCGGAGTTCGCCGACTACGCCAGGCGCGTGATCGAGAACGCGCGGGTGCTGACCGACGCGCTGGCCGTGGAGGGGATCCGGGCCGTGTCCGGCGGCACCGACACCCACCTGGCGCTGATCGACCTGCGCGGGATCGGCGTGACGGGGGTCGAGGCCGAGCGGAGATGCGCGGCGGCCGGGATCACGCTCAACCGGAACGTCGTGCCGTACGATCCCGAACCTGCGACGATCACCTCGGGGATCCGCGTCGGCACCTCGTGTGTGACCACGCAAGGCATGGGGCCCCAGGAACTTAAAGAGGTCGGCGCTCTGGTGAGCCGGGCGGTGCGTGATCCCGGCTGTGCGCAGGAGGTTCGGGAAAGAGTCTCGGCGCTTCTCGCCATCCATCAGCCATATCTGAGCGAATATTAAGCTGGTCTGTGTCGTTTTCCGGTCACAGTTGGCCGGAGCATCCGGGAAACTAGGTCCGTGCGCGAATACCTGTTCATGGCGCTCATCTCAGCGGCGGTGACCTATCTGCTGGTCCCGCTGGTGCGGCGCTTCGCCATCCGCATCGGTGCCATGCCCGAGGTGCGCGAGCGCGACGTGCACACCACGCCGACGCCCAGACTGGGCGGCCTGGCGATGTACGGCGGCCTGGTCGTGGGCCTGCTGGCGGCCAGCCAGCTCACGCACACCGGGGAGGCGCTGGCGGAGTCCGACGCCAACGCGGTGACCGCGCTGATCGTGGCGGGCGGGCTCATCACGCTGACCGGGTTCCTGGACGACTGGTGGGGCATGGACGCCTTCATCAAGCTCGGCGGGCAGATCGCGGCGGCGGGCGTGCTGGTCTTCTTCGACCTGCGGCTGCTCTACATCCCGCTGCCGCAGAACTGGGGCGGCTCCACCAGCCTCGACTACACGCTCAGCACGATCATCACGATCCTGGTCGTGGTCGTGACCATCAACGCGGTCAACTTCGTCGACGGGCTCGACGGGCTCGCGGCCGGCATCGTCTGCATCGCGGCCATGGCGACCTGGGCCTATTCCATCTTCCTTGCCCAGAGCATGAGCGTCGGCAACATCACCACGACGGCCGCCATCGCCGCCGTCCTCATCGGCACCTGCCTGGGCTTCCTGCCGCACAACTTCCATCCGGCGAAGATCTTCATGGGTGACACGGGCGCCATGCTGATCGGCCTCGTGCTCGCCTCCTCGATCGTGACCGTGACCCCGCTCGACCCGGCGGCCATCGACGACATGAACAAGGTCCCGGTGCTGCTCCCGCTGATGCTGCCGGCGGCCGTGCTGATCCTGCCGCTCATCGACCTGATCACCGCCGTGGTGCGGCGCACCTCGCACGGCCTGTCGCCGTTCGCGCCCGACCGCGGCCACCTGCACCACCGGCTGCTCGACATCGGCCACTCGCACCGCCGCTCGGTGCTGATCATGTACGCGTGGGCGTTCCTGTTCGCCTTCGGCATGGTGCTGATGTCCAGGGAGGGCGTGCCCGTCCTGATGTTCCCCGTGGTCATCGTGCTGGCCCTGGCCGTGCTCGTGCTGATGGCCGCCCCGCGCTGGCGGGGCAGGGGCGGGGCCCACTCCGCCTCCCGCGGCAAGGAGCCCGACGACGACGGGCCGCCCACGGGGCCGATGCCGCCGATCCTGCCAGATCCGCAGGTCAGACGGCAGATGCCGCCGGCCGACGGCCCTTCGGCGCCCGAGCGCGCAACGGCCGAGGGCAATCCGGTCATTCCCGTCTTTCCGAGCCGTTCTTGATCGCGAACTAGAAACGGCAGGTAAAAGCGGTCTTCTGTGAGCTTGTGATATCTTTCACGAGCAGGGACTCCAGACGCACCGGCTCTGGAGGTAGCAAACGCTCGCTTGATAACAGGTAAATGGAGCACCGATGCAGGCCAACGACGTGCGCGTACTCAGAAGCGCCGCGATTCCGACCTTCGCGGTCGGAGTGGTCGCCGTGGTCGTGGCGCTCCTGGCAGCCGGTGGCAAGGGAGCGCTGGGCGCCGCCATCGGCACTCTGCTCGTCGGGTTCTTCTTCAGCGTCAGCGTGGTGGCGGTGTCCTACGCCGCCCGCGTCTCACCGCAGATGATGGCGATCGCCGCGATGGTCAGCTATCTGGTCAAGGTCATAGCGATCATGATCGTGCTGAGCGTGTTCGGTGACACGACGGCCTGGAACCCCAAGGCGTTCGCCTGGACGGTCGTGGTCTGCACGCTGGTGTGGACGGCCTTCGAAGTGCGCGCTTTCATCAAGACGAAGATGCTTTACGTCGACCCCGAAGCCAAGGTCCCCGGTAAGGGCGACTCATGAGGCTGGTTCACGGACGGGGTCCGATATGACTAGTCCTCCACTCGCCTGCTATCGTCGGGGCCGCGATGAGCGCACAAGAACGCCGGCCGGAAGAAGACGGTCGCGACTTCGCCGACGCCATGTGGTCAGTCCCCAGCTACTTGCTCGCAGGGATGGCCATCTATGGCGGAATCGGGTGGTTGCTGGACCGCTGGCTAGACACGTCCGCGTTCTTCCCCATAGGCACCGTCCTGGGGCTGGTGCTTGCCGGCTATCTGGCCTATCGGAAGTTCTCTCGCTAGTCCGACGTAGCGAAAACTCCGCCGAGGAAACCCTTGTGATCCACTACGACGTTGAAGGGAACGCCGCGTGATTACGCTGACGGCCCCAGCCCCTGGCGAGTTCGGGGCGCCGACGCCCAACGAACTGTTCGATCTGCCGCCGATCATTCCGGGGGTCGAATGGTTCACCAAGCCGGTCCTGCTGGCGGTTCTCAGCTCCGTCATCGTGATCGGTCTGTGCTGGGCGGCCTTCTCCAAGCCCAAGCTGGTGCCCAGGGGTATGCAGAACGTCGTCGAATACGGCTACGTGTTCGTCCGTGACCAGGTCGCCCGGCCCTTCCTGGGCAAGGACTCCGACCGGTTCATGGGCCTGCTGGTGACGTTGTTCTTCCTGGTCCTCATCTGGAACCTCATGGGCGTCGTACCGTTCGCCCAGTTCCCGGTCGCCTCGCACATCGCCTTCCCGGCGGTGCTGGCGCTCTCCATCTACGTGCTGAAGATCTACCTCGGTGTCAAGCACCAGGGCCTGGGCGGCTACTTCAAGAACATGATGTTCCCCCCCGGTCTGCCGAAGCCGATCTACCTGCTGCTGTCGCCGATCGAGTTCCTCTCGAACATGATCATCGCGCCGTTCACGCACGCGGTACGACTCTTCGCCAACATGTTCGCCGGGCACATGCTGCTCGCCTTCTTCAGCATGGTCGGCTTCTGGTTCCTGTTCGAGAAGCTCACCCCGCTCGGCGCGGGCGTCGGTGTGGTCGGCGTGGTCATGACGATCATCTTCACCGGCTTCGAGATCTTCATTCAGTTCCTGCAGGCGTTCCTCTTCGCGATGCTGGCATCGATGTACATCGGTGGCTCCTTGCACGCAGAGCACTGAGAACCACATACCGGAATATCCATGACCGGTGGAGACACCGCTTCACCGGCTGTCCAGTAAAGGAATAACAGCAATGAGCGTTCTCGCTGAGGTCTCCGGCAACGTCACCGCCATCGGTTACGGTCTCGCCGCCATCGGCCCCGGCATCGGCGTCGGCATCATCTTCGGTCAGGGCGTGCAGGCCATCGCCCGCCAGCCGGAGGCGTACGGCCTGATCCGCCAGAACATGCTCCTCGGCTTCGTCCTCACCGAGGCCCTCGCCCTGATCGGTCTGGTCGCGCCGTTCCTCTTCGCGAACCTCTAAAGACCAGAAGAATCCCCTGACGAAAGGCTGCACCCATGACTATGGCAGCTACGCTCCTCGCGCAGGAGGAGGGTGAGTTCAACCCTCTCATCCCGCACACGTACGAGCTCGTCGTCGGTATCTTCGCGTTCCTCGTCGTCTTTTTCGTCGTCGGCAAGATCCTCGTCCCGCGCATCCAGAAGACACTGGCTGAGCGGACCGACGCGATCGAGGGCGGCATCAAGAGGGCGGAGGAGGCTCAGGCCGAGGCCCAGGCCCTGCAGAGGCGTTACGCCGAGCAGCTCGAAGAGGCCCGTCGTGAGGCCGGCAGGCTGCGCGAGGAAGCTCGCGAGCAGGCCGCCCAGATCAAGGTCGAGCTTCGCGAGGAGGCGCAGGCCGAGGCCCGCCGTCTCGTCGAGGCCGCCCACGCGCAGATCGAGGCGGACCGCCAGGCGGCGTTCGCTCAGCTCCGCACGGAGATCGGCCGCCTGTCGACCGACCTGGCGGGCCGCATCGTCGGTGAGTCCCTCGAGGACGAGACCCGGCAGAGCCGCATCGTGGACCGGTTCCTTGACGAGCTGGAGAACAGCAACGCGCAGGCGGTGCGCTGATGCGCGGTATGAGCAGGACGTCGCTGGCCGAGGTCGAAGAGCGGTTCAACGCGGTCGCCGGTAGCGCCGACCTCGGCGCGCTCTCCGACGAGCTGTTCGCGGTCGCGGATCTGCTCGACCGCGAGCACGGCCTGCGCCGCGCCCTGTCCGACCCGGCCAGGAGCGCGGAGCAGAAGGCCGCCGCCGCGCGCTCGCTGCTCGGCGGCAAGATCAGTGAGGCGGCGCTCGCCACCGTCGAGGCCGCGGTCTCGGCCAAGTGGTCGCGCGCCGGTGACCTGGCCGACGTGCTCGAGCGGCTCGGTGTCGTCGCCGCGGCCGCGGAGGCGGAGGGCCAGCGACGGCTCGACGAGGTGGAGGACGAGATCTTCCGCTTCGGCCGCATCGTCGCCGCCAACCCCGCCCTGCGCCGCGCGCTCGCCGACGCGGCCGCGCCCGAGGAGGGCAAGCGCGAACTGCTGCGCAACCTCCTCGACGGCAAGGTCGCCCCCACCAGCCTGCGGTTGATCACGCAACTGGTGGTGCACCCCCGTGGGCGTAACCTGGAGTCGGGCCTCGAAGAGGTCAGCCAGCTCGTCGCCCAGCAGCGCCAGCGCCTCGTGGCGGTGGTCCGCAGCGCGGTCGAGCTGTCCGAGACGCAGAAGGAACGCCTGGCGGCGTGGCTGCGGACCTCGTACGGCCGTGAGGTGCACCTGAACGTCGAGGTGGACAAGCGAGTGCTCGGTGGGTTCTCGGTCCGCATCGGCGACGAGATCATCGACACCACCATTGTGGGACGAATCGAAGAAGTCCGCCGCCGGTTGGCCGGCTAGGCGAATAGGGAGACAGAGTAGAGATGGCGGAGCTTACGATCCGGCCGGACGAGATCCGGGACGCGCTTGAGCGCTTCGTCCAGGCGTACGAACCGGAAGGCGCCGCGCGCGAGGAGATCGGGACCGTCGTCGACGCCGGCGACGGCATTGCCCATGTCTCCGGCCTTCCCTCGGCGATGGCGAACGAACTGCTCGAGTTCGAGGACGGCACGCGCGGCCTGGCACTTAACCTCGACACCCGCGAGATCGGTGTCGTTATCCTGGGCGACTTCAGCAAGGTCGAGGAGGGCCAGACGGTCCGCAGGACGGGCGAGATCCTGTCCGTGCCCGTCGGCGACAACTTCCTCGGCCGCGTGGTCGACCCGCTCGGCAACCCGCTCGACGGCAAGGGCGCCATCGAGGCCGAGAGCGTCCGCGCTCTCGAGCTGCAGGCCCCCACCGTCGTTCAGCGGCAGCCGGTGAAGGAGTCACTGGCCACCGGCATCAAGGCGATCGACGCCATGACCGCGATCGGCCGTGGCCAGCGACAGCTGATCATCGGCGACCGTGGCACCGGCAAGACCGCGATCGCCGTGGACACCATCCTCAACCAGCGCGAGAACTGGGCCTCCGGCGACCCCGCCAGGCAGGTCCGCTGCGTCTACGTCGCGGTCGGCCAGAAGGGCTCGACCGTCGCGCAGGTGCGCGCTCGCCTGGAGGAGGCGGGCGCGATGGAATACACCACCATTGTCGCCGCCCCCGCCTCCGACCCCGCCGGCTACAAGTACATCGCGCCCTACGCCGGCTCGGCGATCGGTCAGCACTGGATGTACCAGGGCAAGCACGTCCTGATCGTCTTCGACGACCTGACCAAGCAGGCCGACGCCTACCGCGCGGTCTCGCTGCTGCTGCGCCGTCCGCCGGGCCGTGAGGCGTTCCCCGGCGACGTCTTCTACCTCCACTCCCGTCTGCTGGAGCGCTGCGCCAAGCTCTCCGACGACATGGGCGCCGGTTCGATGACGGGTCTTCCGGTCATCGAGACCAAGGGCAACGACGTGTCGGCCTTCATCCCGACCAACGTCATCTCCATCACCGACGGCCAGGTCTTCCTCGAGACCGACCTGTTCAACGCCGGTGTACGCCCCGCCATCAACGTCGGTGTGTCGGTGTCGCGAGTCGGTGGCTCCGCTCAGTCCAAGGCCATGAGGAAGGTCGCCGGTACGCTGCGTCTGTCGCTTTCGCAGTACCGCGACCTGGAGGCCTTCGCGGCCTTCGCCTCCGACCTCGACGCCGCGTCCAAGGCGCAGCTCGAGCGTGGCCAGCGGCTGGTGGAGCTGCTCAAGCAGGCCCAGTACAGCCCGTTCTCGCTGGAGCGCGAGGTGGCCTCGATCTGGGCCGGCACGACGGGCGAGCTGGACGACGTGCCGATCGAGGACGTCCGCCGCTTCGAGCTGGAGTTCCTGGACTACATCCAGTCTTCGCACAAGGGCATCTTCGACACCATCCGCGAGACCAAGGACCTGGTCGACGACACGGTGACCTCCCTCAAGGACGCCATCACGGAGTTCAAGAAGGGCTTCACCACCTCCTCGGGTGAGCTGCTGGTCAAGGACGAGCCGGTCGCGCCCCTGGGTTCTGACGAGGTGGGCCAGGAGAAGATCAAGAAGGTCGTCCGTCCTGCGGCGGAGAAGAAGTAGGACATGGGTGCCCAGCTAAGGCTGCTGCGGCGGCGGATCACCTCGGTCAAGTCGACCGCGAAGATCACGCGCGCCCAGGAGCTCATCGCCTCTTCACGGATCGTGAAGGCGCAGCAGCGGATGCAGGCGGCGCTGCCGTACGAGCGTGAGATCACTCGCGCCGTCACCGGCGTCGTCAGCAACGCGGCCAGCGTCGACCATCCGCTGACCGTGGCGAAGGAGAACCCCGCCAAGGCGGGCGTCCTCATCGTCACCAGTGACAGCGGGTTCTGTGGCGGCTTCAACGCCAACGTGCTGCGCGAGGCCGAGGCCCTGCGCGGACTGCTGGAGAGCCGCGGGCTGACCGTGGTGCCGTTCGTCACCGGTCGGAAGGGTGTCACCTGGCACACCTTCCGCAACCGGGAGATGGGCGGTAGCTGGGTCGGCTTCTCGCGGCAGCCGGCCTACGCCCAGGCGAAGGAGATCGCCACCACGCTGATCGACTCGTTCAAGGACGACAACGGGATCGACGAGATCCACATCGTCTCGACCGAGTTCGTCTCGATGCTGACGCAGAACGTCGTGGTCAAGCGGGTCCTGCCGCTGGAGGTCGAGGAGACCGAGGCGACGGAGTCCACTGTGATCCCGCCGTACTTCGAGTTCGAGCCGACCGCCGGCGACGTACTGGAATCACTGCTGCCACGTTACGTGGAGTCCCGGATCTTCACGGCGCTGCTCCAGTCGGCGGCCTCCGAGGAGGCCGCGCGGCGGCGCGCGATGAAGTCCGCGACCGACAACGCCAACGAGCTGATGCGGGTGCTCACCCAGCAGATGAACCAGGCTCGCCAGGCCGAGATCACCCAGGAAATCAGCGAGATCGTCGGTGGGGCCAACGCGCTCGCTGACGCCGCAGCGGGGAAAGAGTGAAATGACTGCAGAGGCTGTTGAAACTGTAGAGGCCCCCGTGGCCGGCACAGGCCGCGTGGCACGTGTCACCGGCGCCGTCGTCGACGTGGAATTCTCCGTCGATGCGATGCCTGAAATCTATAACGCGCTCAAGGTCGAGGTGACCCTCGGCGGCGAGGCGAAGACCCTGACGCTCGAGGTCGCCCAGCACCTGGGTGACAACATCGTGCGCGCCATCTCCATGCAGCCCACCGACGGCCTCGTCCGCGGCCAGGCCGTGGTCGACACCGGCAACCCGATCTCGGTTCCGGTCGGCGACGTCGTCAAGGGCCACGTGTGGAACGCGCTGGGCGAGACGCTCGACGTTCCGACCGCGTCCCTCAAGATCGAGGAGCGGTGGGGCATCCACCGGCCGTCCCCGCCGTTCGACCAGCTCGAGTCCCGCACCGAGCTGCTCGTCACCGGCATCAAGGTCATCGACCTGCTCACCCCCTACGTGCAGGGTGGGAAGATCGGCCTGTTCGGTGGCGCCGGCGTCGGCAAGACGGTGCTGATCCAGGAGATGATCCGCCGGGTCGCCCGTAACTTCGGTGGCACCTCGTGCTTCGCGGGTGTGGGCGAGCGCACCCGTGAGGGTAACGACCTGTGGCTGGAGATGGAGGAGGCGGACGTCCTCAAGGACACCGCGCTCGTCTTCGGCCAGATGGACGAGCCGCCGGGCACCCGTCTGCGGGTCGCGCTGTCGGCGCTGACCATGGCGGAATACTTCCGCGATGTGCAGAAGCAGGACGTGCTGCTGTTCATCGACAACATCTTCCGCTTCACGCAGGCCGGTTCCGAGGTCTCGACCCTGCTCGGCCGTATGCCGTCCGCCGTGGGTTACCAGCCCACGCTGGCCGACGAGATGGGTGTGCTCCAGGAGCGCATCACCTCGACGCGTGGCCACTCGATCACCTCCATGCAGGCGATCTACGTGCCCGCGGACGACATCACCGACCCGGCCCCGCACAACGCGTTCGCGCACCTCGACGCGCAGACCGTGCTTTCGCGGCCGATCTCGGAGAAGGGCATCTACCCCGCGGTGGACCCGCTCGACTCCACCTCCCGGATCCTCGACCCGCAGATCGTGGGCGAGGAGCACTACCGGGTGGCCCAGGAGACCAAGCGGATCCTGCAGAAGTTCCGCGAGCTCCAGGACATCATCGCGATCCTCGGTATCGACGAGCTCTCCGAGGAGGACAAGGTCACCGTCCAGCGGGCCCGCCGCATCGAGCGCTTCCTGTCGCACCCGATGTACGCGGCCGAGGCCTTCACCGGCCAGCCGGGCGAGACCGTGCCTCTCGACGAGACCATCGCCTCCTTCAAGGGCCTCTGCGCGGGTGAGTACGACCACCTGCCCGAGCAGGCGTTCTACATGGTCGGTGGCATCGAGCAGGCCATCGCGAAGGCCAAGGAACTCGAGCGCCGCTAATCGCCCTCGGTGGTGGTGCGGTTTCTCCAGAGCCGCACCACTACCTGATCGGAAAGGAACCTACAGAAGTGGCGAAGCTACGCGTAGGGGTTGTCTCACCCGAGCGTGAGATCTGGTCGGGCGAAGCCGACATGGTGATTGCCAAGACCGTGGACGGCGAGATCGGTATTATGCCGCAACACGCACCTGTTCTCGGCGTCCTCGTCGAGGGCGGTGTGCTGCGCATCAAGCGGGAGGGTGAGGGCGATCTCGCGGCGGCGGTGCACGGGGGTTTCATCTCCGTCGCCGACGACGAGGTGTCGGTGCTCGCCGAGGTGGCCGAGCTCGGTTCCGAGGTCGACGTCGCCGCTGCCCGTGACGCTCTCGACCGGGCCCAGGCCTCGATCGAGGCCAACCAGGAAGACGCCGACGCGGCAATCGAGGCCAAGCGTGCCAAGGCTCGGCTGCGTGCGGCGGGCGAAGAGGTTTAATACAAAGCAAGTGGGCTTTCAGGGGGCGGCATGGTAGCGACGGTTGTGATTCTCGTGGTGCTGCTGGCCGCCCTCATAGTTCTGCGAGGGGTGATCCTGGCCCGTTCGCGCGGGAGTGTGCCCTGTCGGCTGCGGGTGGGGGACCGCGGCTGGCAGAGCGGGGTAGCCCGCTACGCAGACGGGGAGCTCCATTGGATTCCGCTCCTGGGCGTCCGACTGAGGCCGCGCCACGCGATCGCGAGGCGCGGCCTCGTCGTTTCCGCCCGTCGTGAGGTCGACGGCGGGCTGTTCGCGGTGGATCTTGAGGGCAGCACGCGGGGGATCTCCCTCGCCATGAGCGCCGACGCGCTGACGGGCTTTCTGGCCTGGCTGGAGTCCGCGCCGCCCAGCGCGTATCTCGACGTCGCCTAGCCCGGAGCTCTCCAGGCCGCCTGGCCTGGAGTTTCGACGTCGCCCAGTTCAGAGCTTCCGACGTCGCCCAGCCCGGAGTGAGGGCGCGGGGCCGGTTAGCGGGTGCCGCCGGGCTTCCAGAGGATCTCGTCGCCGGCGTGGGCCACGCGGCAGGCGATGAAGAGCAGGTCCGACAGGCGGTTGAGGTATTTCGCCGTCAGCGGGTTGATGTCGTCGTGGGCCTCGAGGGCCGCCCACGTCGTGCGCTCGGCCCGGCGGACCGTGACGCGGGCCACGTGCAGCGCGGCCGTCGCGGGGTCGCCGCCCGGCAGGATGAAGCTGCGCAGCGGCTTGAGGCCGGCGTTGAGCAGGTCGCACTGCTCCTCGAGCCGGTCGATGTACGGCTGCTCCACCCGCAGCGGCGGGAACTCCGGATTCTCCACCACCGGTGTGGCCAGGTCGGCCCCCAGGTCGAACAGCTCGTTCTGCACCCGGACCAGAATGGCCACGAGATCGGCGGGCAGGGTGCCGTGTGCGAGCGCGACTCCCAGGTGGGCGTTGGCCTCCTCCACGTCCGCGTAGGCGGCCAGCCGCGGGTCGGTCTTCGAGGTGCGGCTCATGTCGCTCAGCGCTGTCATGCCGTCGTCGCCGGCACGGGTGTAGATGTGGGAGAGGACGACCGGTTTGTCCTTGTCGGCGCGCGTCATGGCCCCCAGCGTAACGGGGATGGGGGTGATGACAAATGTCACCCGGATCGGACGCGCGATCCATGTCGGGTGGGTGATTTCAACGACTACCAGGGTGAACGCCGCGAAAGCCACTATTGACTCATGATGAAGGAGAGGACCTGATGCTCGAGATCAGCGAGCTGCGCAAGCGTTTCGCGGGCGGCCCCGACGCCCCTGGTGGCAAGGTGGCCCTGGACGGGGTGAGCTTCAGCGTACGGCCCGGGGAGATGTTCGGGTTCGTGGGCGCGAACGGCGCCGGCAAGACCACCACGATGCGCATCGTCATGGGGGTGCTCCAGCCCGACTCCGGCTCGGTGAGCTGGCAGGGCCGGCCGCTCGGCTACGACGCCCGGCAGCGGTTCGGGTACATGCCGGAGGAGCGCGGCCTCTACCAGAAGATGCGGGTCGCCGAGCAGATCGAGTATTTCGGCCGCCTGCACGGGCTCAGCGGGCCGGCCACGAAGAAGGCCACCGACGACCTGCTGGAGCGGCTCGCGCTGACGGAGCGCAGGAACGACGCCGTGCAGGCGCTGTCGCTGGGCAACCAGCAGCGCGTGCAGCTCGCCGTGGCGCTGGTGCACGATCCCGAGGTGCTGGTCCTCGACGAGCCGTTCTCCGGGCTCGACCCGATCGCGGTGGACTCGCTCGCCACGGCGCTGCAGGAGCGCTGCAGGGGCGGGGTGCCGGTGATCTTCTCCAGCCACCAGCTCGAACTGGTCGAGCGGCTGTGCGACTCCGTGGGCATCGTCTCGGCCGGCCGGATGGTCGCCACCGGCACGGTGTCCGACCTGCGGGCCGCGGAGAGCAAGACGCTGCGCGTGGTCGTACGGGATCCGGCCCCCGGGTGGGCGGAGGGGCTGCCGGGCGCGGTCACCGTCCACGGCGACAGGCACACCCTGCGCGCCGTCGGCGGCGACGACCAGGAGATCCTGCGCCGCGCCGTGAAGGCCGGGCACGTCGAGCACTTCGGGGTCGAGCAGCCGACCCTGACCGAGATCTTCAAGGAGGCCGTGGCGTGAACGGACTGATGCTGATCGCCCGGCGGGAGATCACCACGCAGATACGGACCAGGTCGTTCCTGATCGGCCTGCTCGTCACGGCCGTGCTGATCGCGGCGCTGAGCTTCCTGCCGAAGCTGATGGGCGGCAACGACTCCTACACGCTCGGCACCGTCAACTCCCAGCAACTGCCGCTGAAGCAGGCCGCGCCGGACGTGGAGTTCGAGTGGCGCTCGTTCCCCGACGAGGGCGTGGCCAAGCAGGCCGTGCTCGACGGCGACGTGGACGCGGTGCTGGTCGACAACGCCAAGGTGCTCACCGACGGGGAGATCGACTCCCAGCTCGGCGTGCTGATGCAGAGCGTCAACCGGGAGGTCAAGCTCGGCGGCGCCGGGGTGTCCATCGCGCCGCTGCAGATGCAGTCCGTGGGCGCCGACACCCGTTACCAGGCGGCCCGCACCGGCATCGCCGTGATTCTCACCGTCCTGCTCTTCATGCTCGTCCTGGGGCAGGCCGTGATGGTCGCGATGGGCGTGGTCGAGGAGAAGGGCAGCCGGATCGTGGAGATCCTGCTCTCCACGGTGCGGCCCTGGCAGTTGCTCGGCGGCAAGATCCTCGGGCTGGGCGTGCTCGGCCTGATCAACCTGCTGACGGTCGTGGTGGTGGGGCTGGGCGCGGCGGCGATGTCCGGGATGTTCCCCGACCTGCCGCCCGGCATGCCGGGGCTGATCGCGGCGGTGCTCGTGTGGTTCGTGCTCGGGTACGCGTTCTTCGCCACGCTCGCGGCGGCGCTGGGCTCGCTGGTCTCGCGCCAGGAGGAGGTCAACACCGTCTTGACGCCGCTGACCATGCTCATCATGGCGACGTACTTCGTGGCCTTCTACGTCACCAACGACCCGACCGGCACGGTCGCCACGGTGCTGTCGCACATCCCGCCCTTCTCCTCCATGATCATGCCGGTCCGGATGGCCGCGGCCGAGGTGCCGATGTGGCAGGTGGGGGTCTCCATGGTGGCGATGGTGCTGGCCGTCGTCGCGATGCTGGCCTTCGGGGCCAAGGTCTATCAGCGGGCCGTGCTGCGGACGGGCGCCCGGCTCAAACTCGGCGACGTGCTCCGCGCCAAGTAGATGGACGCGATCACGCGGGCACGCCGCTTCACCTGGAAGATGCTCATCTCGAACATCGTGATGACGTGGATGATGGTCATCGTCCAGTTCACGCTGGTGGTGGGCGAGAACAGATGGAACTGGTGGAGCGCCGTGCCCGCGGTGATCTTGGCCCTCTGGTTCACCTGGCTGTACCCGAAGATGATCAACGCCGCGCTGGACCGCCGCTACGCCACCAGAGAGGTGGTGCTGTCGGCGGTTCTCGCGTTGGTGGCGACGGCGGTGGGCGGAAGCGAGACGCTCGGCTTCGGCTTCCTTCTCATCTCGTGGCTGGCGGTCGCCACGCTCGGCGTCACGAAACGCATGAGTCACCTGCTGTCGGGCGCCACCTTCGTCGTGGGCGTCGGGCTCGGTGTCGTGATCGGCGCCATGCTGGAAAGCCCCATCGTCGAGGACGCGGGCGTCATGGGCGCGTTGCTGTACTACGTGGTGATCTACGGGCTGCTGTGCGGGGTCATGCCGCCCTCGACGAGGATGTCGGTCTGGATCTGGACGCTGGCCCTGGAGGCCCATGAGGGCCGCGAGGCGCACACGCGGCTGGCGCTGGCCGAGGAGCGGCTGCGCTTCTCCAGGGATCTGCACGATCTCGTGGGCCACCAGCTCTCCGCCATCGCGGTCAAGACCGAGCTGGCGACCCGTCTGTCGGACGTGGACGCCGAGGCGGCCAAGGCCGAGATGCGCGAGGTCAACACCCTGACCAGGAAGGCGCTGCGGGAGCTGCGGGAGGCCGTGCGCGGCTACCGCGAGCTTGACTTGGCCGCTGAGCTGAATAGCGTGAAAGGTGTGCTGGAAGCGGCGGGGGTCCGCTGTGAGGTGCATCTGCCGTACCGCGAGCTGCCGGACGGAGTGGCGCCGGTATTCGCCTATGTGGTGCGCGAGGCGGTGACCAACGTGCTCAAACACAGCACCGCCTCCTTCTGCGACATCACGATCCGCTTCACCGGCGAGGAGGCGGAGCTACGGGTGCGCAACGACGGAGTGGCCCGTTCACAGGCCGCCGATCTGGGCAGTGGCCTGGCGGGCATGGGGGAGCGGCTGGCTGGCGTCGGTGGCAAGGTGACGGCCCATCCGACGGCTGACGGAGAGTTCTTGCTGAATGCGGTCGTGTCACTCCCGCTGGGTGGGTAGGGGGAACATGCAGGGGGGGTTTCACTCCCGGCAGACGACGCTCTGCGCGGGGAAGTGACTACGCTGTGTACGTGATTGAGGAGGTGGCATGCGCGTCCGGGGCAACCCGAGAGCCCAAGTGGTGCGGATCGGTGCGCGGCTAGACGCCGGCACGTCGGCCGGGGTGCGGGAGCGGTTGCACAAGGCGCTCGACTCCGGTGACGGCGACCTGATCCTCGACCTCTCCAAGCTGGAGATGATCGACGCCACCGGGCTCGGAGTGCTCGTGGGCGCGCATCGGCGCGCGTCGAGCGTGCAACGCCGTCTCGTTCTTCGGGGGGTGCCACCGCGGATCATGCGGATACTGGCGGTCACCCGGCTGAATCGGGTGCTGCATGTCGAGGTTCCGGCTGCCGCGGTGGCCTGAGGTGACATATCAGAGCGGGTAACGATCAGCCGTTACCCGCTCTTTCCTTGCGACTTAGACGAAATGTAGATTTCGGTTGCTGCAAAACGCCGGAGCGAATGGCATATATCGAGCGGTCAGCCCGGCCCGAGGCTCCGGTTGAAGATGTGCACCGCGACCGCGGCGAGTTCGTCGATCTCCGGCTGATCTTCGGAGAGCAGCCATTCGATGAGCAACTCTTGTAGTGCCCCAATTACTCCCAGTGCCACCAGCCGCCGATTCAAGCGGGCGGCCTGGGGGAAATCGGATGATGCGTCCTCGACGAGCCGGGCGAACGCGTCCACCGCGCGCTGCCGGGACTGCGTGAGGACATCTCCTGATCTGCGTACCTCGACGTGCATGATGCGGGCCCGGCGCCAGTCCGCCGTGGTGAACTCGATATAGGCGCGAATCCCGGCCTGTACGCGGCCGTCGAGCGTGTTCGGCGCCTCCTGCAGTGCCTTGGCCACGACCGCCAGGCTTTCCTCCACGCAACGCTCGTGTAACGCCTGCAGGAGCTCCTCTCGTCCGCCGAAACATTCGTAGAAGGCCCGGTTGGAGATCCTGGCCTCCGAGCACAGCCTTTCGATCGTGGTCGCCGCGAAACCTGGCTTCGCGTATAGCGTGTACGCGGCCGTCATCAGCCGCTCGCGTCTGTCCGCCAGCCTTTGCTCAGCCGACATTCCCCGGTAAGACCGGTTCACATTCCACCCGTCCAACATGATCGTGGCCCCCAGAGCACACAATTATGGACGGATGATCGGATTTGGGAAAGGGCAAGAAGATTATCTTTTACGTCGACCGTGCAAGAACGTGACAAGTCTGATCAGCCGCTCAAGTTCGCCGGGGCCGCGGTTGAACGAGGTCAGGTTCATCCCGGGCATCGCGAACCGCTGCCGGGAGATGGCCTTCGGCCGGGCGAACTCACGCAGGCCGTCGGCTCCGTGGATCCTGCCGAACCCCGAATCGCCGACGCCGCCGAACGGCAGGGCCGGGACCCCGGCGAACGAGATCACCGAGTTGATGGCCGTCATCCCGGTCCGCATCATGCGCGCCAGTTCGGTCGCGCGGCGGGCGTTGCGGCTGAAGATGGTGCCGCCCAGGCCGTAGGCGGAGGCGTTGGCGAACTCCAGGGCCTCCTGGGCGTCGCGGGTGCGGCGCACGGTGATGGTGGGACCGAACGTCTCCTCGCGTACGGCAGGCGAGTCCTCAGGCACGTCCTCGACGATCACCGGATCCACGTAGGGGGCCCGCACCGACTCCGCGCCGCCGGTGATCACCCTGCCCGACTTCTCGGCGTCGTCGATGTGCCGCTTGATGATGTCGACTTGGCCCGGCATCGTGATCGGGCCGTAGTCCTCGCCGGCTTTCACCTTTGTCACCCGGCCGGACAGCTCGCGCATGAAACTTTCATAGACCGCGTCGACCACGTAGACACGTTCGACGCCCACGCAGGTCTGGCCGGCGTTGGACATCGCGCCCCACAGGCAGGCGTCCGCGGCGGCCTCCAGATCGGCGTCGGCGTCCACGATGAACGCGTCCTTGCCGCCGCACTCGGCCACGATCGGCGTGAGGTTGTCGGCGCAGGCCGCCATGACGCGCTTGGCGGTGGCGGTCGAGCCGGTGAAGGCCACCTTCTTCACGCGGGGGTCGGCCGCCAGCGCCGCGCCGGTCTCGCCGAGACCCGTCACGGTCTGGAACACCGGGTGCTCGGGGACCGACTCGGCGAACAGCTCCGCCAGGCGCACGCCGATGCCGGGGGTGAGCTCGCTGGGTTTGAAGACGACCGCGTTGTCGGCCGCGAGCGCGTACGCGATGGAGCCCATGGGGGTGAAGACGGGGTAGTTCCACGGGCCGATGACGGCCACCACGCCGAGCGGCAGGTATTCGAGGGTCGCGACGAGGTTGAGCCCGATCATGCCGGTGTTGACCCTGCGGCGGCCGAGCACCTTCTGCGCGTTGCGGGCCGCCCAGTCGATGTGCGTGATGGCCAGCACGATCTCGAGCGTGGCGTCGCCCACGGGCTTGCCGGTCTCGGCGTGGACCAGCTCGGCCAGGTCGCGCAGGTTCTGGGTGAGGACCGCCTTGTAGTCGAGCAGCCGGCGCCGGCGCTCGGCGGCGCCGATCCCGGCCCACCAGCCGGCCGCCGCGTCGGCCCGGCCGACGGCCTCGTGAACGGCCTCGGGGTGCTGTTTGGGGTGGCTGCCGACGATTTCGCCGGTCGCCGGGTTGAGTGAGTCGAACAGCGTCGTCATGACGTCACGATAATCCGGTAAGCCATCGCTTACCAGGCGGGGCGGCCACGGATGACCACGGAGGGGGCCGGCCGGGCGCTCCGTGACGGTGGCCCGCCACTGAAGGGTCAGCGGGCGTTTCCCTGGAAGGCCCCCGGCCGGAGTGCGGCGGGGGGCGGGCCACGGCGGAGCGTGATCAGAAGAGGGTGGGGTTCTCCGGCTCGATGCCGCGCAGAGCGGCGTAGTCGAGGACGACGCAGTCGATGCCCCGGTCGGTGGCGAGCACGCGCGCCTGCGGCTTGATCTCCTGCGCCGCGAACACCCCGCGGACCGGGGCCAGCAGCGGGTCGCGGTTGAGCAGCTCCAGGTAGCGGGTGAGCTGCTCCACGCCGTCGATCTCGCCCCGGCGCTTGATCTCCACCGCCACGGTCGCCCCCACCGCGTCGCGGCAGAGGATGTCCACCGGGCCGATCGCCGTCATGAACTCCCGGCGGATCAGTGAGTAGCCGTCGCCCAGCGTCGTGATGTGCTCGGCGAGCAACTCCTGGAGGTGGGCCTCGACGCCGTCCTTGATCAGGCCCGGGTCCACGCCGAGCTCGTGGCTGGAGTCGTGGAGGATCTCCTCCATGGTCAGGACCAGCTTCTCGCCGGTCTTGCCGTGGGTGACCGTCCAGGTCTCGCCGTCCTCCTTGAGCTTGCACGGCGGGTTCATCCAGTTGAGCGGCTTGAAGGCGCGGTCGTCGGCGTGGATGCTCACGCTGCCGTCCGCCTTGATGAGAACGAGCCTCGGCGCCATCGGCAGGTGCGCCGTGAGCCGTCCGATGTAATCCACGCTGCATCGCGCGATGACCAGCCGCATGACGGTCCACCTTAGCGGCTCTGGAAAACTGGACGCATGGCGTTTGAACGGGTAGGAGTGGTCGGACTCGGCACCATGGGGGCCGGGATCGCGGAGGTGTTCGCGCGGGCGAGGCTGCGCGTGATCGGGGTCGAGGCCGACGCCGAGGCGCTGGCCCGAGGCCGGGGGCATCTCGAGCGCTCCACCGGCCGCGCCGTCGACAAGGGCAAACTCACCGCCGACGAGCGGGACGAGATCCTCGGGCGGGTGACCTTGACCACATCGCGCACCGATCTGCGCGACGCCGACCTGGTGGTCGAGGCCATCCCGGAGATCCTCGACTACAAGGTCTCCCTGTTCAAGGACCTCGACGGGATCTGCAAGCCCGAGACCGTGCTGGCCACCAACACCTCCTCGCTCTCCGTCACGGCCGTCGCCGCCGCCACCGGGCGTCCCGGGCGGGTGGTCGGGATGCACTTCTTCAACCCCGCCCCCGTGATGCGGCTGGTCGAGGTCGTGGGGACGGTGGTGACCGAGCCGGGGGTCGTGCGGGAGATCGCGGAGCTGGCGGGCCGGCTCGGCAAGACGGCCGTCGCGGTGGGCGACCGCGCCGGGTTCGTGGTCAACCGGCTGCTGCTGCCCTATCTCAACCACGCCACCGCGCTCATGGAGCAGGGCGTGGCCGGGCGCGACGACATCGACGCGGCGATGAGGCTGGGCGTCGGGCTGCCCATGGGGCCGTTCGCACTGCTCGACCTGATCGGGCTCGACACCGCCTACGAGGTCATGGGCGTGCTGTTCGACGAGACCCGCGACCGCCGGCACGCGCCGTCCCCGCTGCTGCGGGAGCTGGTCACGGCCGGGCTGCTGGGCCGCAAGTCGGGACGCGGGTTCTACGGCGAGGAGCCGGCCCGGGCCGAAGACCGGCAGCGGTCGGAGGTGGTCGCGTTCGACGTGACCGGGCCCGGGGCCGACGAGCTCGTGGAGCGCCTGTCGGCGGCCGGTTTCAAGCGCTCCGCCGATGCCGATGCCGATGCCGATGCCGGGGCCGGGGCCGCCGGCGTCGTGCTGCGCCTGGCCGACCGGCCCGTGATCGAACACGCCGTACGCCTGCGCGACCCCGCCACGATGGTCGGCGTGCACCTCGTCGGCGACCGGGTGGCCGAGCTCGCCACCACGGTCCTGACCTCGGACGAGGCCGCCAGGGCCGCCGCGGACCTGGTGACGGTCGCCGGCCTCGTCCCGGTGCCGTGCAAGGACCGGGCGGGGTTCGTGGTGGACGCGCTGCTGTTCCCCTACCTCAACGACGCCGTCCGGATGCACGACGCCGGCTACGCCTCCATCGACGACATCGACGCCGCCATGCGCCTGGGCTGCGGCTACTTGGCCGGCCCCTTCGAGACGCTCGAGTCCCTGGGCCTGGCCAGGGTCCGCGACGGGCTGCGGGCGCTCTACGCCGAATACCGCGAGCCGTCCTTCGCCCCCGCCCCGCTGCTCGACCAACTCGTCACCGCCGGTGCCAGCGAGTTCCCCCGTCGATGAGCCCGCGCCGCGCCCGCCGGAGAGACTCCTCCCGTCCCCTCGGCTTCCCGACCGGCGTCGACAAGGTGGAGGAGTGGCCCGACGGGGAGTGGAAGGTGCGTACGCTCACTGGAGCCTCCTCGGCGAAGGACTACCGCTGTCCCGGCTGCGACCAGGAGATCCGCGGCGGCCAGCCGCACCTGGTGGCCTGGCCCAACTGGCCGGGCGGCGACGAGGAGCGCCGTCACTGGCATCCGGCCTGCTGGCGCAAGAGACTCGACCGCGGCCCCGGCCGCAGCCGTTACTGAAGGGATTCATGGTGGAGATTCGCGCGGCGACCGTTCTGCCCGCCCGGCGGGAGCCGATCGAGCTGCACACCGGCGACGGCCTGACGCTGGTCGGCGAGCTGGCCCTGCCGCTCGACCGTCCGCCGGTGGCGACACTGGTGACCCTGCATCCGCTGCCCACCCACGGCGGTTTCATGGACAGCCATGTCTACAAGAAGGCCGCCAACCGGCTGCCCGCGCTCGCCGATCTGGCCGTGCTGCGCTTCAACACCCGGGGCACGTCCTCCGACCGGGGCACCTCGGAAGGGGCGTTCGACGGGGGTGAGGGGGAGCGGTTCGACGTGGCCGCGGCGCTGGAATACGCCGAATACCACGATCTTCCGCATGTCTGGGTCGTCGGCTGGTCGTTCGGCACCGAGCTGACGCTCAAGTGGGCCCACGACCCGTTGGTGGAGGGCGCGATCCTGCTCTCGCCGCCGCTGCACCGGGCCACCGATGAGGATCTGGACGGCTGGGCCCATTTCGGACGACCGTTGGTGGCATTGGTGCCGGAGTTCGACGACTACCTGCGGCCCGATGAGGCCCGCCGGCGCTTCGCCCGGGTTCCGCAGGCCGAGGTCATCGGCGTGGACGGCGCCAAGCACCTCTGGGTGGGCGAACCGTACGTGCGGATCGCCCTGGACGAGATCGTCAAGAGGGTCAATCCGGCCGCCCACCCGCTGCCGACGGAGGTCTGACGAATATCTCCAGCCGTATTGCGGTCATGAAAAAATCTTTGAGCAGAATGAACAGAACCCTGGACCTCCGCGATGACGAAAGCGACAATCCGATCGTCAACCGAAGATCGTGGAGACGCCGGGCGGTCCTAGTCCGGGCGTAACCCCTGCTCGGCATGGGCGAGGATCGTATGCGGGTAGTGCATGGACTGGTCGCGGCGGCGTTATCGATTTCGACACTGGCAGTCACCCATCCGGTGGCCGCCGAGGAGGCGCGAGAACGCGTCCGAACCGTTCAGCCCCCCGCCGACAGCGAGCAGGCCGCGCTCGCTTCGGCGCGCAGCACCGGCAAGCAGATCGAGGTCGAGTCGCTGCGCAGCGAGACCCGCCAGGTCTTCGCCCAGCCTGACGGCAGGCTCACCATGGAGATGCACGTCCGTCCCGTACGCGTACGCCAGGGCGACCGCTGGGTGCCCGTGGACACCACGCTCCGCCTGCGCCCCGACGGCGCGGTGGAGCCCGTGGCCACCGCGGTCGGCCTGACGTTCTCCGGCGGCGGCGACGCCCCGCTGGCCAGCCTGTCGCGCGGCGCCAAGTCGATGGAGCTCGGCTGGACGGGCACGCTGCCCAAGCCGACGCTCAACGGCGACACCGCCACCTACGCGGAGGTCATGCCCGGCGTGGACCTCCAGGTCACCGCCGACGTGGACGGCTTCTCCCACGTCCTCGTGGTCAAGTCGCGGGCCGCCGCGGCGGCGATGACCGAGCTGAGGTTCCCGCTGGCCGCCAAGGGCCTGACGCTGAAGGCGGACCAGGCGGGCAACCTGGAGGCCGTCGACCAGAACGAGGGCACGCTCTTCATCGCGCCCACCCCGAAGATGTGGGACTCCGAGGGGATCACGAGCCCGCAGGCGCTCAAGGAGGGCCGCTCGCCGGAGGCCAACGAGGCCACGATGGGCGTGGAGCTGACCGGCAGGGAGCTGCGGCTGCGGCCGGACCGGCGGATGATGACGGACGCGCGGACCAAGTTCCCCGTCTATCTGGACCCGTACTTCTCGGCCGCCCGTAACGCCTGGACCGCGGTCTGGAGCAACTGGCCGAACTCCAACTACCTCAACTCCAGCGACGTCGCCCGGGTGGGGCACGTGGAGTCGCAGAAGAACCGCACGTTCTACCAGATGAACACCGGTTCGACCATCCACGGCAAGCAGATCATCAAGGCGACGCTGCGCACGTACGAGACGTGGTCGTACTCGTGCAGCGCCCGCAAGGTCGAGGCATGGGCGACCAACACCATCAGCAAGACCACCACCTGGAGCAAGCAGCCCGCCTGGGTCACCCTGCTCGACACGGTGAACGTGGCCAAGGGCTGGGGCCCGAGCTGCCTGCCCGGCGGGGTCGAGTTCAACGTCACCCCGCAGGTCGTCAACGCCGCAGCCAACAAGTGGGCCAACGTCACGATCGGCCTGCGGGCGACCAGCGAGACCGACGTGTACGCCTGGAAGAAGTTCAAGAACAACCCGAGCCTGGTCATCGAGTACAACTCGCTGCCGGGCAACCCGGTGGCGGCCGACCTGTGGTCCGACCCGGGCGGCCCCTGCCTCTCCGGTGACAGCCGGCCGATCATCAGCACCGCCACGCCGAAGCTGTGGGCCAAGCTCAAGGACACCGACAACTCGGTCCGTGGCCGCTTCGAGTGGTACAACGCCGCCGGGACGAAGACGGGCGAGTACGTCACCTCCATGGGATCGACGGGCACGGCCTTCTACGCCACCATCCCGGTGAGCCTGTACAACGACGGCGCCCTGATCCGCTGGCGGGCCCGCGCCGAGGACGGCAAGGCCAACAGCGCGTGGAGCCCCTGGTGCGAGGCCACCGTGGACGCCACTGCCCCTGGCCGGGAACCGGAGATCTCCTCGCCGGACTACACCGAGAACGGCTGGAGCGACGGCGTCGGCCTCCCGGGCAGGTTCACGTTCGCCCCGAACGGCGTCACCGACGTGGCCGCCTACGTCTGGGGTGTGGACACCACGCCCAAGAACGAGGTCACGCCCGGCTCGGACGGCTCCACCACGATCGCGCTGACCCCGCGCCACGACGGCCCCAACGTGCTGTCGGTACGCAGCAAGGACCGCGCCGGCCAGTTCGGCCCGATCCGCACCTACGTCTTCAACGTCAACGCGGGCCGGCCCGCCAGCGGACACTGGACGATGGACGACGGCCAGGGCACCGTGGCCGCCGACGCGGCGGGCGCCCGCCCGGCGACCCTCTATGGAGCCACCTGGACCTCGGGCAAGACCGGCACGGCGCTCAAGCTCGCCAACGCCTACGCCCAGACCTCCGGCCCCGCCGTCGACACCAGCCGCAACTTCACCGTCAGCACCTGGGCCCGCCTGACCGGGACGGCCGCCACCGCCACCGCCGTCACCCAGGAGGGCGGCAGGACGGGCGCGATCTCCCTGCAGTACTCCAAGGCCGACGACCGCTGGGCGCTGGCCGTGGCGGGCTCCGACGCGGACGCCGCACCGGTGGTGCGCGCCAAGTCCGCCGCCGCGCCCAGGCTGAACGAATGGACCCACCTGACCGGCGTCTACGACTCGGCGGCCGGCCAGATCACGCTCTACGTGAACGGCAAGCTGGAGGGCACAGCCACCGTCACCGCACCATGGAACGCCACAGGCCCTGTGACGATCGGCCGCGGAAAGGTCAACGGGGCGGCTTCGGAATTCTGGCCCGGGGACGTCGACGAGGTGCGGTTCTATGGCCGCGCCATGTTCGCCGACGAGGTCGCCGACCTGGTCAACAGCGCTGCCACGCTGGTGGGCCACTGGAAGCTGGACGAGGAGTCCGGCACGTCGGCCGCCGAATCCTCGGGCCGGGCCGGCGCGGCGACGCTGTCCGGAGCCGCCTCGTGGACGTCTGGCTGGCTGGACGGCGCACTCGCGCTCGACGGCGTCAACGGCTTCGCCCAGACGGCCGCGCCCGTGGTCAACACCAGGTCGGGCTTCACCGTGGCCGCCTGGACCCAGCTCGACTACCTGCCCACCCGCGACACGGCGGCCGTGGCCCAGCCAGGCAGCCGGGCCGCCGGCTTCCAGCTCGGCTTCGACAAGGAGCAGGGACGGTGGACGCTCGGCATGGCCGCCGCCGACACCGACACCGCCGCCCTCGTCCGCACCCGCTCCGATGCCATCCCGAACCCGCTCGAGTGGACGCACGTCGCCGGCGTGTACGACCCGCTGGCCGGTGAGCTGCGCGTCTACGTCAACGGCCGGCTGTCCACCAGCACCGTCACCAGCCACCTGAGCGCGTGGAGCGCGACCGGCCCGCTGCAACTGGGCCGGACCAAGACCGCGGGCGCCTTCACCGGCTTCTGGCCGGGGACGGTGGATGACGTCCGCGCCTATGACGGAGTGCTGAACGCCGAGCAAATCGCCCAACTAGCCGCCCAGTAACTCCCGTACCGCACCCCCGACTGGGAGAGGTCCATGGATCTGCCGGATGAGTTAGAGCTGCCCGAATCCCGCTGGAATCGTTTTCCGCCCCCTGACGAACCCGACATTCCCGACCCCTCCTGGAACCGTTTCCAGGAACAGCCCAAGTCCGCGTCCCCCTGGCCGAGCAGGCTCGCGGCCACCCTCTCGATCGTCCTGGTCCTGCCGATCGCGTACGCGATGCCGGCCCAGGCGGCCTCCAGGCCCGCCCCGTCCACGCAGCAAGAGACCCCGGTCAAGGGCACGAGCGTCCCGGTCCGGCCCCCGCTGGCCGACCCCGTGCAGAAACAGGCCTGGACAGCGCCACCAGGCGTGACCTGGCCGAGAACGCAGAAGGCGGAGCTGGGCGGCTCCGCGAGCACCCTGGCGGCCGGCTTCCCGGTGAAGCTGGCCCCGCGGAAGGGCGAGGCCAGGGTGGCCGCGGCCGACGCGGAGCCGGTGAGCGTCGAGCTGCTCGACACCGACAGGCTGGGCCTGGCGCTGCGCGTGTCGCCGGGACAGGGCGTCGCCACGGCCAGGGCGGCGAAGAAGACCCGCCTGGAGATCGACTACTCCAGTTTCCGCTACGCGTACGGCGGTGACTACGGTTCCCGCCTGCGCATGGTCAAGCTGGACGAATGCGCGCTCGACCGCGCCGCGACGAACTGCGCGGCGCCGGAAGCGGTGAAAAGCGAGAACAACACCAAGGACGGCACGGTGACCGCCGAGGTCGAGACCGGCGCCGTCTACGCTCTCACCGCCGCCGCCTCCGGCTCGTCGGGCGACCACTCGGCGACCTCGCTGGCCCCCACGGCGGACTGGAGCGTCGGCACCCAGACCGGCGACTTCACCTGGAACTACGAGCTGCGCACCCCGCCCGCGCTGGGCGGCGACGAGCCGGAGATCGCGCTCGGCTACTCCTCGCAGAGCGTGGACGGCCGTACCGCCTCCACCAACAACCAGGCCTCCTGGGTCGGCGAGGGCTTCGAGCTCAATCCCGGCGGCTTCATCGAGCGCCGCTACAAGTCCTGCACGATCGACGGCAAGAAGACCGGCGACCTGTGCTGGGACCAGGACAACGCGATCCTGTCGCTCGGCAGCTCGTCCGTCGAGCTGGTCAAGGACGCCACGAGCAAGCAGTGGCGGCCCAAGCGCGACGACGGCACCCGCATCGAATACCTCACCGGCGCCACCAACGGCGACAACAACGGCGAGTACTGGCGGGTCACCACGGCCGACGGTACCCAGTACACCTTCGGCCTGAACCGGCTGCCCGGCTGGGCGAGCGGCAAGGCGGAGACCAAGTCGGTCCAGACGGTGCCGGTGTTCGGCAACAACAGCGGTGAGCCCTGCTACAACAGCACCCCGGCCAACGCCTGGTGCCAGCAGGGATACCGGTGGAACCTCGACTACGCCGTGGACACCCACGGCAACGCGACCACCTACTGGTACGAGCGCGAGACCAACTACTACGGCCGCAACGGCAAACCGGAGCTGGGCACCTCCTACGTGCGCGGCGCCTACCTGGCCCGGATCGACTACGGCTACCTGCAGAACGAGCTGTTCACCAAGGCGCCGGCCGCCCGTGTGCTGTTCGAGGTGGCCGAGCGCTGCCTGCCCAGCGGCACGGTGACGTGCGCCGCGGCCGAGCTCAAGAAGGAGACCGCCGCCCACTGGCCGGACGTGCCGTTCGACCAGATCTGCGACTCCGGCGTGAAGTGCACCGACCGCACGACCCCGACGTTCTTCACGCGTAAGCGGCTGACCAAGATCACCACCCAGATCGTCAACGCCTCGGGCCAGTACGCGGCGGTGGACTCCTGGGCGCTGGCGCACCAGTTCCCGGCCTCGGGCGACGGCATGAGCCCGGCGCTGTGGCTGGCCTCGATCCAGCAGAGCGGCCACGTGGGCGGCACGGTCACGCTGCCCAAGACCACGTTCATGGGCATCCAGCTCGCCAACCGGGTCGACGCCCAGGAAGGCCGCGCCCCGCTGGTCAAGTGGCGCGTCCAGGCGGTCGACAACGGGACCGGCGGCGAGTTGCGGGTCAACTACGCCGCCGCCGAGTGCAAGCCCGGCGAGCTGCCGGCCGCCGACAAGAACACCAAGCGGTGCTTCCCGCAGCGCTGGGCCCCGCCGAACGAGGGCGAGGTCACCGACTGGTTCCACAAGTACGTGGTGTCGCAGACGGTCGAGGTGGACCGCGTCGCGGGCTCGCCCAACGTCGTCACCAGCTACGAGTACCTCGACGGCGCCGCCTGGCACTACGCCGACAACATCCTCGTCAAGCCCGAGCACCGCACGTGGGCGGACTTCCGCGGCTTCGGCCGGGTGCGGGTGCGCGAGGGCGACGGCCAGGACACCAAGCGCACGCTCACGGAGTTCCGCTACTTCCGGGGCATGCACGGTGACAGGCAGGCCGACGGTTCGAAGCGGACCGTGCAGGTCACGGACTCCGAGGGCGTCAAGCGCGACGACCTCGACCAGTACGCCAGTTTCGAGAACGAGGAGCTCCTCTACGACGGCGACGGCGGCGCCCTGCTGAAGGCGTCGGTCGAGATCCCGTGGTCGCTGAAGAGCGCCGAGTCCACGCAGGGCGGCGTCACCAAGACCGCCTACCTGGTGGAAGCGAAGTCGATGGTCACCCGTACCGCGATCGCGGGCGGCGCGTGGCGGCGTACCGGGGAGGAGCGCTCGTACGACGACAAGGGCCTGCTCACCCAGGTCGAGGAGAAGGGCGACCTGGCCACGGCCGACGACGACCAGTGCGTCCGCTACACCTACGCCCGCAACGACACGACCTGGATGCTCGACTACCCCAGCCGGATCCAGAAGGTCGCCGCGAGCTGCGGCACCGCGGTCTCCACGCTGGCGGGGGAAGAGGTCATCTCCGACGAGAAGGTCCAGTACGACGGCAGGACGCACGGCCAGGCGCCGACCAAGGGTGACGTGACCAGCGTCCAGCAGGTCGTCTCCGGCGACGGAACGACGATCACCGACAGCACGAGCACGTACGACGCCTACGGCCGCGTGACCAGCGAGACCGACGCGGTCGGCACCAAGGAGGTCACCGCCTACACCCCGGCGGCGGGCGCCCTGCCCACCGAGGTCACCGAGACCAACCAGCTCGGCCACGTGGACCGCACGGTGGTCCAGCCGGCATGGGGCGAGCCCGTCACCGAGATCGACGCGAACGGCCGCCGCACCGATCTGGAGTACGACGCGCTCGGCCGCCTGACCAAGGTCTGGCAGCCCGACCGCAGCAAGGCGGCCAACCAGTCGCCCAGCACCGAGTACTCCTACACCATGCGCGCCGACGGCCCCAGCATCGTCACCACGAAGACGCTGCGCGGCGACGGCGCCTACACCACCAGCCACGAGCTGTACGACGGCCTGTCCCGCGAGCGCCAGACCCAGGAACCGGCGCCCAGGGACGAGCAGACGCAGGACCCCAACCTGCGTGACGGCCGCACGATCACCGACACCATCTACAACTCCCTGGGCGAGCAGTCCAAGGCCAACACCGGCTACTTCTCCACCGGGGCGCCCGCCACCGACCTGCTGGCGGTGGCCGACGCGGACGTGCCCACGCAGGTCGTGTCCGTCTTCGACGGCATCGGCGACGTCAACGTCCAGATCCTGAAGGCGAAGGGCCAGGAGAAGTACCGGGTCTCCTCCAAGCAGGAGGGCGACCGGCTCCACGTGACGCCGCCGCAGGGCGGTACAGCGACCACCCGCATCGGTGACGCCGAGGACCGCCTGATCGAGCTGCGCCAGTACAAGGGCTCGACGCCGACCGGCGAGTACGACTCCACCAAGTACACCTACGACCACGCCGGACGCCTGTCCACGGTGACCGACCCGGCCGGCAACGTGTGGCGCCACCACTACGACCTGCGCGGCCGGGAGATCAAGACCGAGGACCCCGACAAGGGCGTCACGACGATGACGTACAACGACGCCGACGAGGTGGTCACCACCACCGACGCCCGCGGCAAGACCCTGTGGTACGGCTACGACGCGCTGGGCCGCAAGAAGGAGCTGCGCGACGGCTCGGCCACGGGCACACTGCTGGCCGAGTGGAAGTACGACGCGCTGGCCAAGGGCCACCAGAACGCCGCCATCCGGTACGTGGGCGGGCAGGCGTACAAGGCCGAGATCAACGCGATCGACGCCGACTACCGCACTCTGCGCGAGACCGTCACCGTCCCGGAGCGGGAGGGCAAGCTGGCGGGCTCCTACCAGCTCAACACCCGCTACACGCTGGACGACCAGGTCCAGTCGGTCACCTTCCCGGCGGCCGGCGGGCTGGCGGAGGAGTCGGTCGCCTACACCTACGACGAGCTGGGCCAGCCCACCAAGGTCAGCGGCCTGTCGTCGTACGTGACCGCGGCCCGCTACTCCAAGTTCGGCGAGACCCTGCAGTACGAGCTGGGCACCGGAGGCAAGAAGACCTGGCTCACCTACAACCATGACGAGGCCACCCGCAGGCTGACCGGCATGCGGCTGGACAGGGAGGGCGCCACCGCGACCGACCTCGACCTCAGCTACACCTACGACGCCGTCGGCAACATCACCAGGATCGCCGACAAGGGCGCCGCCGGTCAGGACACGCAGTGCTTCACCTATGACAGCCTGCGCCGCCTGACCTCGGCCTGGACCGGCACCGACGACTGCGCCTCCGGCGGCCCGCAGTCCGGCAAGATCGGCGGCGTGGCCCCGTACGCGGTCAGCTACGCCTACGACGTCACCGGCAACCGGACCAAGGAGACCAAGCACGCCTGGGGCGGCGCGGCCGAGACCGTCCGCGACTACACCTACCCGGCGGCGGGCGGCAAGCAGCCGCACGCGCTGAAGAACGCCGGTGCCGACCTCTTCGAGTACGACGCCGCGGGCAACACCACCAGGCGCAAGGTCGGCACCTCCGACCAGGCCCTGGTCTGGGACGCCGAGGGCAACCTGGAGTCGGTGACCGAGGCGGGCAAGACGACGTCGTTCCTGTACGACGCCGAGGGCGACCGCCTGATCCGCAAGACGCCCACGGACGCGACGCTCTACATCGACGACCTGGAGCTGCGTTTCGACTTCGCCAAGGACGCGGTCGAGCAGACCCGCTACTACACGATCAACGACCAGGCCGTGGCGGTCCGCACGAACGACAACCAGGTCTTCTTCCTGGCCGCCGACCACCAGGGCACCGCGCAGGCCGCGGTGAACGCCGGCAACGGCGACCTGGCCGTACGGAGGATGACGCCGTTCGGTGAGGACCGGGGCTCGCCACCGCCATGGTGGCCGGGTCAGCGCGGATTCGTCGGAGGCACCAAGGACGCCACGACCGGGCTCGTCCACCTGGGCGCCCGCGAGTACGACGCCAAGCACGGCCGCTTCCTGTCGGTGGACCCGATCATCGACGACGTGGATCCGCAGCAGCTCAACGGCTACTCCTACGCCAGCAACAGCCCCGTCTCCATGAGCGACCCCGACGGGCAGTGGGTGTGGATCGTGGTCGGCATCGGCGTCCGCGTCGGGGCCCGCTACCTCGCCAAGAGGGCGGCCCAGCAGGCCGCCAGGCGGGCGGCCATCCGCCGCGCCAGGGAGATCGCCAGGAAGAAGGCCCTGGAGGAGGCCAGGAAGCGGGCGCTGGAAGAGGCCAAGAAGCGGGCACGCGAGGCGGCCAAGCGGCGGGCCAAGGCCGAGGCGAAGAAGAGAGCCCTGGCCGCGGCGAGGAAGAAGGCACGCGAGGCGGCCGAGAAGGCACGTGAGGCGGCGGCGAAGCGCCGGGCGGCGGCACGGGCCCGCAGAGAGGCGCGCAAGGCGGCTCGCGAGGCGGCGGCCGCGAAGAAGAAGGTGCTGGCACGTCAGCGGTACAACCGGCGCAACGGCTACGTCCCCCGAGGGGTTCAGCACGCGCGCTCGCGCCCGGTGCGGCGTCCGACCAGTCACCGGTCGACGCAGCGGCAGGCGCCGCCGAAGGCGAACCGGCAGCCGGCCCGGCCACGGCCGAGCCAGGTCTACCGGAACGACGGCACCACGCAGCCGACGCAGTCGTACACCGTCTACGGCAACGGCCGGATGTACCCGCAGGGGAGGCCACCGTCGAACCTGCCGCGCGGTGGCGGCTCCGGACAGGGTGAGAAGCAGATCTTCAAGCCCGAGAAGATCGAGATAGAGGTCAACACCAAACGAGGGGCGACCGCGCATCTGGGCATGCGCGGCGGGAAGCTCGGCGACGACATCGCCGACTTCTTCGACGCCCTCCTCGGAGGGCTGGGCTGATCCCCAGAGCGGTTGGCTGAACGACCATCGGCGCGGGGCCCTCGTGGCTCCGCGCCGGTGGCGTCTCGTGGCCCTTTGTCCGTAGAATCTTGTTCGGTTTCCGGAACGAGGAGGCGGCGTGAGCGCGTTCGATCTCAGCGGGAAGCAGGCCCTGGTCACCGGGGCGTCGAAGGGGATCGGGCGGGCCATCGCGCTCGCGTACGCCGCGGCGGGGGCCGACGTGGCGCTGGTGTCCCGGTCGGCCGAGACGCTGGCCGAGGTGGGCAAGGAGGTCGAGGCCCTGGGGCGGCGCGCCGTCGTCATCCCCGCCGACCTTGCCGACCGCGAGGCCGCGGCGGGCGTCGTGAAGGCGGCGATCGACGGGCTCGGGCACCTCGACATCGTGGTCAACAACGCCGGCGGCTCGAACTTCATGGTCGAGTTCAAGGACCTGCGGCTGTCCGGATGGGACAAGCTGATGCGGCTCAACCTCGACTCCGCCATGGCCGTCTGCCACACGGTCGCCCCGCACCTGTTGGGCCGCGGCGGGGGCGTGGTCATCAACGTGGCTTCGGTGGCCGCGCTCGGCGCGCCCCTGCTCGCGCCCTACGCCGCCGCCAAGGCCGGGCTGGTGGCGCTGACCAAGACGCTGGCCGTGGAGTGGGCCCGCTCGGGGGTGCGGGTCAACGCCCTGTGCCCCGGCTGGACGGCCACCGGCCTCAACCGCAACCTCTGGGACGACGCGAGCGGCGGCGCGGCCACGATCGCCGGCGTGCCCATGCGGCGGTGGGGGACGGCGGAGGAGATGGCCCAACCGGCCGTGTTCCTGGCCAGCCCGGCGTCGGCGTACATGACGGGGCAGGTGCTCTTCGTCGACGGTGGCGTCACGGCCATCGCGTCAGGGACGTGACACGTTCTTCTCGTGCTCGCCCTGGATGTCGCCCAGAGGCTCGAACACGAACACGATGTACGTCTCGTACGCCTCCGGGCCCTGTCCCGCCACGCGGGCGGCGCCCATCCTCGTGGTGCTCCTCCAGACGAGCCGGCTGAAGTGGCCGGGGCGCGGGTCGTCCCAGTCGTAGGCCGCGGACTCGGCGTACCAGGAGGCCACCGCCTCGGCGGCGTCGCTCATGTCGTCGCCCGCGCGCCAGTACAGGTTCTCGCCCGTCCCCGCGCGCAACCCGTGGTGGCCGGCGCGCAGGCCCTCGTGCTCCGAGAGGGCGGCGGCCCGCGCCTTGGCGTAGTCGACCAGCAGCGCGTCCATGGCCAGGGGCGGCGCGTGGTGCTCGGCCCTGCGGGCGTTCGCCTCATCCAGCGCCTGGAGGAGAAAGGCGCCGTTGGTGGCGTCGGGGAGCGCGGGGCGGGTTCCTGCCATCAGGGTCACCTCGTGGCATGGTCGGTTTGCCTGGATTGTGCGCGTGAATTATTCGGCGGGCAATGTCAGATTTATGGTGGACATTGATGGAGTGCGGCTTTTAGCGAACTAGTCAGGGCTCTCCAGAGATATAGGCATACGACATTGAGTGATTGTCGCCGTGAACCGGGCTACCGTGTGGTCCGTGCAGCTCTACACGAGATTCGCCGGGACCGGGATCCCGGTTGTGCTGCTTCACGCGTTCCCACTGTCGTCGGCCATGTGGCTGGCCCAGCGGGAAGGGCTGGCCCGGGTCTGCCGCGTCATCACGCCTGACCTGCGCGGCTTCGGCGGGTCGCGGCTGGGCGAGGACGAGCCGTCGCTCGACCTGATGGCCGACGACGTCGCCAGGCTGCTCGACGAGGAGGGCATAGACCGGGCGGTGATCGGCGGGCTGTCGATGGGCGGCTACGTGACCATGGCGTTCTGCCGTCGGCACGCCGACCGCGTGCTCGGCGTGATCCTGGCCGACACGAAGGCCAGTCCGGATCCGCCCCCGGCGAGGGACAACAGGGAACGCATCGCCCAGGCCGTCCTGGCCGGCGGCAGCGAGGTGCTGGTCAGCGAGGTGCTTCCGGCGCTCATCGGGCCCACCACCAAGGAGCGGCGGGCCATGGTGTTCGGACGGGTCAAGGGGCTGGTGCAGTCCGCGCCGCCGGGCGCCGTCGCCTGGGCGCAGCGGGCCATGGCCGCGCGCCCCGACTCCTTCGACACGCTCAGCGCCCTGAAGGCGCCGCTGCTGATCGTCGTGGGGGAGGAGGACGAGCTCTCACCGCCCGCCGACGCCGAGGCCATGGCACGCGCGGTGCCGGAGGGCAAGCTGGAGATCATCCCCAAGGCCGGCCACCTGAGCGCGGTCGAGCAGCCGGAGGCGTTCAACACGGCCGTGATCGAATTCCTGCGGACCGAGCTCGGCGGCGGCCGGAGCTAGGCCCCGTCCTGGCGGGGCAGCACCACCTCGCGGATGATCAGCGAGATCGCCGCCGCCACCGGGATGGCCAGCAGGGCGCCGACGATGCCGAGCAGGGCGCCGCCGAACAGCGCGGCGATCACCGTCACGGCCGGTGTCACGTCGACCGAGCGCTTCATCACCCTCGGGTAGATGAGGTAGTTCTCCACCTGCTGGTAGACCAGGAAGAAGATCAGGCAGGCGATGCCGGCGGGCACCGACTGCAGCAGCGCCACACAGGTCACCAGCGCTGCTCCGATCGTGGCGCCGACCAGCGGGATCAGGTCCGTCAGGGCCACGACGAGGGCGAGCGCGAGCGCGTACTGGACGCCGGCGATCGACAGGAAGATCCAGGTCAGCATGCCCGCGATCACCGAGATCAGCACGTTGCCCGCGACGTAGCCGCCGATCCCGGACAGGATCTGCTCGGAGATCGCGCCCGTCCGTGTCCGGCGCGAGGCCGGTACGAGCTTGAGCAGATAGTCCTTGATCGTGTGCAGCGAGCCGAGGAAGTAGAGCATGAGCACCAGCAGCGTCACCGTGGTGAACACGCCGTTCAGCACCACCAGCCCCGCGCCCATGATCCCGGTGGCCAGCGACGGCCCCAGCGTGCTCGTCACGAACGCCTTGATCTGCGGCAGGATCTGGTAGTCGGCGTCGAGCTGGCGCAGCGTCGCATTGTTGCTCAGCTCGGTGAAGTAGCCCGGCACGGCGTTGATGAACTCACTGAGCTGCTGGCTGACCGGCGGCACCACGGCCACCCCGAACAGCACGAACGCCACGATGACCCCGGTGAACACGATCGCGATCGCGCCCCGCCTGGCCAGGCCGCGGCGCTGTAAGGCCTCGACGGCCGGGTTGAGCCCGACGGCCAGGAACATGGCCACCACGACCAGGACGATCGTGCTCAGCGACTTGACGACCATCTGCGCGATCGCGATCGCCGTCAGCACACCCAGCCCGCCGACCAGCCCGAACAGGAACGGCCCGCGCGCCAGCGGCTTGCCCGGCAACCCGTACGGCTGCGCGGCCTGCCCGATGGGGTCGTCATCCTGGGCCCTGTCCCGCGGGGGCGCGGGCTCGGCCCTGGGTGGCTCCTCGACCTTGGCAGGCTCGACTTCTGCGGACAAGGGGGACTCCTGAGGGCTTCGCGACCGAGCATGACGGACCGGCGCCGGTCCGTACACGCCTGACAACAAAGAGAGAGCCTAGCGACCATCCGATCGCCAGGCTCTCTCCAGCCGTCTATTCAGCCCCCGTGTGCCCGATAAACGGTCGTCTCGGCTACTCCTGCCACCACTCGGCGTCGTCTTCCGACTTGCTCTCGGCCTTGGCCGCGGGCGTCGGGGCCGGAGCCGGCGGCTCCGCCGCGAGCGCCGGCTTCGGCGGGGCCGCGGTGACCGCGGGCTCCGGCTCCATGCCCGGCAGGGCGGCGCCGCCGAGCAGCTGACGCAGCTGGGCGAGGTGGCTGGTGATGCTGTCGCGCTGGCGGGTGAGCTCGTCGACCTGGCGCTGCATCGCCGTACGCGTGCGCTCGGCGTCGTTCTTCGCCTCGGTGACGATCGTGTCGGCGCTCGACTTGGCCTCGGCCACGATGGTCTCGGAGCTCTTGCGGGCGTTCGCGACGAGCTGCTTGGCGTGCAGATCGGCCTCGCGGCGCGTCTGGTCGGCCTGCTGGGTCGCCTTCGTGGCCCTCGACTCGGCCGTGGCGGCGCGCTGCTCGGCCTCGGCGACCAGCTTCTGCGTGGCGGCCTGCGCGGTGGCGTGGCGCTCGGCCTCCTGGCGCTCGGCCTCCTCGCGGCGGGAGGCGAGCTGGATCTCGAACTCGGCCTCGTCCTGCGCCCGCTTGGCCTCCGACTCCTCCAGCACGCGCTGAGCCTGCGCGCGCATCTCGTCGGCCTGCCGCTTGGCGGTGGTCAGCACCTCGTCGCGCTCGCGCTTGGTCGAGGCCCGGAGCTGGGCGACCTCGCGCTCGGTGGTGGTGCGGAGCTTGGCGATCTCCCGCTCGGCGTCGGCCCGCTTCTCCGCGACCTCGTGGTCGGCCGTGGCGCGCAGCTTGGCGGCCTCGCGCTCGGTCGTGTTGGTCAGCTCGTCGGACTCGCGGCGCGCGGTCGAGCGGATGTCCTCGGCGTCCCGCTCCGCCGACGTGCGCATCTCGTCGCTCTCGCGCGTGGCCTGGGCGCGCTTCTCGGCGGCCTCGGCCTCGGCGGCGGCCCGCAGATCGGCGGCCTCGACCTTGGCGGCGGCCTTGATCTCGTTGGCCTCGGACCTGGCGGCCTGGACGAGCTCGGTCGCCTGCTCCTCGGCCAGGCGCAGGAGCTGCTCGATGCGAGCGCCCAGACCGGAGTAGGTGGGACGCTCCTGCTCCTGTAGCTGGCGCTGCGAGTCGGACAAATCGCGCTGCAGGCCGGAGGCCTGTTCGCGGGCCTGGCGTAGCTCCTGATCGAGTTGCTTGAGGTGATCGTGGACCTGATGCCGGTCGTAACCACGGAGCACCACGTCGAACTCGCGAGCTGGGGCGTCCTCGAAGAAGTTGTTGAGCTGGGCGTCGATGTCGGACTGCATGGAGGCTCGATCCTGGGTTGTCGAGACGGCTACACGGGCCGGACGGGGGGTTCGGGGCATCCGAGCCAGGAGCCTGTGCCTCGCGGCAGGCCCCTTGTCCGGTGGAAGGTCAAGCGTACTCCGCCGGTGCCCCCTGCGAAGCCCCGTCCACGTTTCTGCGTGACTAGTTACATATGAACGTTTTATCCGTTTTGTGATGGTTTGGCCGATTGGACCAATTCCGTCAACATGCCACCCACATCTTTGGGGTGCAGGAATGCGATCTGCGAGCCCATCGACCCGTGCCGGGGCCGCTCGTCCAGCAGTCTCACTCCCTTCTCGCCGATCGTGGCCATCGCGTCGGCGACGTCGGGCACGCCGAATGCCACATGATGAACACCCTCGCCCCGCTTAGCCAGGAATTTTCCCACAGGGGAGTCTTCCGAGAGGGGTTCGAGTAGCTGAATGTAGGAGCCCCCACCTTCACCGTCGGCGATATGCAGCATGGCCTCTTTGACGCCCTGCTCCTCGTTCACCTCGCGGGCCACGACCGTCAGGTCGAACGTGCGCGAGAAGAGCTCGATCTTCTCTTCGAGGTCGCGGCAGGCGATCCCGATGTGGTCGATGCGCATGAACATGTGTGCCCTACCTCCATGGCGATCGTCGTCCTACTCGTGGGTATGGTGTCAAAGAACCCGACGCGAGCACAGGAGGCCTTCGTCATGTCCAGTTCCGTCATCGTGGCCGGAGCTCGCACCCCCATCGGCAAGCTCCTCGGCGCCCTGTCCGGGCTGCCCGCCGTCGAGCTCGGGGGCATCGCGATCAAGGCCGCCCTCGACCGCGCGGGTGTCGCCCCCGAGGCCGTCCAGTACGTGATCATGGGCCAGGTCCTCCAGGCGGGCGCCGGCCAGATCCCCTCCCGCCAGGCCGCCGTCAAGGCCGGCATCCCGATGACCGTCCCCTCGATCACCATCAACAAGGTGTGCCTGTCGGGCCTCGACGCCATCGCCCTGGCCGACCAGCTCATCAGGGCCGGCGAGTTCGACATCGTGGTGGCCGGCGGCATGGAGTCGATGACCAACGCCCCCCACCTGCTGCCCGGCCTGCGCAAGGGCGTCAAGTACGGCGGCGCCGACGTGGTCGACTCGATGGCCCACGACGGCCTGTTCTGCGCGTTCGACCAGTGCGCGATGGGGGAGTCCACCGAACGCTACAACGCCCGGCTGGGCATCGGCCGCGAGGAGCAAGACTCCGTGTCGGCCCGCTCCCACCAGCTCGCCGCCGCCGCCACCAAGAACGGCCTGTTCGACGACGAGATCGTCCCGGTGGAGATCCCGCAGCGGCGCGGCGAGCCGGTGATCGTCAAGGAGGACGAGGGCGTACGCGGTGACACGACGCCCGAGACCCTCGCCAAGCTCCGCCCGGCCTTCGCCGCCGACGGCACGATCACGGCCGGCTCGGCCTCCCAGATCTCCGACGGCGCCTGCGCCGTGGTGGTCATGTCGAAGGCGAAGGCCGAGGAACTGGGCCTCGCGTGGCTGGCGGAGATCGGCCGCCACGGCAACGTGGCCGGGCCCGACACGTCCCTGCAGTCGCAGCCCGCCAACGCCATCAAGCAGGCGCTGACCAAGCAGGGCGTCACGGCCGCCGACCTGGACCTGGTGGAGATCAACGAGGCCTTCGCCAGCGTGGTCCTGCAGTCGGCCAAGGAACTGGGCGTCCCCCTCGACAAGGTCAACGTCAACGGCGGCGGCATCGCCCTGGGGCACCCGATCGGCGCGTCGGGCGCGCGAATCGTCCTGACGCTGGCGTACGAGCTGAAGCGCAGGGGCGGCGGCCTGGGCGCGGCCGGCCTGTGCGGCGGAGGCGGCCAAGGCGACGCCCTCCTCATCACCGTCCCCAAGCCCTGAAACGCAAGACCTCGCAACGGGGGGCGCTGCGCGCCCCGAATCTCTGGGTGAGGGGGCTTCCAGCCCTCTCACGCTCCCCCGAGCGCCGGCCGGCGTCGGCGCTGTGAGTCGGGTGGCCCAGCGTGGAGAGCTGCGAGGCGTCCCATGGAGCGAGTCGAACACCGGACCGACCGGTCGCGTCCAAGGCGAACAACCCCCTACCAGCCTGCGGGACGGTCACCGTGGACGGCACGGGACACATCCTGATGCGGTGCCGGTGCGACACCGGCCAGTGGGCGCCGCTCACGGACAAGATGAGGCCGGCGCGCGGGAGACCGGCGTCACATGGAGCCCGGTGGGCATTCTGGGCATCGATTCCGACCCCGGGCGCATCGTGGCCTGCACGGGCGAGGAGATCCGGCAGGAGCCCGAGGTGATGCTGATGACCCGCACGGTCGGAGACCGGCGACGTCCGCTGGGTGGAGCCGGGTGACCTTCACGCGCCGGACATCCACCCCACGCGAGGCGGCAGGCCGGGGACCACCTGGAGCACGCCTGTCCTCCCGCCGATTGACGTGAGTGGGCGCACCGACCGCACGCATGGCGTCGACCGGCTCGTTACACCGTCATGCCGGCACGGGCGGTCCCGTGTTCGGATGTGACGCTACTTCTCGTTGATCGTCTGATCGCCGCCGGCCTGGTAGATGCGCGCCTGCCCCGACGCCTCAGCGCGCATCTGCACGTTCGTCGCCCCATCCCCGGTGGAGACCACCCCGGTGTTGTCCCCGCCGATGGCCACCGACCGGGTCCCCGGTGCCGACACGTTCGGCTGGGCCGAACCCGAACCCGAACCCGAACCCGGGCCGGGGCTGGGGCCGGGGTCCGTACCCGCAGCCTCGGGCGATCGGCCGCCGCGCAGGCCGTAGATCGCCACCGCCAGCCCCACCAGTGCGACGAACACCCCGATCACGCTGGCCACTTTGTCGGCGTCCTCCAGCCCCACCCGCGTGAAGTAGACGCCCAGCCCCACCATGGCCGCCACCGCGGCCACGGCCCCGCTCCACACCAGCACCCGCTTGCGCATACCGGCATCATCAACCTTCATCACCCGATCACACAACGTGATCCCCCAAGAGGCGGCCGTGGCCGAGCGGCGGACAGCGGCGAACATGCCGGCCGCTCGTCTCACGCGGGTCCCTCGGCGGAATGAATTAGGGATTTATATAAATTCCTAATACACTTTCCGGCGTGTCCACCGAGTTGAGCGTCGCCGAGCTGGTCTCCGTGCTGGAGGACTTCACGCGGATGCACATCCGCCTGCCCAAGGCGCAGCGATTGAGCTTCACGACGTTGTCCGTGCTCCACACCCTGGAGGGCGGCGGCCCCATGCGGCTCACCGAGCTGACCGCCAGCGAGCAGGTCACCCAGCCGGCCATCACGCAGATCGTCACGAGCCTGGAGCGCGACGGGCTGGTGGAGCGCCGGCCGGATCCGTCCGACGGCCGGGCCGTGCTCGTGCACGTCACGGAGGCCGGGGCCGCGATCGTGAACGGGCGGCGCGCCGAGCGGGTGGCGCACCTGGCCGCGCTCGCGGACGGGCTCACACCGGACGAGCGGGCGGCCGTCGCGGCGGCGGTGCCCGCCCTGGCGCGCCTGGTCGAGCTCAACCGGGAGCTCAACCGGCAGAAAGACCTCAACGGGCAGAAGGACGTCAACCGGCAGAGCCGGGAGTAGGAGATGGCGATGAGTCAGGGTTTCCCTTTGGAGCCGGAGCCGATCCACGTACCCGATGACGTGCTCGACGACCTGCGGCAGCGGCTGGAGCTGACGCGGTGGCCGCAGGACGTGGGCAACGAGGACTGGCGCTACGGCGTGAACGGCGCGTACCTGCGGGAGCTCGTCGACTACTGGCGCACCGGCTACGACTGGCGCAAGGCCGAGGCCGCGATCAACGCCTACGAGCACTACCGCGTCGAGGTCGAGGGCGTGCCGGTGCACTTCATGCGCAAGCCGGGCGTCGGTCCCCGCCCGACGCCGCTGATCCTGACCCATGGCTGGCCGTGGACGTTCTGGCACTGGTCCAAGGTCGTCGACCCCCTCGCCGACCCGGCCGCGTACGGCGGCGACCCGGCGGAGGCGTTCGACGTGATCGTCCCCTCCTTCCCCGGGTTCGGGTTCTCGGCGCCGCTGACCGGTCGCCCCGACATGAACTTCTGGAAGGTCGCCGACCTCTGGCACGTGCTCATGACCCGGACCCTCGGCCACGCCAAGTACGCCGCCGCCGGTTGCGACGTCGGAGCGATGGTCACGGGGCAACTCGGGCACAAGTACGCCGACGAGCTGCACGGCATCCACATCGGCTCCGGCCAGATGCTCACCCTCTTCAACGGCGACCGGGCCTGGGACCTCAGCGGCGGCCGGCCCATCCCCGACGGCCTGCCCGCCGACGTGCACGCCCGGGTCGTCGCCCTGGAGAGGCGCTTCGCCGTCCACCTCGCCGCGCACATGCTGGCCCCGAGCACGCTCGCGTACGGCCTGTCCGACTCGCCAGCCGGGATGCTCGCCTGGATCCTCGAGCGATGGGTCACCTGGAGCGACAACGGCGGCGACATCGAGACCGTCTTCACCAAGGACGACCTGCTCACGCACGCCATGATCTTCTGGGCGGGCAACACGATCGGCAGTTCCATCCGCACCTACGCCAACAACAACCGCTACCCCTGGACCCCCTCCCACGACCGCCGGCCGCCCATCGAGGCCCCCACCGGCATCACCTTCGTGGGCCACGAGAACCCGCCCGGCGTCAGCACCGCCCAGCGCGTGGACCACTTCGTCGCCAGTGACCGCGCCGCCTGGTACAACCATGTCAACCTCACCGCCCACGACCGAGGCGGCCACTTCATCCCGTGGGAGATCCCGGACGCGTGGGTGGACGATCTGCGGCGCACATTCCGAGGGCGTGTGTAAAAAATTGTAGACATCATGTCCAAAGTGCTTTACATTCGAGAGCATGGCACCCGAAGAGAAACGCGCCTGGGTCATGGTCGTGGTCTCGGTCATCGCGTACGCGGTCTACGCCGCGATCATCCTCGGCCGGGCCGGTGACGTCCCGCTCACCGAGGTGCCCTACGCGGCGACCCTGCTGTGGACCATCGGCGCATCGATCGTGGCCGGGATCGTGCTGAACATCGCGGTCACCGTCGTCCGGCCTGACCAGGCCGGCAAGAAGGACCAGCGAGACAGGCAGATCAACCGGTACGGCGAGTACACCGGCCAGTGGTTCCTCGTCGCGGGCGGCGTGGCCGCGCTGGCCATGGCGCTGGCCGAGCTGGACCATTTCTGGATCGCCAACGTGCTCTTCCTGGCGTTCGTCCTGTCGTCCGTACTGGGCTCCATACTGAAGATCATCGCCTACCGCAGGGGTCTGCCGACGTGGTGAAGTCGACCAAGGTCACGAACTCCATCCGCGCCCTGCGGTTCGCGCACGGCGAGATGACCCAGGCGGAGCTGGCCGACCGCGTCGGCGTGACGAGACAGACGGTCATCGCCATCGAACAGGGCCGTTACTCGCCCTCGCTGGAGATGGCGTTCCAGATCGCCAGGGTGTTCCGGGTGCCGCTCGACGCCGTCTTCCAGTACCCGGACGACTAAGGCGGCACCTCGTGAAGGACGCGTAGGGCGACTCTGGCGCGGACAGCGCGATGCCCCGGCCCAACCAGGAATGGACCGGGGCTTCGTCACGCCATGCTCGAGCCCGCCCAGGATGCGGACCCCGAGCGACCGCCCCCTAAGGGGGCATCTCAGCCCGGCCGCGAGGGAGGTTGCGGCCGGGCTGCTTGTGGACGGTCATGACGCGAGGAACCTGGCGAAGACCGAGCGGTTGCGGCGCTCGCCCCGCTTGCTCCGCTGCGCCTCACGTACGCGCCGCTGCTCGGCGGCGGCCTGCCGCAACTCTGAGGCGTGGTGCTGCATGACGCTGTATTCGAGTTCGGCGTTCATCCGAATGCTCCTTTGAGTGTGTCGTTGTTCCCTGCACTCTCAAGACTCGGCCTAAGGCCCCGTCCGGCACATCGGGCGTATGCCTTATCTCCGGGCGTAAGCACAGCTAGGGAGTCCCTAAGGAGGGCGCACGAGGTACCTAGGGCGCTGGTGAAGAACCCCGGCGGGGGATTGTCCAGAGTGACGAAAGGGGGCTGCCGGACAACCGCACGGCCGCCGAAGCTGAGGTCACCGACGTCAGCGAGGGGGAACAGTGCCGCGTCCGATCGCCACCCTGTGCACGGCCCTGGCCTGTGCGTCCCTGGTCGCCTGCGCCCCCGCCCCGGCGGCGGCGGAGCTGACCGGGGCCGAACGGTCGGAGCTTGAGCGCGCCGAAGGGCTGCTCGTCCAGCGGTGCATGGCGCGGCAGGGCTTCCGCTACTGGCCGGCGCCGCCGCTGACCGCCGACGAGCGCCGGGGCTCCGGTTACGTGCTGAGCGACCCTGGCTGGGCCCGCGAACACGGCTACGGCGGACGCCTGGCGCGCAGGGCCGCCGCCGCGAAGAAGGACGACCCCAACCTCCCCTACTTCGCCGGCCTCTCCGAGGAGCGGCGGGCCCGCTACAACGCGGCGTTCGAGGGCGAGCGGGACGTCCTGCGGCTGACGGCCGGGCTTCCGTCGGGCGGGACGATCAGCGGCACGTTCGGCGGCTGCACCGGTGAGGCCAAACGGTTGCTGTTCGGCGACCTCGGTACGTGGTTCCGCGCCGGCAAGATCGCCATGAACCTGATGCCCCTCTACGTGCCCGACCTCCTGGCCGATCGGCGCTTCGTCGCCGCGCAGCGGGACTGGTCGCGGTGCATGGCACGGCAGGGGCACTCCTACGCCGACCCGCCGGAGATCCGCCAGGCGCTCGCGCGGCTCACCGACGGCATGGACGCGACGCGGGCCCACGCCGTCGAAGTACGCCTGGCCGTCGCCGAGGCCACCTGCGCCCGGCAGACCTCGTTCGCGGACCTCGCCCGCTCCCTGGAACGCCGGTACCGCGAGCGGGCGGCCCGCCCGTACGCCCGCGAGCTGGCCGACCTCGGCCACCTCGAACGCGAGGCGCTCGAGCGCGCCAGGCGAACCCTCAGCTCCGGGGCCTGACCGGCCTCGGCGATCCACCCCGTTTTCCGCGAATTTCCACGAAGGAGTTCACCATGCGTACGATCACGGCCACCGGCCTGACCATCACCGCCCTCGCGGTCTCACTGTCCGCGGCCCCCGCCGCCGCGGCGGACCCCGTCGGCGTCCAGGCGACGCGCTGTCAGCAGGAGTGGGACGCGGTGCAGGCCCCGGGCCACCGGGACGGCAAGGTCCGCATCTGGCAGGACGCCTTCTGCACGAACGCCCTGGGCCACGACGAGAACGACGACCGCGACTGGGGCGACGGCACCGGCGACATCAAGAAGGCCACCAACAAGGTCTCGTCGGTGATGAACAACGGCACGCTGGGCGGATATGACGTGGTCGCCTTCTACGACTACACCGCCTACGACTGGCGCTACGGCTACACCTGCCTCAAGCCGGGCGAGTACTACGCCGACGACCTGTCCAACAACAAGTTCAGCGAGCGGACCGTGGGAGAGCACGCGGGCAAGGCGTTCAGCGCGAACGACGCCATCTCCTCGCACAAATGGGTGACCGAGGCCGACTGCACCACCTTCGTCGACTGAGGACATTCACTGAAAACATTCACTGAGGACGTCCACTGAGGACCCCCCGCCGGGACGGCACGCCGGCCGTCCCGGCGGATCCGCACGGGATCAGGGCTCGTCGGTGAACTTCACCGTGACCTTCTTGAAGCCGAGCGACTTGAGCATGCCCGACAGCATGGCCTTGGTGTTGGTGTCGGCCCGGGTGCGCAGGTCGCTCGCGACGGCGGCCTCGGTGATCTTCCTCTCGGCCAGGAGATAGAGCTCCCGCTGGTCGCCCGGCGAACCCGACAGGAAGTCGCTCACCCGGTCGAACAGGCCGCGCTGCTGCGCGTAGACGTAGGAGCGGCTGTTGTCCAGGTTCGGCTTCTCGAGCTGGGCGTGCGGCAGGCGGATGGTCGCCTCGGTACGGTCCTCCGAGACCGTCACCCCGTTCGTCGCCATGGCGGAGAAGTCGACGTAGGCGTCGACCCCGCCGGCCCCGACGAACAGCGTGCGGGTGCCCTTGATCGCGTCGGGCAGGAAGTTGGCGTCCTTCTCTAAGTCCACCACGACCTGGAAGTTCCCCGTCGCCGCCTCGAACCGGCTCAGGTCCTTGATGGACTGCAGCAGCACCGGCTGGCTGCGGTCGATGGTCTGCTCGCCCAGCGGGTTGAGCCAGGTCCAGGCCAGGCGGCCGCCCACCACGAGCAGGACCGCCAGGACCAGGAGGCCCGCCACATATCGCCACCTGCGGCGCCGCCCGGGGATGGCCTCGGGCAGCGTCGTTCGGGAAGTCGTCATGCGAGCATGACTACCCGGTGAGCGATCATCATTGCCAGCCGTTTGGTGACATCTTCGGTCCCCAGCCGCCGTCCTGCCCGGCCTGCCCGTCCTGGGCGGGCGCGTCGGAGGCGGGCTCACCCGACTCCGACCTCGTCGCCGTCTTGGTGACAGGTGCCTCTTGCGCCACCGCGGGCGGCGTCGCCTGCGGTGGCGCCTCGTCCGCCGCCGCCGCGGGAGAGGCGTCCGGCACGTCGGCCGACACCGTGCCGATCACGGGCCAGCTCGTGCCCGACGTGTCGGGCGTCCAGCCGGCCTCCGGCCCGTCGGGAGCCCACCCGGCGGCGGGCTCGTCAGGAGCCCAGCCCGCCGGGGGAGTGCCCGGCGCCGACCCCGACCCCGGCGTGGCGGGCGCCGAGTTGCCCACCGACGTGCCGGTGGGATCCGGGTACACCGGATAGGCGTGGCCCGACTCGGACGTCGCCCGCGAGGACGGCGCCACCTGCGCGTGCCCCGGCCCGCCGCCGAAGTGCGTGCTCGACAGCCGGCAGCCCTGGAAGTCGCTGTAGAACATGCGCAGCCACTCCCTCCGCTGGTGCTCGCTCAGCGCCGAGAACCACGACGTCGCGTACTGGTGCTCGGGCAGCGGCGCGCCCGGCAGCGGCTCGCCGCGCAGCCACGCCACCACGATCTGCCGGTAACCCTCCGCGACCGCGCTGGAGCAGCGCGGGGCCAGCGCCTCGATGTACTCGTACGCCGCCTCCTCCGCGTAGCCCGCCGACAGATCCGGTACGTGCACCGGCGCCAGCCCGTTCGCCGGCTGCAGCCTGTCGTCGAGCGGCCGCTGCTCCACCCGCGTGAACGCGGCCGGCGTGCCCGCCAGCCGGGAGGCGATCTGCGTGAACGCCGCCCCCAGCTCGGTCAGCCCCGCCCGCATGCCCGGATGCACGCACACCGTGATCGGCCACTCCTGGCAGCTGTAGGCGATGTCCTCGGCCGCGGCCGGCTTCGGCTGGGTCAGCACCCTGGACACGCCCATCCCGGCCGCCAGCACCGCCAGCAGCGCGCACGCCAGGACCAGGGCCTGCCTGGTCACCAGCGCCGCCCAGCCGAGCAGCAGCGCCGCCGTGATGCCGAGCAGCCAGATCGTCTGGTCGAAGAACGGCGCCCCGCTCAGCCCCTGGAACAGGTCGTACGGCTCCCCGGTGCCCGGCGCCAGCTTGTCGGCCCACCCGCGGTCGTCGGCCAGCCACGAGAACACCCCGTAGCAGGCCAGCCCCGCCAGCGGCGGCGTGAACGGCTTGGGCAGCACCCAGCCGGCCACCCACCCGATCACCGAGTAGAGCGCCAGCCCCGCCATCCCCATGCCCAGACCCGACAGACTCAGCCGGCCCGCCTGGTCGGTGAGCACGGTCTTGACCGCCAGCACCAGCACCGTGGCCCCGAACGAGCCCAGGACCACCACCACGATCGCCAGCGGCGCCTTGAGCGCCCGCCAGGTCGTGAGCGACCGGCCGCGCAGCGCCCGGCGTTTGCGCAGCGCCACCCAGGCGGCGAAGGCCGCGGCGACGGGCCCGGTCAGCCGGAGCGAGCCGATGACCGCGGCCACGATGTTCTCCCACGCGTCCACGCCGGGTATCAGGACGTTCCACGCCGCGACCAGGCCGACAGCCAGGAGCACGGCGACCGTGACGGCCGCGCTCTGCTTCAGCTCTTCTCGTGAAACGCCCGCGTGCTCACGCACCCTTGTCCCCGTTGACGTTCATCAAGCACCCCCCGTGCCCCTTGGCAAGGCGGAAACGATGGGTCCAGGCCGGTTCCCCGCGGCTGGTGGACTTGGTTTCCGCGTCACCATGCGTACGAGAACCATAACTGAGCGTGATGATTGATGTCCGGACTCTTGGTCAAGCGGAGACACCTGTCGCAGAGAGTAATCAGACGAACCGGGACGACCGGCGCGCTACCGTAGCGCTGTGTCACAGCCCAAGCCGCTCAACCTGCCGTTCGACCCCATCGACCGCGCCGCGGAGAGCTGGCGTGCTCACTTCGGGCCGTCCTCCGCCATGGCCGCCGTCACCTCGATCATGAGGGCACATCAGATCCTGCTGTCGCAACTTGACTCGCTCCTTAAGCCATATGACTTGACCTTTGCCAGGTACGAGGCTTTGGTCCTGTTGACCTTCAGCAAGACGGGCGCGCTGCCGCTGTCGAAGATCGGCGAACGGCTCATGGTTCATCCCACCAGCGTCACGAACACGGTGGACAGGCTGGAGAAGTCCGGGTTCGTCTGCCGCCTGCCCAACCCCCGAGACGGGCGCGGCGTGCTCGCCGAGATCACCGACGCCGGCCGGGACGTCGTCCGGCGCGCCACCGGCGACCTCATGACCGCAGAATTCGGCCTCACCATGTACGCCGAAGACGAACTCCAAGGCATGTTCGACCAGTTGCGCACCCTTCGCGTGGCCGCGGGTGACTTCTCGGTCTCGTCCATGCGGCAAGATGAAGGGCATGGCGGACTTCTCTAGGCCCGGGTCACTCTACGGAGCTGTCGACCTGGGCGCGCGCAAGCAGGCACTGGAGGCGCAAGCCCGGCGGGAGGCGACAGGTCCCCAGGCGGCCTCGTCGGCGTCGGTCGTCGACGTCAACGAGGAGACCTTCACGACCGACGTCATCGATCGGTCCATGACCGTGCCCGTCATCCTCGACCTCTGGTCGCCCCGGGCACCGGGCAGCGCACAGCTCAGCCCGGTGCTGGAGAAGGTCGTGGGCGAGCTGGGCGGCAGGGCCGTCCTGGCCAAGGTCAACGTCGACGCCAGCCCGCAGATCGCCCAGGCGCTGCGCGTGCAGGCCGTGCCGACCGTGCTGGCGATCTTCCAGGGCCAGGCCGTCACCGGCTTCCAGCAGGTGCTGCCCGAGCAGGAGGTGCACCGCTGGCTCGACGAGCTGATGGGCGCCGTCGAGCAGTTCTACCAGGCCAACCCCGGTGCCCGGCCCCCGGCGGAGCCCGGCGAGCCCGAGGCTCCCGCGGGCCCGCCCGCCGACCCCGACCTGGTGGCGGCCGAGGAGGCCATCAACGACGGCGATCTCGACGCGGCGGCGGCGGCCTACGAACGGCTGCTGGCCCGCTCGCCGGGCGACGAGGACGCCAAGATGGGGCTCGCGGGCGTCGGCCTGATCAAGCGCACGGCCGAGGTCGACCCCGCCGACGTGCAGCGCCGCCTCCAGGACCCGGCAGACCTCGACGCCCAGTTGCTCGCCGCCGACCTGGAGATGCTGTCGGGCTCGGTCGACCAGGCGTTCGACCGGGTCATCGGCGTGGTCAAGCGCACCTCGGGCGACGACAAGGAGAAGGCCAGGCGTCATCTGCTCGGCCTGTTCGAGGCGTTGCCCGCAGACGATCCATCTTTGGTCAAAGCACGTAGAGCTTTGGCGAGCGCGCTGTTCTAACCTGGGCATATGCGGGTCGTCACAATTTCGGCGACGTACGGCACGGCCGGCAGCCAAATCGGCCCGGCCGTGGCCGAGCGGCTTGGCGTGCCCTTCGTCGACCGAGCCATCCCCAGCGCCGTGGCCCAGGAGCTGGGCTGCACGCTGGAAGAGGCGCTGGCCCACGACGACCGGGCCGAACACGGCCTCGGCAGGCTCCTGTCAGGGGCGATGCGGCTGCCGACGGTCACGTTCGGGGGCGTGGACATGTATGTGCCGGGAGCCATGCCCCACGCGCCCGAGGAGTTCGTCCGGCGCACCGAACGCATGCTCAAGGAGATGGCCCGCAACCAGGGCGGCGTGTTCCTGGGCCGGGCGGGCGCCATGGTCCTGGCCGACCACCCGGGGGCGCTGCACGTCCGCCTCGACGCCCCGATCAAGCGCCGCGTCCGGCAGACGGCCACGCTGGGCGAGCTGAGCGAGCGCGAGGCCCGCCACATCATCGAGGACAACGACCGCGCCCGGACCGCCTACGTCCGCCACTTCTACCGGACCGACCCGACCGACCCCTGCCAATACCACCTGGTCATCGACAGCACCTCGATCCCGGTCCCCACATGCGTCGAGCTGATCGTCCAGGCGGCCGAGGCACGCGATTGACCAAATGCCCCCTAACATGGGAGGACTTCTTGGTCAGTCCCGAAGGAGCGATTGACGTGGCGACCGTCCCGAGTGTCTCGTACTCCATCACCGTGCGGCTTGAGGTGCCCGCTGGCGGCAAGGCCGTCAGCCAGCTCACCCACGCCGTAGAGTCGGCCGGGGGCGTCGTGACCGCCCTCGACGTGACCAACGCGGGCCATGAGAAGCTCCGCATCGACGTCACGTGTGCCGCCCGGGACACCGACCACGCCCAGGCCATCGTCGACCAGCTCGAGGTCGTCGAGGGTGTCGTCATCCACAAGGTGTCCGACCGCACGTTCCTCATGCACCTCGGCGGCAAGATCGAGATGAAGTCGAAGGTGCCGCTGCGCAACCGTGACGAGCTGTCGATGGCCTACACGCCGGGCGTGGCCCGTGTGTCGCTGGCGATCGCGCGCAACAAGGAAGACGCGCGGCGCCTGACCATCAAGCGCAACACCGTGGCCGTCGTCACCGACGGCTCGGCCGTGCTGGGCCTGGGCAACATCGGGCCGGAGGCGGCGCTGCCGGTCATGGAGGGCAAGGCGGCGCTGTTCAAACGGTTCGCGGGCATCGACGCCTGGCCGATCTGCCTGGACACGCAGGACGTGGACGAGATCGTGCGCACCGTGCAGGTGATCGCGCCGGGCTTCGGCGGGATCAACCTGGAGGACATCGGCGCGCCGCGCTGCTTCGAGGTGGAGCGGCGGCTGCGCGAGCTGCTCGACATCCCGGTCTTCCACGACGACCAGCACGGCACCGCGATCTGCGTGCTGGCGGCGCTGAAGAACGCGCTGCGGGTGGTGAACAAGGGCATCGAGAATGTCAAGATCACCATGGCGGGCGCGGGTGCGGCGGGCAACGCCGTGCTGCGGCTGCTGCTGGCGGCGGGCGCGCGCAACGTGATCGTGTGCGACTACCTGGGCGCCGTGCACAAGGGCCGCGACGACCTCGACGAGTCGCTGCAGTGGATCGCCGACCACACCAACATCGAGGGCTACTCCGGCGACCTGCGAGGCGCGGTCAAGGACGCCGACGTCTTCGTGGGGGTGTCCGCGCCGGGCATCCTGACCGCCGACGACATCGCGACGATGGCCGCGGACGCGGTGGTGTTCGCCCTGGCCAACCCGGAGCCCGAGGTGTCGCCCGACGAGGCCGCCCAGCACGCCGCCGTGGTGGCGACGGGCCGCTCCGACTACCCCAACCAGATCAACAACGTGCTGGCCTTCCCGGGCGTCTTCCGGGGGCTGCTCGACGCGCAGGCCGGCGGGGTGACGCAGGAGATGCTCCTGGCCGCCGCCGACGCGCTGGCCGCCGTGGTCACGCCGGAGGAGCTGGGCCCCAACTACATCGTGCCCAGCGTCTTCCACCCCGACGTGGCGACCGCCGTCGCCGCCGCCGTCCGCGAGGCCGCCGGCGGCCGCGCACGCGGCTTCACCGAGGCATAGTCCCGCTGGCGGCGTCCTTCGCGGCGTCTTTCGCAGAGCGTCTTTTCACAGAGCGTCTTTTACGGCGAAGCCGACGGCACACCACCCGCCGACCGGGGTTGAGGGCCTCCAGGGTGACGCCGTCTGACCCGCACGTGGCGGGCCGCCGTCACGGCGCTGGGTGGGCCGGCTAAGTGGTGATGTGTGGGCCGCTCGCCCCCGGGGTCTCGTGACCGGGGGCGAGCGGCCCACACGTCGTTCGGCGGCATCCTGTCGAGGGGGAGGTGAGCGGGCGGGTTACCACCCCACCGCTCTCACCTCCCGCAAGCTGACAGCTCGGCATGCTCGGCAAGGAGGCGGGAGACATCAGCCCTTCCACCGGACCCTACCTCAGGGCACACAGTTCGAAAGGGGCGGGTGGAAAATCATCATCCCGAATGGAAGTTCTTTCCGCCGGGCCGGGTGATTTCCTGCTCCGCGAATTCTGTCCGTGGGGTGCTTTGCCCGCTCTCGGCGCAGGTCAAGGCAATCTTTCTCCGTCACCGTGTGACAATTCACCGATTATTGGCGCGCATCGCCCTTTGCCTCTATGTTCATCCTGTCAAGCCCCAGAAAGCGTAAAAAGCTCGGCAAAGAGGCAAAAGGAAGAAGTCGGTCCCTAGGAGAAAGCGAGACCGCCGATGCGAAACTCATTCACGACCACCGTCCCGTACACGTTCCACGGTTCCTAGGCGATGCCATGGATCCGCTTCCTCCCCAGCGTCCGGGCCAGGTCAGCTTCTGGCGCCGGCTGTCCGAACTGGAGCGCCAGGCGCTCAAGCGCGTGGGAACCCAGCGTTCCGTCTTCGCCGGTGACACGGTGGCCGTGCACGATGAGCCGGGAATCACCGTCATCATGGCGGACTCCTGGGTCCGCCTGCAGGCGGGAAACGCGCGCACCAGTCGCAGCGTCATCGACATGGCCGCGCCGGGCGACCTCGTCAGCGCCCTGCACTCCACCCATCCGGCGAGTCCTGAATGGCTCGGGGAAATGGCCGACATTCATGGGGTCGCGCTGAGGAGAGGAACGCTCCTCGACGTCACCGGAGACATGATTCCGATCGTTCTCGGCGACCTGCCGCACATCAGCGCCCTCATCCGGCGAATACAGAACGACCAACTGCACTTCATCAGCCAGATGCAGGCGGTAAGGCGGCTCACGATGGACACGCGACTGGCGCGGCTGCTGCTCAACCTGCTCCACCGGTTCGGCGAGCAGTCGGTGGGCGGTCGCAACGTTCTCGCGCCCCGGCTGTCCCAAGCGGATCTGGCGGCGTGGATCGGGGTCAGCGAGACCTCCATCGGACGGATCCTGCGGCAGTGGTGCGGCGACGGTCTCGTGAGCACGGGCTACTCGTCGATCTCGATCGCGGACCCCAAGGCCCTGCGCGGCATCGCGAACTCCGCGGCCATGCCCTACGCCAGATTCCCCACCACGAGAAAACGGCGAGAACCGGTGGGCTCCGGCCGGGCACAGGCGGGCGCGCCGCCTCGCGTGGCCGCCGGGGTGGATCTCGTCACCGACCTCCCGCCAGGAATCCAGGTCCAGGACCGTAAAGGCCGGTCCAGGTAGTCAGGTAGCCGTTCCGCGGCGCGGGCGAGCCGAGCGCAGACCGCTCGCCCGCCTCGGCGACCGGCGCCTACGGCACTGCGGACGGCGTTTTCGGTACGGCGGATGACGTTTACGGGACTGCGGGCGTGGTGAGGGCCGGCATCACGCGGTAGCTCTCCTGGAAGACCAGGTTGTGGGCGTCGCCTGCGGCGATCACACGCAGCGTGTCGAGCTGGCCCGCCGCGTCCGCCTCGTCGAAGACGTTCAGCGGCCAGTCCCCGACGGTGTTGCCCCGCAGGTGCGGATGGTGGAAGTCACGGCCGTAATGGGCGACCACGGCGATCGGCTGGAGGCCGCATCTCCGCTGCTCCGGCCACGTCAGCGACCACATGGCGTTGAGCCCGCCCTCGTGCGACCGGGTGACCCCGCTGGCCACCACCTCGCCGGTGCCCAGCAGCAGGTCGGCGTTGGCCTCGTCGAGGACCGTGCGCGCCACCGGGTCGAGGAACTGGACCGCCCGGGCGAACACGCGCTCCTTGTCCTCCCTGGAGACGGCCCGGCCGTGGTCCCCGTCGCGCAGGTCGCGGAAGTGGCGAAGCAGGGCTTCGTTGATCGGAGTTGGAGTGTGCATGCCTACCACCTGCCCAGATGAGGGTCAGGTGAGCAGGCCGGCGATGCGGTTCCTGATTTCGGGCGTGTCGAGGCCGCGTACGGTGAGGGTGGTGCGGCGGCGTACGACGTCGTCCACGGTGGCCGCCCACTCGTGGTCGCGGGCGTAGACCGCCTGGGCCCAGATGTCCGGCCCGTCCGGATGGATGCGCTCCCCGAGCGCCGGGTCCTCGCGGATGAGGCGGGACAGGTCGAACGCGATCGACCCGTAGTGCGAGGCCAGGTGCCTGGCCACCAGGGGGTCCATGCGCGCGCCCGGGTCACGGTCGGTCCACAGCCGCATGGCGACGGCGTCGGGGCTGGCCAGGCCGGGCAGTGGCACGGCGGGCAGGATGTCGGCCAGGTCGTCGCCGAGGGGACGGCCCGGCAGGTGGGCGAGGATGTCGAGGACGTATTTGCCGATGTGGCGATAGGTCGTCCACTTTCCGCCGGCCACGGACAGCATGCCGCCCGAGCCCCGGCTGAGCACCGTCTCCCGCTTGGCCGCCGTCACCTGCCCGGGACCGCCGGGCAGCACCCGCAGCCCCGCGAAGGCGTAGGTGATGTCCTCGCGCCTGACCTGGGAGTCGCGCACGGCGTGCCCGGCCTCGTTGAGGATCTGCGCGATGTCGGCCTCGGTGGCGCGCACCGCGCCGGGGTCGCCCTCGTACGCCTCGTCGGTGGTGCCCAGCAGCAGGTGGTCCTCCCACGGGATGGCGAACGACACCCGGTATTTGTCGATCGGCGTGGTCAGCGCCGCCTTCCACGGCTCGTGCCGGCGCAGGACCAGGTGGGCGCCCTTGGACAGCCGGATGCTGGGCGCCGCGTCCGGGTCCTCCATGCGCCGCAGGTGGTCGACCCAGGGTCCGGTGGCGTTCAGGACGAGGCGGGCGGAGACGCCGAACTCCGTGCCGTCGAGGCGGTCGCGCAGTTCGGCGCCCGTCACGCTGCCGGCCGTCTTGCGCAGTCCGACGACCTCGGCGTGGTTGAGCACGGTGGCGCCCGCGTCCACGGCGGCCCGCACGGTCATGACCGCGACCCGGCTGTCGTTCATCTGGTGGTCGCCGTAGACGGCGGCGGCCCGCAACCCCTCGGTACGCAGGGCGGGCACCTTGGCCAGCGCCTGGTGCGGCGTGATCACCTTGCCCATGCCGTCGCCGAACACCGACAGCGCCGAATACAGGAACACCCCCGCGCCCAGCTTCGCGGCCCCGTGCGGCCCGCCCTTGTAGATGGGCACCAGGAACGTCAGCGGCTTGACCAGGTGCGGCGCGATGTCGCCGGCCAGGGCGCGCCGCTCACGGTGGTTCTCCGCGACCAGCCTGACGTTGCCGGTCTGCAGGTAACGCAGGCCGCCGTGGACGAGCTTGGAGGAGGCGCTGGAGGTGGCGCCGGCGAAGTCGCCCGCGTCCACCATCGCCACCCGCAGCCCCGCCTGTGCGGCCATCCAGGTCACGGACGTGCCGAGGATGCCGCCGCCGATCACGAGCAGGTCGTAGGTGGTGCCCGCCAGTTCGTGGCGGATCTCGGCCCGGTCGGTGCCGATCGCGGTCGTCATTGCCCTACTCCCTACTGCTCGACCCAGTCGAGGGTCCGGGCCACGGCTTTCTTCCAGTTGCGGTATTCGCGCTCGCGCGCCGGCTCGTCGATCGCGGGGCGCCATTCGGCGGCCTTGTGCCAGTTGGCGCGCAGGCTGTCCATGTCGGGCCAGTAGCCGGTGGCCAGGCCGGCGGCGTACGCGGCGCCGAGCGCGGTGGTCTCGGCCACCATCGGCCGGATCACCGGTACGGCCAGCACGTCGGCGAGCGTCTGCATGAGCAGGTTGTCGGCGGTCATGCCGCCGTCGGCGCGCAGCGTCGTCAGGTCGAGCCCCGAGTCGGCGTTCATCGCGTCGACCACCTCGCGGGTCTGCCAGGCCGTGGCCTCCAGCACCGCCCGCGCGATGTGCCCCTTGTTGACGAACCCGGTCAGTCCCGCGATCACCCCGCGCGCGTCGGAGCGCCAGTGCGGCGCGAACAGCCCAGAGAAGGCCGGTACGAAGTAACAGCCCCCGTTGTCGTCCACCGTCTTGGCCAGCGTCTCGATCTCGGCCGCGCTGGAGATGAGTCCCAGGTTGTCGCGCAGCCACTGCACCAGGGAGCCGGTGACCGCGATCGCGCCCTCCAGCGCGTAGGTGGCCGGGCCGTCGCCGATCTGGTAGCCGACGGTGGTCAGCAGGCCGTGCTTGGACACGACCGGCTCCTGACCGGTGTTCATCAGCAGGAAGCTGCCCGAGCCGTAGGTGCTCTTGGTCTCGCCGGGCGCGAAGCAGGTCTGGCCGAACAGCGCCGCCTGCTGGTCCCCGAGCGCCGAGGCCACCGGGACGCCGGCGGCGGTGTGGCCGTAGACCTCGGCGGAGGGCCGGATCTCCGGGAGCATCGCGCGTGGCACGCCCATCGCGGCGAGCAGGTCGTCGTCCCAGGCCAGCGTGTGGATGTTCATCAGCATCGTGCGGCTGGCGTTGGTGACGTCGGTGATGTGGCGGCCGGTGAGGTTCCACAGCAGCCAGGAGTCCATCGTGCCGAACAGCACCTCGCCGCGCTCGGCCCGCTCGCGCAGCCCCGGGATCTCGTCGAGCAGCCAGCGGATCTTGGGCCCGGAGAAGTAGGTCGCCAGCGGCAGCCCGGCCTTCTCCTTGAACAGCGATTCGTGCTCGGCCAGGGCCCGGGTGAGGGCGTCGGTCCTGGTGTCCTGCCAGACGATGGCCGGGCAGACGGGGCTCCCGGTCTCGCGGTCCCACAGCACGGTGGTCTCGCGCTGGTTCGTGATGCCGAGGGCGGCGATGTCGAGGTCGCCGGCGGCCTCGGCCAGCACGCCCTGCACGGCCTGCCAGATCTCGGCGGCGTCGTGCTCGACCCAGCCCGGCTTCGGGAAGATCTGGCGGTGCTCGCGCTGGGCGACCGAGATGATGTTGCCGGCCTGGTCGAAGACGATGCACCGGCTGGACGTGGTGCCCTGGTCGATGGCTGCGACGTAGTGCGGCACTGGTTCCTCGCTAGTGCTCATGGTTCGACAATGCCGAACGAATGCTATGTGGTCGCCGGACGGTGTTCAAGTGTCATCGGGCGAGGTCGCGGGTTATGGCACGGGCGGCGTCGCGTACGTAGGAGACGAACTCCATGTGCAGGGCCCCGTCGGCGGCGAGCCGTTCGACGGCGCCCCGGATGCCGATGGCCCCCACCACGAGGCCGCGCGGGTCCTTGATGGGCGCGGCGATGGCCACCTCGCCCTCCGTCAGCTCCTCCATCTCGGCCGCCCAGCCGCGCGCCCTGACCTGGTCGAGCTCCGACTCCAGCGCGGGCAGGGCGACGATCGTGCTCTTGGTGAAGGGCCGCAGCGGGGGCTCGGGCGACTCGCCGTACGGGTCGTGGGCGAGCAGCACCTTGCCCAGCGCGCTGGCGTGGGTCGGCAGATAGGTGCCCACCTGCAGCGTCTGCATGCTGTCGTCGGGCCTGAAGACATGGTGGATCACCAGCACGTGCCCCTCGTGCAGGGTCCCGATCCAGGCGCTCTCCCTGCTGCGCCCGGCCAGCGCGTCGGCCCAGTTGATCGAGCGGGTGCGCAGCTCGTTGACGTCGAGGTAGCTGCTGCCGAGGTGGAGCAGCGTGGCGCCGAGGCGGTATTTCCCCGTGCTCTCGTCCTGCTCGACGAACCCGACGCGGACCAGCGTGCGCAGGATGCCGTGCAGCGTCCCCTTCGGCAGGCCCAGCGCCCTGGCCAGCTCGGCCACCCCGAGCTGGCGGGGGCCGGAGGCGAGCAGCCGCAGGATCGCGGCGGCCCGCTCGACCGACTGAATCGTCTCTCCCACACCGGGCACACTAGCGCAGTTCAGTTCGATATAGCCGAACGAGGTCGCAGCATTCCGGCGAATGCGAGGACGGCGTTCACGATCACTGCCATGATGACCCCCTGCAGCACCGTCCCCATGGCGGCCGTGGCCACCGCGCTCATGATCGGGATGCCCATGGTGATGCCGACCTGCTGGGTCATGGTGGCAAGGCCGGTGGCCAGCCCCTGCTCCGAGTCCGGCAGCCCCGACGTGGCCGTGACCATGAAACCCACGATGGCGACCATGTTGCCCACCCCGCCGACGAACGTGGCCACCAGCAGCAGCCAGATCCACCCGGACCCCGCGCCCAGCAGGGCCAGCGAGGCGGTGGCGGCGGCCTGCACCGCGAACCCGGCCGACAGCGCCCTGCCGGTGCCGAGCGCGCCCAGCACCCGTGGCGCCAGTACCCCGCCCAGCACGGTGCCGAGCCCCAGCACGCCGAATGTCAGCCCGGTGGCCAGCGCCGAGTAGCCGAGCACCTCCTGCAGATAGAGCGTCAGGAGGAACACCAGCGAGGTCTCGGTGGCGAACGCGATCAGCCCCGCCAGGTTCCCCCACTTCACGCTCGGCCTGGCCATGATGGTGACCGGCACCAGCGGCGCGGCCGACCGCCGCTCCACGAACCAGAACGCCACCAGCAGCACCGCCCCCGCGCCCAGGGCGAAGGCCCCCTGGAGGGCGTGCTCGCCGACCCGCGTGAGCCCGAACACCAGCGCGAGCAGCCCGGCCGTCACCGTCACCGCGCCCGGGAGGTCCATCCTGCGCCGTTCGGCGGGACGGCTCTCCCGCAGCACCGCGGGCGCGGCGACCAGCACGGCCAGCGCGACGGGAACGTTGACGAGAAAGGCCCACCGCCAGCTCAGCAGCTCGGTGAGGAGTCCGCCTAGAATGGCGCCAGAGGTGAACCCGGCCGACATCAACGCCCCGTTCAGCCCCAGCGCACGTGCCCGGAGCGGCCCCTCCGCGAACGACGTCGTCAGCAGCGACAACCCGGCCGGCGTGACGATGGCGGTGGCGAGTCCCTGGCTCACCCTGGCTACGAGCAACACCCCAGGCGAGGTCGCCAGCCCTCCCACGAGCGAGGAGAGCCCGAGCAGTGCCATGCCGAGCAGGAACAGCCTGCGCCGCCCGAACAGGTCGGCGATCCGGCCGAACAACAACGTGAACCCGGCGGCCGCCAGCGCGAACGCCGTGGCCACCCACTGCAGGTCGGCCAGGGCGAACCCGAGGCCGGCGCCGATCACGGGCAGGGCCACGTTCAGGATCGAGAAGTCCACGGCCAGCATGAACTGCGAGCCGAGCAGCAGCACCAGCACCAGGCGCTGCCTGGTGGTCATGCGATCGGGCCCGGCCCGTTCGGTCAGTACGGTCATGTCAGCCCCCTAATGGGACGAGAGTTCCGTTAAGATGGCATGACGGTAGCACAACGAGGAGATTTAATGGAACAACCTTCCCGTTTGGCGGGAACCGTACGGCCGGGGGGCCGTACCGCTCGGGTGCGCGCGGCCGTTCTGGACGCCACGCAGGACGAGCTGGTCGAGCGCGGCTTCCACGGGCTGACCATGGATCAGGTGGCGGCCAAGGCGGGCGTCGGCAAGACCACGGTCTACCGGCGCTGGAAGAGCACGACCGGGCTGGTCGCCGACCTCATGAACGAACTGGCCAACCAGTCCTCGCCGCACGCCGACACCGGTGACGTCGAGGCCGACCTGCGGGCCAACGCCCTCGCCGTGCTCGAGGCGCTCAACGACGGCCGTCTCGGGGCCACGTTCCAGGCGGTGATCGCCGCCGCGACCTGCGACGAGCAGGCCTCCCAGGCGCTGCGCGCCTTCTATCTGCGCCGCATCGAGGAGTGGGCCACCGTCGTCGACCTGGCCGTCAAGCGGGGCGAGTTGCCTGCCGGGACCGACGGGCCGGAGGTCATCCGGGCGATCTCGGCCCCCCTCTACTACCGTCTGGTGGTCACGAGGGAGCCCGTGGACCATGCGGTCGCGGAGGCGTCGGTGGCGCGCACACTGGCCGCCGCCAGGGCGGGGGCGTTCGTCACCTCACATGGTTGACCGGGGCCAGATCGAGCCGTACCACCACAGGATCCCGCCCATCACCACGAGGCCGCCCGCCGTGGCCAGCTTGCCCATGAGGTCGGTGGGCGGACCCGTGAAGGGCAGGCGTCCGTGGTGGTGGCCCCAGGGGCAGTCGTTCTCCGCGCGGCTGGAGTCGATGAGGGTGTCGGGGTGGTCCTCGGTGACCGAGAACGCCTCGATGTCGGCGGTGCTGCCCTTCTGTACGGGGACGTGCCTGACGATGGTCTTGCGGGCCGGGATCGAGCCGCTCGCCATGCTCGTGCCATCGGCTTTGAGGTCGAACCGGACGAGCTGGCGGGTCTGGTTGTGCAGCGTGACGGCCACCCGGCCGGAGCGGCAGCCCACGTCGTCCACCGTCATCGTGAAGGGGTCGCCCGGATCCGGCCGCGGCCACGCCCACGCGGCGGCGGGAAGGAGCAGTGCGGCGCTCGCCGGAAGGACGGCCAGCACGAGACGGGTACCGATGCGCATGAGCTCCCCCCGAGTGTGATCTTTGCTACGTAAAGTGCCCAAGCTCACACGAAAAGTAACATCGGCCACGCGGGGGAGCGCGGACCCCCAAGATGCCTTCATGATGGAGGTATGGCGGAAGCGATCTACGTCGGTGGTTTGTTGGTGGCGACCCCGCTTCTCGACGACCCCAACTTCAGGCGTAGCGTCGTGCTGATCCTCGAACACGATCACGACGGTGGCACCCTGGGAGTGGTGCTCAACCGGCCGAGCGACATCTCGGTGACGCAGGTGCTGCCCGTGTGGGATCCGCTGGTGACGGGGCCTTCGGTGCTCTTCGAGGGTGGTCCCGTACAGACTGACAGCGCGCTCGCCCTGGCGGCGGTGCCGAGCGGGGAGGAGCCGCTGGGGTGGCGCCGGCTGCACGCCGGCACCGAGGCCGTCTCGCGGCTGGGCACGGTCGATCTGGACGCGCCGCCCGAGATCCTGCAAGGCGAGATCGCGCAGATGCGCATCTTCGCGGGCTACGCGGGCTGGACGTCCGGGCAGTTGGAGAGCGAGATAGCCGAGGGTGCCTGGTACGTCGTCGACTCCGAGGTCGGCGACACCTTCCACGCCGACCCCGGATCACTGTGGCGCCACGTGCTGCGCCGTCAGCCCGGCGAGCTGGCCTTCGTGGCGACCTGCCCCGACGACCCGACGCTGAACTAACGCTGCAGGTCCCAGCCCGGCAGCAGCGACCGCTCGGCCAGCTCGATGCTCTCGGTCATCCGCTCGGTGACCTCCGGCAGGGTGCCGTCGCGGCGCGGGCACTCGAAGCCGACGCGCATCGTGGACATGGCGAACGCCACGATCAGGTGTGAGAGCTGGTCCTCGTCGGGGTCGACCCCCCGGCGGGCGGCGATCAGCTCGGCCAGGCGGCGCTCGGTCTCCGCGCCCCTCGCCACCGACCGGCCGATCAGGTAGGGGTTGCCGTCCAGCAGTCGGCGCAGCTTGAGGAACCTCGCGGCGTCCACCGGCGTCGACCCCTGCACGTCGAGCAGCACCGCGCGCAGCGCGTGCATGAGCGACGTGAACGGGGGCTCGTCCCGCGGGCGACTCTCCAGCGTCTCCAGCATGATCTCCTCGCCGTGCTCGTGGAACCACAGCGCCAGATGATCCTTGTTGGTGAAGTAGCGGAAGAACGTGCGGGGCGAGATCTCGACGGCCCCCGCGATCTGCTCCACCGTGGTCGACTCGTATCCTTGTTCGAGGAACAGGTCGAGCGCGGCGTCGAGGATCGCCAGGCGCGTCTTCTCCTTCTTGCGTTCCCGTAGACCCACTGCGGTCACTCCCTCGAAACCTTTCTGACACAGTGTGCCATAAGTCATAGGGCGACGATTAAAAGTCAGTTGTCATAAGTCATCGACTGACATAGATTACCTGAGGCTTACGAGACCTATGTCCCGGTGTGGGGCAGATGTGTATTTAGGGGGACTTCATGGCTCACGCGAAGGCGGTCGACCTACCGCCGTCGCCCGGCCCTGTGAAGACGGGGACCGGGGGTAACCCGTGGCTCGTGCTGCTGGCGGTCAGCCTGGGCGTCATCATGGTGATGCTCGACGGCACGGTGGTGGGCATCGCCAATCCGGTCATTCAGGTCGACTTGAAGGCTTCACTCTCCGACCTGCAGTGGGTGACCAGTGGTTATCTGCTGGCGCTGGCGGTGTTCCTGATCACCGCGGGCAAGCTGGGCGACCTGTTCGGGCACAAGCGGGTCTTCCTGATCGGTGTGGCCGGCTTCGCGATCTCATCGGTGGGCATCGGTCTCAGCGCCGAGCTGGCGGACATCATTCCCGGCATCACCCCGGTCGGCGCGCTGATCGGTCTGCGTGTGCTGCAGGGCCTGTTCGGCGCGTTGCTGCAGCCCGCCGCCCTGGCACTCCTGCGCAGCGCCTTCCCGGGGGAGAAGCTGAACCAGGCGATGGGGGCCTGGGGCGCCATCATCGGCCTGTCCAGCGCCGCGGGCCCGATCGTGGGCGGCGTGCTGGTCGAGAAGGTGAGCTGGGAGTCGGTCTTCTTCATCAACGCGCCCGTGGGCGTCATCGCCCTGATCATGGGCTTCCTGCTGATCAAGGAGAACCGCGCCCAGACGCTGGCGCGCATCGACTGGCTGGGTGTGGTGCTGCTGTCCGGCGCGATGTTCTCGCTCGTCTGGACGATCATCAAGGCCCCCGAGTGGGGCTGGGGTGACAGTACGACGCTGACCTTCGTGGGCGCGTTCGTGGTGCTCATCGGGGCGTTCATCTTCTGGCAGAGCAAGGCCCGCCAGCCGCTGGTCCCGCTCTCTCTGTTCGCGAACCCCTCCATCTCCATCGGCACCTTCCTGATGATGATGGTCGCGTTCGCCATGTTCGGCGCCATGTTCTTCCTGGGCTTCTACTTCCAGGGCGTACACGGGCTCACCCCGCTGGAGGCCGGCCTGCGCATGCTGCCGATGAGCGCGGGCATGATCTTCGCCTCGCCGCTGGCGGGCATGGCGATCGGCAGGTTCGGGCCGAAGTACACGATGGCGGTCGGTCTGCTGATCACCGCGCTCTCCATGTTCCTGATGTCCCGGCTCAGCATCGACGCCTCGTTCATCGAGAGCGGCATCCCGTTCCTGCTGCTGGCCTTCGGCCTCTCGCCGGTCTTCGTGGGCGCCACGGAGATCATCGTGGGTAACGCGCCGGTGGAGCTGAGCGGTGTCGCGGGTGGCCTGCAGCAGTCGGCCATGCAGGTCGGCGGCGCGCTCGGCACCGCGATCCTGGGCGCCGTGATGGCCGCCGAGATCTCCGGCAAGCTGCCCGGCTACCTCGGCCCGGCGGCGCAGGCGATCCCGCCGGAGCAACTGACCGCTCTGGAGAAGGCCGCCGCCTTCGGCGCGGTGCCTCCCGGCCTGCCCGAGCAGGTGGGCGCCGCCGTGCACAACTCCTTCATGGACGGCATGCACCTCGCCTTCCTGGTCAGCACCGGCATCGCGGTGCTGACGGCCCTGCTGACGCTGTTCGTCAAGGCCGGGCGCAAGACCGAGGGCGCGCCGGTCCACGTGGGCTGACCCGCTCCGCCCGTACGGCCCCCGCCACGACCCGGCGGGGGCCGTACTGCTGTCGGGGGGTGGTCGTGGGCGGGCATAAACTCAATGGGGTGAGCACGAAGATCCTCCCAGAGCAGGAGACCACTCCGCGGACGTCGCACGGCGACGGCGATCACGAGCGGTTCGCCCACTACGCGGACAAGCACAAGATCACCGAGAGCATGGTGACGGGCACGCCCATCCGCGCCCTGTGCGGCAAAATCTGGGTGCCCAGCCGCGATCCCAAGAAATATCCGGTCTGCCCGGAGTGCAAGGAGATCTACGAGGGCCTGCCGTCCGGTGGCGGCGAGGGCGGCGACGACAAGCAGTGAGTGTTGCTGAGCGGTAATCTCCGCGACGAGAGTTACGGTCGGTAGCCAGACCACCTCAAATCGTCATAGGAGACCGCATGGCCCGGCGCGCGACCGCCGTCTCGTTGGCATGCCTGCTCGCGGCGGGGCTCGCTCCGCCGCTCCGGCCCGGCACCGCCATGGCGGCCGGTTGTGCCCGCCATGCGCCGGGGGCGCACGAGGGGTTCCGGGTGCCTCATGCGCGGCGGGCTCCTGACGCGCCGCGGACTCCCGGGCCGCGTTCGCCGAAGCCCGATGACGTCGCCAAGGTGAAGGACGAGCTCGGGCGGCGGCTCGCCGGCATCACACCGCCCACCGAGTTCACCGTGTCCACGCGCGTGCACGTCATCACGAAAGGCGCCCGCCAGGTCACCGACCGGGCGGTCGTGGCCCAGATCAACGCGCTCAACGCCGCGTACGGCGGCCAGTACGGCGGCGTCGACACCGGCGTGCGCTTCCGCCTCGACTCCATCTCGGTCAAGGAGAACGGCTCCTGGTTCACCGACCCCGTCGGCAACGAGAAGGTGATGAAAAGGACCCTGCACGAGGGCGGGGCCGGCACGCTCAACCTGTACATCGCCCAGCTCAGCGAGCTCATGCTGGGCTTCTCCAGCTACCCCTACTGGTACGCCGACGCGCCCGCCCTCGACGGCGTCGTCATCGACTGGCGCAGCCTGCCCGGGGGCGCCCTGACCAACTACAACCGCGGCTTCACCGGCGTCCACGAGATCGGTCACTGGCTCGGGCTGTTCCACACGTTCGAGAACGGCTGCGCGCAGCCCGGCGACGGCATCGACGACACCCCGGCCGAGGCCAGGCCGACCGAGGCGTGCCCCGAGGGCAAGGACACCTGCGCCGAGAACCCCGGCCTGGACCCGACGCGCAACTTCATGGACTACGCCCACGATCGGTGCATGGCGGAGTTCACGAAGGGTCAGGCGGAGCGCATGCACGAGATGTGGGCGGCGTACCGGGACACGTCTGACGCGTAGATATCCGGCAAATACGATGTGTGGGTGACAGCACCAAAGGCACTCGACACTCCCCACAAGCCCCCCGGCATCCTCAGCCCCGACTACCGCACCGCCACCTTAGGCATCCTGCTGGTGATCACGCTGATCGCCTTCGAGGGCATGTCGGTCGGCGTCGTCATGCCGGCCGTCGCCAAGGAGCTGGACGCCCTCGACCTGTACGGTCTCAGCTTCTCCGCCTTCCTCATCGCCAGCCTGTTCATGAACGTGGTGGCCGGGCTCTGGGCCGACCGGCGCGGCTACCCGGTGCCGTTCCTGGCCGGGGTGCTGCTGTTCGTGGCGGGGATGGCGCTGGCCGGGGCGGCGAACTCCGCCGGGCTGTTCCTGGTGGCGCGGGCCGTGCAGGGGCTCGGGGGCGGGGCCGCCATCGTGGCGCTGTACGTGATGATCGCCCGGGTCTACCCCACCGAGGTACGGCCGAAGGCGTTCGCCGCCGTCTCCGCGGCCTGGGTGGTGCCCGCCATGGTGGGCCCGGCGGTGGCCGGGTTCGTCGAGGACCAGTGGGGGTGGCGCTACGTCTTCTTCGGGATCATTCCGCTGGTGGTGCCGGCACTGGTGATGCTCGTACCGGCGCTGCGCATGGGAGCCGGCGCCGACGTACGGCCCGGCACCGGGCCGCGGTCCAGGCCCGTGGCGATGACGCTGGCCGCCACCGCCACGGCCGGCGGCGCCGGGCTGCTGCTGCACGGGGTGGACCGGCTGCACACGCATCCCGTCCCCGCAGGGGTGGAGACCGTGGTGGGGTTGGCGGCGCTGGTCTACGGGCTCTACTGGCTGCTGCCGGCCCGCGCGCTGCGGTTCGCCCGCGGGCTGCCCACGACCGTCATGATGCGCGGGTTCTTCTCGGCCGCGTTCTTCGGCGTCAACTCCTTCATCCCGCTGGCGCTGCACGAGGTGAAGTCCTTCGAGACGACCGCCGCCGGCATCGCGCTGACGACCGGGGCGCTGGGCTGGTCCGCCGGCTCGTACCTGCAGAGCAGGCGCTCGGCCGACGCCCACAAGCGGATCAGGCTGGGCGCCGGGGCGGTGACCGTCGCGATCCTCATCTGCCTGCTGTCCGTGCTGCCCGGGGTGACCGGGTGGATCGCCGTGCCCGCGTGGATCCTGGGGGGCTTCGGGATGGGGTTCGGCATGACCACGGTCAGCGTCACGGCGCTGCAGCAGTCGCCGGTGGAGGAGCAGGGGGCGAACTCGGCCGCCCTGTCGGTGACCGACCAGCTCGGGGCGGCGCTGGCGATCGGCATCGGGGGAGCGATCGTGAACGTCATCGGGCACGCCTCCGCGCAGATCGCCACCGGGTTCGTGGTCATCTCCGTTCTCATGGCGGCCGTCGCGCTCAGCGCCACGCTGCTCGCCGGACGCACCCGCTGAATTACGTCCCTCCTGCCCCAGCCGTCACAGATCGCCTGCTCCTCGTCGCGAGGAGTGATAGGACAGCGGGCAAGGAGGTGCCATGGAGGGTGATCACCGTGTCTGGCCCCCTCGGCCGGGGCCCAGGCACCGCCGTACTCCTCCGGACGACACGGGGCCGGACGGCACGGATCCGGACGGCACGGATCCGGACGCGCACCGTGACGAGGAGTCGCGCCGAGGCCGCCGCGAACGCGCCGACCCAGTACGTCCTCCGCACCCCCTGGACCTGGAACCGGACCTTCCAGACATCTCCGGCCGACCGCAGGACCGGGGCGCTTCCGGCCCACCGTGGAACGGGCACCTCTCGGGAGGGCCGCGAGACCGGGAGACCCCGGGCGCCTCAGGAGGCCGGCGGGACGGGGACGCGTCTCCCGGGCCGCGGAACCGGGACACCTCGGGAGGACCGCGGAGCCAGGGCGCGGCCGGCGGGTGGCGGGGCCGGGACCCGTACGCCTCGGGCGGGTCGCGGAACCGGGACACCTCCGACGGGTCTCAGGACCGGGACGCTTCGGGTGGGTCGCGGGACCGGGGCATCTCGGGTGGGTCGCGGAATCAGGACGCCTCGGGCAGGTCTTGGGACCGGGACGCCTCCGGTGGACGGACGGGGCCGGGCCCGGAGGACTCGGGCCGGTGGCGGGATCTGGATCCCGACGGCTTCGACTGGGGGCGGCGGGCGCATCCGCTCGACCTCGACCCGGACGAGCCTTCGTGGAACCCCCGGATCCGCGGGACCTCATCGGGAGCAGGGGCCGCACCGGCGGACGGCGACGCGTGGGACGCGCTCCCACCCTCCGCCCACCTCCACCGCTCCCCGGCGAACCCCGGACTGCCCCGGCGCGCCGGAGGGCGGGCGTGGCGGCGCTGGGCGGAGGCGCTGGTGGCGCTGGCGGCGGGAGCGGCACTGGTGTCTGGGGCCGCCATGGTCGCACTGCGGTTCACCGCGCCACCGGCGCCGGCGGGACGGCTGAGCGACTCGCTGGCCGGTGTGACGGCGACGCTGCCACAGGGGTGGATCGAGGGGGCGGTGGCGCCGGTCACGGGGTTCACCTCGGTCGTCAGGAACGAGGACGGAGGGCTGGTCATGGCCAGACCGGTGCCGGGGCCGGTGGCGGACGCCAAGAAGGCCACGGCGCAGGCGGCGGAGCTGTACTCTCGGCTGCTGCTCAAGGGCGACCGGGTGAGCGTCGTCGACGACCGGCCTTTCGCGGGCGGGTACACGCGTGCGCTACGGGCGGAGTATCAGGATGTGGTCAACCGACCGGCGTACCTCAGAGTGATGCTGCTCACTCGCCAGAGCACGGCCGTCCTGCTCGTCGGGCTGCTCCAACCCGAGGAAAACAGCAGTAGGCAGGCGCTCGACGCGGTGATGACGAGCATCCGATAAGCCGCATAGCACGTGAGGAAGACCTTGGCCAGAATCCTCGGCTCACGGCACGTCTTGTCGGTGGGCCCGATTACTCTTGGGTCACTGTGAGAAAGCGAAGCACACGAACCCCAGAGGTGATGCGGTGAGCACTTTCGCCGCGTCCCACCTTTCGCCTTCCTATCCTGACCGGGCCGCGTGGGGCACCGCCCCCAAGCTGCGCGCCTGGCAGCAGCAGGCGTTCGACCTCTACTTCCGGCGCGAGCCGCGTGACTTCCTCACCGTGGCGACGCCGGGCGCGGGGAAGACGACCTACGCCCTGCGCATCGCCAGCGAGCTGCTCGCCAACGGCGTGATCAGGGCGGTCACCGTCGTCACGCCCACCGAGCACCTCAAGCGCCAGTGGGCCGACGCAGCGGGCAAGGTCGGCATCGGCATCGACCCGGAGTTCAAGAACAGCCAGGGCACCACCTCGCGTGACTACACCGGGGTGGCGGTGACATACGCGCAGGTCGCCATGCACCCGGCCCTGCACAGGGCGCGCACCGAGGCCCGCAAGACGCTGGTCATCTTCGACGAGATCCACCACGCGGGCGACGCCAAGTCGTGGGGCGACGGTGTGCGCGAGGCGTTCGAGCCCGCCACGCGGCGGCTCCAGCTCACCGGCACCCCGTTCCGGTCCGACGACAACCCGATCCCGTTCGTCGCCTACGAGGAGGACACCGAGGGCCTCAAGCGCAGCGTCGCCGACTACTCCTACGGCTACGGGCCGGCCCTCGACGACGGCGTCGTGCGTCCGGTGATCTTCCTGGCCTACTCCGGTGAGATGAAGTGGCGCACGCGCGCCGGCGACGAGATCGCCGCGACGCTGGGCACCCCGCTCACCAAAGACCAGCTCTCGCAGGCGTGGCGGGCCGCGCTCGACCCGAAGGGCGACTGGATCCGGCAGGTCATGCAGGCCGCCGACCGCCGCCTGACCGAGGTGCGCAGGGGCGTGCCCGACGCCGGCGGCCTGGTCATCGCCACCGACCACGAGACCGCCCGCGCCTACGCCCGTCACCTGCGCAACATCACCGGCCAGGGCGCCACGGTGGTCCTGTCCGACGATCCGGGCGCGTCCAAGAAGATCAAGCAGTTCGCGGCCTCCGAGGATCGCTGGCTGGTCGCCGTCCGCATGGTCTCCGAAGGCGTCGACATCCCGCGCCTGTGCGTGGGCGTCTACGCCACCTCCACCTCGACCCCGCTCTTCTTCGCCCAGGCCGTGGGCCGTTTCGTGCGTGCCCGCAAGCGCGGCGAGATGGCCTCGGTCTTCCTCCCCTCGGTGCCCACGCTCATGGGCCTGGCCAACGAGATGGAGGTGGAGCGCGATCACGTGCTCAACAAGCGGCCTCCGGAGGACGGCCTCGACGACTCGCTCCTCGACGACGCCAACCGCCGCAAGGACAACCCCGACGTCCTGGGCGACGAGCTTCCGTTCGAGACGATGGAGACCTCGGCGACGTTCGACCGGGTGCTGTTCGACGGCGGCGAGTTCGGCACGGGCGCGGAGATCGGCTCCGCCGAGGAGGAAGACTTCATCGGCCTGCCCGGCCTGCTCGAGCCCGACCAGGTGGCCACGCTCCTGCGCAAGCGCCAGTCCGACCAGCAGGCCGCCAAGCGCAAGCAGACGATGGAGGAGCCCCCGCCGGCGCTGGCGCCGCACGAGCAGATCGCGGAGCTACGGCGTGAGCTGAACGGTCTGGTGGGCGCGTGGAACCACCGCACGGGCCAGCCGCACGGGGTCATCCACTCCGACCTGCGCCGCGCCTGCGGCGGCCCGCCGATCGCCCAGGCCACGGCCGAGCAGATCCAGGAACGCATCGACGCCATCCGCCGCTGGGCCACCCAGCGACGATAGGCCGCCCTCTTCCCCGCAGGTCCTCCCGTCATCATCGAGGGGGGACCTGCGCCGTCAGTCCTTCGAGGGGGACCCGCGCCGCAGGGGAACCCCGCCTTTCGTCAGTCCTTCGAGGGGGCCGGTCCGCGGTGGTCGCGGTGGAGGGGCTTGATCAGGATGCGGCACAGCTCCGGCCGGAGTTCGTGGCGCCCGTTCGCGTGGTAGACGACGTCCGTCGTCGCCACCGGCCCGTGCCGCCACTCCACATACCCACGGCGCCGGTACAACCGCTGCGCGTCCAGGTTGTCCAGGCCCACCCCGAGCGCGACCTTGGTGTGGTGGATGGCGGCGAGCCGCTGCTCGGCCGCCTGGAGGAGCAGGCTCCCGATGCCCTCGTTACGCCGCCAGGAGACGACCTCCAGATGGGTGAGCAGCGCGACGCCGGGCAGGAGGGCGCGTAACTCCGGCTCCTCGGCCGGCGCCAGCCACACGTAGACGTCGCCCACGGCCACCCCAGCCTCCCAGGCGACCAGGAGGAACCCGTGGCCGGTCTCCTGCCTGGTCAGACGGTCGGTGAAATAGGCCTTCTGCCCGAGCGAGCGGACCAGGGCAGGGAGGTCGGCATGGACGGCTTGGCGAATATCAGGTGCCCCCACGGACCGAAAGCTTCCCGTCCGGGGCTTATGTGAATCAACGTGGGGTGTTGCCCCGGGTCCGGTACCGCAGGGGCCGCACACCGTCCTTGGTCAGCCACTTCATCGCGTCGCCCGTGGCGGAGCCGAGCTTCGGGATCGTCTTGAGGTGGTCGGCCCACAGATGGCGGTCCTTCAGCAGGGCCTCCAGGTAGGCGACGCAGAAGTCCGGCGTGATGCGGTCGAGTCGGCCGCGCGCGGCGACCAGCGACTCCGTCATGGCCTGCGGGTTCGGCCGCGAGGCCGGGGGGAGTCGCCTGACGCGGCTCAGCACGTCGCCGACGAAGGCTTTGCGCTTGGTGAGGAAGCCGGTCCAGTAGGCCGGGTCGGTCGCGGCCTTCCAGCCCGTCCCCTCCTCCCCGTCGAGCAGCCAGTAGACGCCCTCCGCGAGCACGTCGCCGAGCTCCTGGTCGCGTGCCCGGGCAGGGCGGTCGAAAGGGTCGTAGGGACGCTGCTTCACCTTCCCGGTGACCGCGAGCCTGCTCAGTGAGGTCTCGCTCAGCAGGTAGAACCAGTCCTCGTTGTAGATGTTCGGGAAGAAGGAGTGGCGCCGGGTCGTTTCCACGGCGAGGGCGCCGCCGCCCACGAACGAGTCCTGCTTGCCGCCGGCGAACCGGTGCGCGTGGCAGACGACTGAATTGTCCGGGTAGCCGCCGATGTGCATGCCCACGGCGTCGTACGCGTCGAGCAGCGCGGCGGCCCTGGCGACGTCCGCGTGACCACCCACCTCGATGTCGTCGTCCAGGAAGATGACGCGTTCCCAGCCCATGAGACGGGCGAGGATCAGGCCCAGGTTGCGCTTGGCGCTGAGGTCGGTGGCACGGGCGAACGGGGTGCCCCTGACGAGGGCCGTCGTGTGGAAGTCCGGCAGGTTGAGCGGCCTGCCCTGGTCAAGGTCGACTGCGAGGAAATCGACGTCGTCCGGCATGCGATCGCCGGCGTCATCGGCGGCGCTGTACTTGCCGCTGTGCAGGGACACGAGCCGGCAGCCCAGCTCGGACGCCAGGCGGATCGCGTATTTCAGCCACGTCGGATGCCGGATCGTGGGCACCACGATGGCATCGACCCGGCCCGAGGCCGGAAAGGGGTACGCATCGGCGAACGTGTCGACCAGATGCCTGTGGGAGCCATGGTGATGCTCCACCGTGACGTTCGCTATTTCAGTCTCCATGAGTGGGCTCCGGCCATTCGTGGAGCCGGAACTTGTCCAGGGTCCAGTCCGGGGTGACGACGACCCGGCCCTCGACCCTGACCTGAGTGAGAATGCCGTAGGAAGGCGCGGCGCCGAAACGGGAGCGCAGATAGGCCGCGTTCCGGTCGCGGAATCGTGAATCGGTGAGCGCCCGCACCACGCCGTAGACGCCCCTGGCGTACATGCCATTGCAAATGGTCAGGGTGCGTTCGACGTTGTCGGGATTGACACCACGGTAGAAGAACGCGACGTCCCGGAGCAGGCGCCGGCCGGCGCTGTACTCGGGGTGGTGCCTGTGCGTCTCCTCGCCCTTGGCGACCTCGAAGTACGGTCCCTTCTCGCCCTCCCAGTCGGCGACCTGGCGCACCGGGAGCTCGATGCGTTCGAGCATGGAGGCGGTGACCTCGTTGTAGTCGACGCCGCCCAGGAGCACGAGGTGGGTCGTCAGGTCGTCGGAGCGCAGGTCCTCGGTGGCGCGCAGCGTCACGGGGCTGTGCGGGTTCGCGGCCCTGACGTGGCCCCACAGTTCGAACAGGGAGTCCAGGTCGGAGTATTTGTAGAGCTCGATGTAGTCGCCGCTCTCAGGAGACGCGTACGGGATCTTCGCGCGCTCCTCCGCGGGCACCTGGGAGCAGATGATCGTGATCGGCTCCCCGGCGGGGAAGTGCCAGGGGCCTTCCAGGAAGGCGTCCGGCGATCGCGTGGACTCGGTGTTCTCCGCCGCGATCTGGAACTTGAGCGCCGCCTGACGCAGCCGGGTCAGCTCGGTGTACAGCCTGTCGTGCTCCTCGCGCTCATCGGACGTCATGTCGGCCGGTGTGAGCACGCGGGCCGCCCCGTTGGCGACCGAGCGGCGGCTCGCGAAGAACGCGGCGTACTTGTCGAGCCGGTGTAAGGGCGGGATCTTCACGGCATGAGTCGACTCCCATGACGAGATCAGCGGAACGCTGACCCCGAACGCGTCGCGCAGCTGTGCCTGGGTGACCCGCAGGTCAGGCCAGTGGCTGTCGCGGAGCTCGCGCAGTCGGCGCGCCAGCGCGATCCGCGCGTCATCGTCGCGGCTCATGCCTAAGCCTCACTCGTGTGAACTTCAGCGTTTTCTAGTGAATATCCAGCCGGGCTCTGGAATGGACGGTAAACCCCCAGCTAAGACCCGACAAGAGCCACCAGTCTAGCCACTGGCCCGCGGCTTTCGCGTGCGAATAAGCAGTGTCATTGCTGGGTAGTAAAAAGAGTAGAAGTTCAGTAAATACAACTGAAGTTGACTGAATAAAGTGGAGGTGGTTCGCGACGAACCTGCGGTGAGCCACATACCCCCGATGAACGGCATCCCACGCGGAAGACCGCGGACACCTCTGACCCGGCAGGCGCAGAGGTGCCCGCACAGCAAGGTTTCTGTCAGCGCGCATCTCCGCACCAGGGGAAACCTCATGTCGACACTAGCCCTCCACCTCGCGGTGGCAATGCCCACGACCACCGACAGCAGACACGCGTCCCTGCTCCTTCTGGCAGCCTTGATCACCTTGACGGTGGCCGCCATCCGGAGCCTCGCCAAGCGCACGCACGTCGTGATGGTGATCGGCGGCACGAGCGTCCTGCTCGTGATCCTCGCCGTCCTGGCCCTCGCGTACGTGTTCACGCTCGGAGTGGTCTGAACCCGCCCTCGCGCGCGGCGCGTCCCCCCAGCGCTGCGCGCGTCCGGGCGGCGCCCACCTCGCATGACTCTGCGCGTTTGGCCACAGAGCAGTGACCTCCTGTTAGAAGCTCGGCCGAAGCGGCAACAACCAATCTGGCTCGTCTCGGGATACGCAGAAGGACTTCGCCCATGTCGTCTGAGGCCACCGGAAAGTCGACGCTCATCGTCACTTCCGGCCTCTCTCGAAACGCCATCATCGTCAGGCTCGAGGGCGAGCTCGACGTCAACGCGCTCCCGGTGCTCCGGGAGCATCTGCAGCGGATCTGGGACCTGCCCCCCAAGCCCTTCCTGATCCTGGATCTCGGCGACGTCCTGTTCTGCGACTCGATGGGCATGAACGAGCTGGTCGACATGATGCAGCGTTGCGAGTCCCGGGGCACCAGGCTGCTGCTCGGAGGGGTTCAGGGGGTCATGGCGCGGGTGCTGTCGATCACCGGCCTCCGGCACGCGTTCGAGGTCTTCGCCAAGCTGGACGACGCGGTGCGGCTGGCCGTCGAGCAGCACGAGCCGAGCTAGGGCGGCGGTTCGCGGGCCGGCGGAACGGCCTGCGGCGCCCGGCCGGATCCCCGCCGGACCTGGGCGGCCCCGGGCGAACGCCGCATCGGTTTCGTCTACGGGGCCGGTTCGGGGATGCGTCTTCCGGTGCGGCCGTCTGTCGGGATGAATCCGGCCTTTCCTGGTAGCGGCACCCTCAGTGAGGCCCTGCCGTCGCCCACGCGGACCGGCAGCGTGTGGACGTCCTGCTGCCGCCACCCGAACGCGGTCCGGTGCCGGCCCGCCCGCCGACCCTCGTACAGCCAGATCAGCAGCCTGTCGCCGTGGGCGCGCAGGACCACCTCGGCCGTGCCGCACTCGTGGGGATCGGCCTTCCAGCTCAGCACGAGCTCCTCGCCGATCCTCGCGGACTCCGGGGCCGGGGCCAGGTCGGCGCAGGGCGGGGCGGGCAGGGCGCGCGCCGCGGCGGTCGCCGGGCGGAGGGGGCCCGCGGGCTGGGGGAGGGTGTTCATGGCGATCGTTCCGGCCTCCAGCAGGGCTAAGGTGAGGATCGCGCCGGCCCGCTCGGTCGTGGTGCCCCTGAGGAGCAACCACAGGCTGAGAGGGGCGAGGAGCAGCCAGGCCATGCCCAGGGAGAGGGCCAGCATGAAGAACCTCCACAAGTTGGAGACATGTGACTCTCCGCATTAGGTCAGCTTCGGAGAGGGTTCGCCCTCTTCGATATCACATGACCTGAGCGTTGCACAGTGTGTACTCTTCGTGATCGACGCGTCAGGGAGGCGCGGGACGGCTTGGAGAGGGTGCCTGAAGTGAATCCGTATCTGCCCGAGGACATCAGGCGAGGGGTCGCGGAGGCGGCTCGGGCGTATGGGATGTCCGAAGAGGCCTATATGCGTGAGGCGATCAGGCGCGCGCTGAACGAGGGGAGCACCGCCGAACGGCCTCCGCTCTGGGGCGACGTCTCCGCCAGGTGGCCCGGCGACGCCGGTTGATCAGCCGACGGCAGGCGCCCCCCGCAGGGTGGCGCCTGCCCGCTTCAGCTCCGTCATCGCGGCCTCCGTGGTCGTCGGCGCCACGCCCGCCGTCAGGTCCAGCAGCACCCGCACCGCCAGGCCGTGCTTGACCGCGTCGAGGGCCGTGGCCCGGACGCAGTGGTCGGTGGCGATGCCCACCACGTCGACCTCGCCCACCCCGCGCTCCCTGAGCCAGTCCGCCAGCGAGACCCCGTCGCCCGAGGCGCCCTCGAAGCCGCTGTACGCCGCCTCATAGGCCCCCTTGCTGAACACCTCCTCCACCTCCGAGACGTCGAAGGCCGGATGGAAGTCGGCGCCGGGGGTGCCGGCCACGCAGTGGGCGGGCCAGGTGGAGACATAGTCGGGGGCGTCGGAGAAGTGGGTGCCGGGGGAGACGTGGTAGTCGCGGGTGGCCACCACGTGGTCGTAGCCATGGTCGGTCACATGGCGGGTGATCGCCGCCGCCACCTCCGAGCCCCCGGCCACGGCCAGGCTGCCACCCTCGCAGAAGTCGTTCTGCACATCGACGATGATCAACGCGGTGCCCATAGGCAGCACAATACGTCAGGCGAACTCGGTGGGGATCGCCGCGTACCCCCTGCCCAGGTGGAGGGCGTCCTGGGGGAGGGTGGCGATGGTCTCGGCGTGGCGGTCGCGGGCGGCGGACAGGGGTTCGCGGCCGACGATCTCACCGTCGCGCACCAGCTCGTGCAGCAGCGCGATGCCGCCCTCGGGGGCGAGGCCGCCGGTGGTGATCAGTTCGGTCTCGAAGTGCCCGGTCTCGTCCAGCAGCCGGTACGCCTCCTTACGGCCCCCGCGCGACGGCTTGCCCACCGAGCGCTTGGCCACGGGCTCCAGCTTGCCGGTCGCCGTCTCCCGCGCCACCAGCTTGTACACCAGGGCCGCCGTGGGCACGCCCGAGCCGGTCACCAGCGAGGTGCCCACGCCGTAGCCGTCGACGGGGGCGGCGGCGAGGGCGGCGATGGCGTACTCGTCGAGGTCGGAGGTGACCAGGATGCGGGTGTTGAAGGCGCCGAGGGAGTCGAGCTGCTCACGCACCTCCTGGGCCGCGGCCGCCAGGTCGCCCGAGTCGATGCGGACGGCGCCCAGCTCGGGACCGGCCAGCTCCAGAGCCGTGCGTACGGCGTCGCCCACGTCGTACGTGTCCACCAGCAGCGTCGTCTCCGGCCCGAGCGAGGCGATCTGGGCCTTGAACGCCGCCCGCTCCGAGTCGTGCAGCAGCGTGAACGCGTGCGCCGCCGTGCCGGCCGTGGGCACGCCGTACCGGCTCCCGGCCATGAGGTTGGAGGTCGAGGCGAACCCGGCGATGTACGCCGCCCGCGCGGCGGCCACCGCGGCGGCCTCGTGCGTGCGCCGGGAGCCCATCTCGATGAGCGGCCGCTTGCCCGCCGCGTTGGTCATCCGGGAGGCCGCGGAGGCGATCGCGCAGTCATGGTTCAAGATCGACAGCGTGAGCGTCTCCAGCAGCACCGCCTCCGCGAACGTGCCCTCCACGACCATGATCGGAGAGGCGGGGAAATAGACGTCGCCCTCGCGGTAGCCGTAGATGTTCCCGGAAAACCGGTAATCGGCCAGAAACGCCAGAGTGGCCTCGTCCACGACCTGGTGCTCGCGCAGAAAGGTGAGTTCTTCGTCACCGAAACGGAAGCGTTCGAGCTCGTCGAGGATACGCCCCGGACCTGCGACGACACCGTAGCGACGCCCGCCCGGCAGGTGCCTGGCGAACACCTCGAAGACCGCCCGCCGGTGCGCCGCGCCGCTCTGCAGGGCGGCCTGCAGCATTGTCAGCTCATAGTGATCTGTGAGCAACGCAGTGCTCATGGTCATTCTCACGACTCGAAGACTACGGCCCAGATAGGGCAGACTCGGGGATGTGGGTAGCACCGCTCCAATCGCCGTTGAGCGTCCGTCATCGGACGTCCGGCCCGATCTGCCGTGGGTGACCATCGTCTGGAACGACCCGGTCAACCTCATGTCCTACGTGACCTATGTCTTCCAAACGGTCTTCGGTTACACCAAAGAGAAGGCCGAGAAGCTGATGATGGACGTACATCACAAGGGCAAGGCGGTCGTGTCCAGTGGCACGCGCGAAGAGATGGAACGCGATGTGCAGATTCTCCACTCCTACGGCCTGTGGGCGACGGTACAACCGGATTCCGTCAAATGAGGTTCGAGCGACGATCGAGACGAGTGAGGCGGCGCCGGTGAGTTCGGGGTTCTCGCGGGGCAAGAACGGCGGCGTGGTCGCGGTGTTCGAGGCGCCGGAGGTCTCCCTGCTGCGCTCGCTCGTGTCCATGATGCTCGGCCTGGTGTCGCCGGGGCAGACCAGCGACGACCCGCTGGAGCGGGCGCTGGGCATCGGTGACAGCGCGGTGCCGTCGGATCCGGTGCTGGCCAGGCTCTTCCCGTCGGCGTACAAGGACGAGAAGGACGCGGCCGAGTTTCGCCGCTACACCGAGGCCACGCTGCGCGACGGCAAGCGGGCCGACGCGCAGACCGTCCACGACACCGCCAGGTCGGGTCGCGCGGAGCTGACCGCCGAGCAGGCCCAGGCGTGGCTGCGCGCGCTCAACGACCTGCGGCTCACGCTCGGCACCAAACTCGACGTGACCGAGGAGATCCACGACGAGATCGCGATGATGTCCGAGGACGACCCCCGATACCCGGCCTACGTCACCTACGACTGGCTGACCTACCTCCAAGACAGCCTCGTCCGAGCCCTCTGGTAATTTCCGGGCATGCTGTCGATCTCGCAGGAACTCGTTGACAAGATCGTCGCCCATGCGCGGGCCGATCACCCCGACGAGGCGTGCGGCGTTATCGCGGGGAAGGACGGGGTGCCGGAGCGGTTCGTCCCGATGGAGAACGCCGAGCGTTCCCCGACCTTCTACCGCTTCGACTCGATGGAGCAGTTCAGGGTCTGGCGTGAGATGGACGACCGGGACGAGGAGCCCGTCGTGATCTACCACTCCCACACGGCCACCGAGGCATACCCGTCGCGCACCGACGTGTCCTACGCGTCCGAGCCCAACGCCCACTACGTGCTGGTCTCCACCAGAGACGAAGCCGAGGTGGAGTTCCGCTCCTACCGCATCCTCGATGGGGAGATCACCGAGGAAGAGGTAAGGTTTCTCCCATGATGGTCAGGCCGGTGCAGAGCTTCCTCTTTGCGCACACTCCGGCTGTCGTCGTGTACGACTGTCGCTGACTCGGAATCCGCATCAAGCCATCGGTGTTGCTGCCGATGGGACGACGACCTGACTGAGGAGACTGAGCGCGATGGCCATCGAGGTTCGCATTCCGACCATCCTGCGTAACTACACCGACGGCGCCAAGGCCGTCAGCGCCCAGGGCGCCACTCTCGAAGAGCTGATCAGCGACCTCGAGTCCCACCACCCGGGCATCAAGGACCGCCTGGTCGACCAGGGCGCCCTGCGCCGCTTCGTCAACGTCTACCTGAACGACGAGGACGTGCGCTTCCTGGGCGGCCTGGGCACGCCGCTGTCCGACGGTGACACGGTGACCGTGCTCCCCGCCGTCGCCGGCGGGTGACATGCGTTTCGACTCGCTGATCGACTCGGTCGGCCGCACACCTCTGGTCGGGCTGCCGAGGTTGTCGCCCTCCGCCGACGTGCGGGTGTGGGCCAAGCTCGAGGACCGCAACCCGACCGGGTCGATCAAGGACCGGCCGGCGCTCTGGATGATCCAGGAGGCCGAGAAAGACGGGCTGCTCACGCCCGGTTGCACGATCCTGGAGCCCACCAGCGGCAACACCGGCATCTCGCTCGCGATGTCGGCCAAGCTCAAGGGCTACAAGCTGATCTGCGTGATGCCGGAGAACACCTCGGAGGAGCGCCGGCAACTGCTGCGCATGTGGGGAGCGAAGATCATCTCCTCGCCCGCCGCGGGCGGCTCCAACGAGGCCGTGCGCGTGGCCAAGGAGCTGGCCGCGCAGAACCCGTCGTGGGTGATGCTCTACCAGTACGGCAACCCGGCCAACTGGCGCTCCCACTACGAGAGCACCGGCCCCGAGATCCTCGAAGACCTGCCCACCGTCACCCACTTCGTCGCCGGGCTCGGCACGACGGGGACGCTCATGGGGGTCGGGCGGTTCCTGCGGGAGCGGGTGCCCGGCGTGCAGATCGTCGCGGCCGAGCCGCGCTACGGCGAGCTGGTCTACGGCCTGCGCAACGTGGACGAGGGCTTCATCCCCGAGCTCTACGACGAGTCGGTGCTGACCACCCGCTTCTCGGTCGGCTCGGCCGACGCCCTGCGGCGCACCCGCGAGCTGCTGGCCTCCGAGGGCATCTTCGCCGGCGTCTCGACCGGGGCCGCGCTGCACGCCGCGCTGGGCGTGGCCGCCAAGGCGGTCAAGGCGGGCGAGCGCGCCGACGTCGTGTTCGTGGTGGCCGACGGCGGCTGGAAATACCTGTCCACGGGCGCCTACGAAGGCACCCTGGAAGAGGCAGAAGAGCGCCTCGAAGGCCAGCTCTGGGCCTGAAAGACGCATGAGAAGGGCGGCCGGTCATCGGACCGGCCGCCTTTCTCATGTGCTTGCCGAGCTGGTCGGACAGCAGGTGCTCGTCGAGCTAGTTGAACAGCAGGCGCAGCGAGAACGACGCCTCGGTGTCGGTCTGCGTGCCGCTCAGGCCGACGGCCCGCAGCACCTGGGCGTTGGCCTTGTCCTCGCCCTGCATGGACTGCAGGTAGAACTTCTCGACCTTGTCCAGGTCCACGAAGAGCGCGTAGTTGGCCTCGCCGGCGTTGGGGATCGCGGTCTGGAACGTCTCCGAGTCGGCGAGCGTGCCCTCCTCGGACAGTTTCTTGGCGTACTCGTCCGTGGTCGCGACCGTGAACACCCCGTCGCCGGCGAGCTTGGCGATCTGCGGGGCGGGCTGGCCGCTCTGCGACATCGCCTGCGTGACCTTGTCGAGAACGGCCTGCGCCTTGGCCGGGTCGGTGGCGATGCGCACGCCGCCCTTGATCTGGTCGCTGTCCAGGCCCTCACTGTCGACCGCGACCGTGAGGTTCTGGCCGAACAGCGTGGCCAGGTCACCGGGCAGCGACAGGCCGAACTTCGTCTTGGCCTGCTCGAGGAGCTGCGTGATCTCCGCGCTGCCGGAGGCCGCGGCCTGCTTCTCGATCTCGGCCCACTGCTTGGTGACGACCTGGTCGAGGCCAGAGACCGACAGGGCGCCGGCCGTGCTGGCGGGCAGGGTGCCGAGGTTCGCCTTGGCCAGGTCACCCTCGGGGGCCATGCCCTTCGCGCCGCGCACGACGCCCGCGAGCTCGACGTAGGCGCTGTCGAAGCGCAGGGCGCCCGCGAACCTGGCGTCCTTGACCTGGTCGAGCGCCGCCTGCGGGGTGCCCGCGACCTCCTTCTTGGCCAGCTCGAGCATGCCGCCCATGTCGGCCCAGAAGGACAGCACGCCCTCCTCGCCGACCGCGCCCATGTCGTCGCTGAACTCGCTGTTGTCGGCCAGGCTGCCCTCGCCCTGCGCGTACTTGTCGGCGAGCTGCTGCGTGGCGGTCAGCAGCGCGTAGTCCTCGCGGAAGGCGATGCCGTACTTGTCGCCGTCCATGAGCTTGGCGATGCCGGCCTTGGCCTGCTCCTGGTCCTTGACCTGGACGGCCACCGCGAAGTCGGGCTCCTCCTTGCCGGAGGGGACGGCCGCGACGCCGATCCGGCTGCCCAGCCACGGGTCGACGTCCTTGGCGAAGTCGACCTTGTCGTCTCCGTCGTTGAGCGTCTCGAAGAGCGCCTTGCGCGGGTCCTCGCCGGAGAAGCTGTCCTTGGTGACCGTGAACTTCCTGGCGAGCTGGAACAGCGCCAGCTTCTGGTTCGCGGCCGGGTCGAGGTCGATCCGGGCGTAGGCGACCGAGTTGGCGGGCAGCACCTCGTTCGGCTGTGTGCCGCCGCCGCCGAAGGCTCCCACGGCCCACACCGCGCCGCCGCCGAGCACGACCACGGCGAGCGCCGCCGCGACGGCGATCACCCAGCTCTTGCGGCCCTTCTTGCCGGGCTCGGCCGGGCCGAAGCCCTCGGGGCCCTGCTGCTGCCAGCCGCCCTGGGCGTACTGGTCCTGTTGCTGCCAGCCCTGCTGTTGCTGCTGTTGCTGCCAGCCGCCCTGCTGCGCCTGCTGCCAGTTCTGCTGACCCTGCTGGCCGTACTGGCCGGGGTCGTAAGAGGGCTGTTGCTGCTGCTGCCCGTGCTGGGAGCCATAGGAGGGCTGCTGGCCGTAGGACGCCTGCTGTCCGTAGGCCCCCTGCCCCTGGTCATAGGGCTGCTGCTGCTGACCATAAGGCTGCTGCTGGTACGGCTGCTGTGGCGGGTACGGCTGTCCCGGATACTGCGCCGTCGGCGGGGTCTCCGGCTGCTGCCCCTGGTTCCAGTTGTATGCCGTCGTCCGGTCAGGATCCTGGCCATAGGGGGGATTATTCGCAGACATCACTCAACTCACAATGTGGACTTTTGACCACAGAGAAGGTAGCTGATGTTGCTAGACGGGCGCTTGCAATGTACTGAAGTCGGCTTCAGACCCGGTTGAGCTCCTTCCTGAGGACGTCGATGTGGACCTCACCCCCGCCGTAGTCGGCGACGTTCTCCCACGGCACGAACGTGCACCCCGCGTAGACCAGGCGGGCCAGCGTCCGCGAGAACCAGGTGGAGTTGCCCTGGCGGTCGCGCGTGAGGCCGAGCAGCAGCGGGGCGCGGCGGCTGGAGGCCACCAGCCCGTAGACGGTGTGACTCTGCTGGAGCTCGCCTTTGTGCCTGACGACCCGGATGTCCACCACGAAACCGACCCACACCCCGTTGGAGTCCCAAACGGACTGACCGATGAGTTCGGTGACACTTGCCATGATCGAACTCTTTCAGCCGAATCATGTTTTCGCAGGTAGGCACGCTGATGGGCGAATGCTCTAGAGTGCCTCTAGAATATCGTTCCAGAGGTGAGGCAGGCGCGGATGACGAAGTTCGACGAGGCCACGCAGGCGATCAGGGTCGACGAGGACACCTATGACGTGTGCCTCGATCCCGGCTACGCGATCGGCGGCCCGCTCAACGGCGGCTACCTGATGGCCGTGATCCTGCGCGCGGCGGTGGACGCCTCGCCGTTCGAGCACCCGGTGAGCACGACCGCGCAGTTCCTGAAGGCTCCGGTGGCGGGTCCGGCGCAGGTCAGGGTCGAGCCGCTCAAGGCGGGCAGGACGGCCGCGTTCGCCAGGGTGACGCTCGTACAGGAGGGCGTGGCGCAGATCGAGGGCCTGGTCACGACGGCCACGCTGCAGGGCGGCGAGCCGATTTATGCCGATAAAGCGGCCTATGACATGCCGGACCTTGCGGACTGCGTCAAGCTCCCCGACCCCAAGCCCGAGTCCGGCATGACCCTCAACGCCCAGATGGACCTGCTCTTCGACCCGCCCACGATCGGCTGGCTGAAGGGCGCGCCGACCGGCCGGCCCGAGTCGCGGGCGTACTTCAGGATGGCCGAGCCCCAGGACCCCGACCCGTACGTGCTGGCGCTGGCCGTGGACGCGCTGCCGCCCGTGGTGTTCTCGGCCGGGGCCCGCGGCTGGGCGCCCACCGTGGACCTCACCTGGCACCTGCGCGCCCTGCCCCGGCCCGGCTGGCTCACGCTGCTCGGCAGCGGCCGGCTGGTCGCCGACGGCTGGTTCGACGAGGAGGTCGAGGTGCGTGACTCCGCGGGCCGGCTCGTGGCCCAGGCCCGCCAGCTCGCCCGCGTCGGGAGGGGCTGACAGGGCTGGGTGTGACCAAGACAACACCGCACCAAGCTCATGTGTCGCACGTGTGAGCATTCTTACGCAGTGTTGATCGCGCAGGTCGCCTACCCTCTAGAGCGTGCCGGACGCGAGTATTGGGATCTTCGACAGCGGGGTCGGCGGTTTGACGGTCGCTCGAGCGATCATCGACCAGCTTCCCCATGAATCGATCACCTACGTGGCCGACACGGCCCATCAGCCGTACGGGCCGAAGCGCATCGCGGAGCTGCGCGCCTACGCCCTGGAGGTGATGGACCACCTCGTCGAGCAGGACGTCAAGATGCTCGTGATCGCCTGCAACAGCGCCAGCTCCGCCGTGCTGCGCGACGCCCGCGAGCGCTACGACGTCCCCGTCGTCGAGGTGATCCAGCCCGCCACCAGGCGCGCGGTGCGGGCCACCCGCAACGGCAGGGTCGGTGTGATCGCCACCAAGGCGACCATCGACTCCATGGCCTACCACGACGCCTTCACCGCGGCGCCCGACGTGCAGCTCACCGGCGTGGCCGCCCCACGCCTGGTGGAGTACGTCGAGCGAGGAGAGACGACGAGCGATGAGCTCATCGAGGTCGTACGCGACTACCTGGAGCCCATCAGGGCCGCCGGGTGCGACACCCTCATCCTCGGCTGCACCCACTACCCGCTGCTCACCGGCGCGCTCTCCTATGTGGCCGGTGACGGGGTCACGCTGGTCTCCAGCGCCGACGAGACGGCCAAGGACGTCTATCGGATCCTGCACGACCGCGATCTGGCGGCAGGGAGCGAGGCCACCCCCCGGCACCGTTTCCGCGCCACCGGCGACTCCCTGCTCTTCGCCCGGCTCGGGCGGCGTTTCCTGGGCCCGGAGATCGATGTGGTCGAAGTCGCACCAGTGGGGGGTACTACCTTTAACGGGAGGCCCACATGAAGGTGACCATCGTCGGATGCTCGGGAAGCTATCCCGGGCCCGACAGCCCAGCATCCTGTTACCTCCTCGAATCCGACGGGTTCAGGATGTTGCTCGACCTCGGCAGCGGGTCGCTGGGCGCACTGCAACGCCATATCGGCCTGTACGACGTGGACGCGATCTGCCTGTCCCACTTGCACGCCGACCACTGTCTCGACATTTGCGGATATCACGTGGCCCGCACCTACGGCCCGGAGGCCCCCTATCCCACCGTGCCGGTCTACGCTCCAGCCGACGCCCCCGCGCGGCTGGCGGCCGCGTACGGCATGCCGGAGGAGCCTGGCCTGGAGACCGCCTTCGAGTTCGTCCCCCTGACGGCCGGCTCCTACGAGATCGGCCCGTTCACCCTCACCGCCGGCCTGGTCAACCACCCCGTCGAGGCCTACGGCTTCCGGGTCACCAACGGTGCCAGAAGCGTGGCCTACTCCGGCGACACCGGGGAGTCCGGCGAGCTGGTGAGGCTGGCCGCGGGCGTCGATCTGCTGCTGTGCGAGGCGTCGTTCGTCGAGGGCCCCGACCTGCCGCCCGACCTGCACCTGACCGGCCGCCAGGCCGCCCAGCACGCCGCCAAGGCGGGCGTCGGCAGGCTCGTGCTCACCCACCTCGTCCCGTGGAACGACCAGGTCACCGTGCTCGACGAGGCGTCGGGCGGCGGCTACGACGGCCCGTTCGAGCTGGCGCGCAGTGGAGCGGTCTACGACCTGGCCTGAGCCCGCGTGAACTTCCGCATCCGCGGCAGCGGCGTGAACAGCAGCGGGACGAACGCCAGCAGCCTGGCCGTCATGAACACCCACAGCGCCTGACGTACGCCGATCTGCTGGGCGACGAGGCCGCCGAGCAGCGCGCCCAGCGGCATCATCCCCCACACCATGAACCGGACGGACGCGGTGGTCCGGCCGAGCAGGTGCTCCGGGACCACGGTCTGGCGGTAGGTGAGCTGGCCCACGTTCGCCAATGCAGCGCTCCAAGAGAGCGCGATGGAAGTGATGGCGAAGAACACCACCCGCCAGTCGGCCTGCGTCAGTGGCAGCAGCAGACCGAAAGGGGCGCCCAGAGTGACGGCCAGCCAGGTCATTCTGGCCGGGCCGTATTTCCGGGACAGCCAGCCGCCGGTCAGCCCGCCGAGCAGGCCGCCGATCCCGCCGGACATCAGCAGCAGCCCGATGGCGCCGGGCGGCAGCCTGACCTCCTCGGCCAGGAACAGCACCGACAGGCCGAGCACGGCGCTCACGGACAGGTTCACGGCCGCGGACGAGGCGGTGAACATGCGCAGCAGCCGGTCCTGCCACACGTACGCCAGTCCTTCGCGGATGCCGCGCAGCAGCGGGCCGCGCTCGGCGTCGCCGGGCGGCCGGTCGGGCACCTTGACCGAGCCGAGGAAGAGCACCGAGGCCAGCGCGCCGAACGCGGTGGCGACCAGCGTGCGCGGCGCCCCTAAGAGCTGCACCAGCAGGCCCCCGAGTCCGGGGCCCGCCAGGAACGCTCCTGAGCGCACCACCTCCAGCTTGGAGTTGCCGTCGCTGAGCTGTTTGGTGCTGACCAGATCAGGCAGGTACGTCTGGTCGGCCACGTCGTTGAACACCTGCGTCGCCCCCGCCAGCAACGCGATCACGAACAGCATCCCGATCGACAGCAGCCCCAGCTCGGCCGCCACCGGGATGCTCCCGAGCAGCGCGAACCTGGTCAGGTCGGACACCATCATCACGCGCCGCTTGCGCATCCTGTCGACCCACACCCCCGCGGGCAGGCCGATCAGCAGGAACGCCGCCGTCTGTAACGCCGATAGCAGCCCCACCTCCGCGGGCCCTGCGTGCAGCACCAGTACGGCTACGAGCGGGAGGGCCACGCGTGAGATATTCGCCCCGATCTCGTTCGCGACGTGCGAACTGAGGAACCGGAGGAAGTCAGGGTTTCGCAACACCCCCGTTGTCATTGCGTAAGGATCCATGTGTCGGACACATTTGGTCAAGAGTGTTGTGGCGCGGAGATAGGGTGATCTGCATGTCCAGACAGGATGGCCGCAACCCTGACCAGCTCCGTCCCATTAGCATCACCAGGCAATGGCTCACGCATGCCGAGGGATCGGTCCTGGTCGAATTCGGCGGCACCAGGGTGTTGTGCGCGGCCTCGGTCCAGGACAGCGTGCCCCGCTGGCGCAGAGGCAGCGGTCAGGGCTGGGTTACGGGCGAATACGCGATGTTGCCCCGGGCGACCAATACTCGCAACGATCGCGAATCGGTCCGCGGCAAAATCGGCGGCCGGACTCATGAGATATCGCGCTTGATCGGACGTTCGCTACGCGCGTGCGTCGATTACAAAGCGTTGGGCGAAAACTCCATTCTGCTTGACTGCGACGTGCTCGACGCCGACGGAGGCACCAGGACCGCCGCGATCACGGGCGCCTACGTGGCATTGGCCGACGCCATCGCCTGGATGCGCGAGCGCCGCATGTGCCCGGGCGACCCGCTCATCGGCTCCGTCTCCGCGGTCTCGGTCGGCGTGGTCGGCTCGGTGCCGATGCTCGACCTCTGCTACACCGAAGACGTCGCCGCCGAGACCGACATGAACGTCGTGATGACCGGCGAGGGCAGCTTCGTCGAGGTGCAGGGCACCGCCGAGGGCGCGCCGTTCGACCGGGCCGCGCTCGACCAGCTCCTCGACCTGGCCGTGGCCGGTTGTGAGGAGCTCGCGCTGATCCAGCAGGAGGCTCTGGGATCATGAGGATCGTGCTGGCCACCCGCAACGCGGGCAAGATCGCGGAGCTGCGCCGCATCCTGACCGGGTTCGAGATCGTCGGGCTCGAGGAGTTCCCGTCGATCGGCGAGGTCGCCGAGACCGGCGTCACCTTCGAGGAGAACGCCCTGCTCAAGGCACACGCCGTCGCCCAGGGCTCCGGGCTGCCGGCGGTGGCCGACGACTCGGGGCTGTGCGTCGACGTGCTCAACGGCATGCCGGGCGTCTTCTCGGCCCGCTGGGCGGGGCGGCACGGTGACGACCGCGCCAACCTGGACCTGCTGCTGGCCCAGATCTCCGACGTGCCCGCCGACAAGCTGACCGCGCACTTCGCCTGCGCCGCCGCGCTGGCGCTGCCGTCGGGCGAATACCGGGTGGTCGAGGGCACGCTGCCCGGCCGCCTGGTCACGACGCCGCGGGGGTCCAACGGCTTCGGCTACGACCCGATCCTGGTGCCCGACGGCGAGGAGCGCACGACCGCCGAGATGGCGCCCGGGGAGAAGGACGCGATCAGTCATCGGGGGCGGGCCTTCAGGGCGCTGGCGCCGATCGTGCGCGAACTGCTCAGCTCGTAACCACCGCGTAAGAACCCCGGGGTGCGGGCCGACGTACCGTCAGAGTGTGCGTAGGAATGAGATGGTGCCCGCCTGGGCGGGCGCTTTGGCGGGATTGACGGCCGGGGGCGTGGCCCTCGGGATCGCCCAGCTCGTGGCCGGGGTCGTCGGGCCGGAGACGTTCCCGGTCGTGGCCGTGGGCGACGGGACCGTCGATCTGACGCCCGCCCCGGTGAAGGACTTCGCGATCAGGACGTTCGGCGAGAACGACAAGGCGGTCCTCGTCGGGGGCGTGCTGGTGGTGCTCGCCGCGGTGGCGGCCCTCATCGGGGTGGCGGCCGGGCGTCGGCTGGTTTACGGCCACGCGGGGCTGGCGGCGTTCGGGGCGGTCGGGCTGGTGGCGGTGCTGACCCGGCCCGGAGCCGGGATCCTGGACGCGCTCCCGACCGTGGCCGGCGTGGCCGCCGGGGCATGGGCCCTGTCCTGGCTGGTACGCCGCGCGGGCGGGCCGGCCCTTTCCCCGGGCGGCACGGCAGGTGTCACGGACGGCCTCGCGGGCTCTACGGGCGCCGCAGCGGGCTCTGCGGCCACGGGTGCCACGGTCGGTGCCGGGGACGGCGCTGGGCCGGGTGCGGACGCTCAGGAGCGTTCCAGGGGCGAAGCGGAGCGGCCCGGTGTGATGCGGGCCGGGGCGGATCTGAGGGCCTTCGACCGGCGGCGGCTGCTGACCGGCGTGGCCGGGGGCGTGGTGGTCGCCGGGGCGGCCACGGTGCTCGGACGGCAGCTCGGCGGCCGGCAGGCGGTGGACGCGGCGCGCGTCGGGGTGACCCTGCCCAAGCCGGCGACCCCGGCCAGGCCCATCCCGGCGGGCGCGGACCTCCGTATCAACGGCCTGTCGCCGTTCATCACGCCGAACCGGGACTTCTACCGCGTGGACACCGCGCTCGTCGTCCCCCAGGTCGACCCCAACGACTGGAAGCTGCGCATCCACGGCCTGGTCGAGCGGCCCGTCGAGCTCACCTACGCCGACCTGCTGAAGCTGCCGCTCACCGAGGCCGACGTCACGCTGACCTGCGTCTCCAACGAGGTCGGCGGCCCCTACGTGGGCAACGCCCGCTGGCTCGGCGTGCGCATGGCCGAGATCCTGCGCCAGGCCGGGCTGCGGCCGGAGGCCGACATGCTGCTGTCCACCTCCGCCGACGGCTTCACCTGCGGCACCCCGGTCGACGTGGTGATGGACGGCAGGGAGGCGCTGTTCGCGATCGCGATGAACGGCGAGGTGCTGCCGGTGGACCACGGTTTCCCGGTGCGCCAGGTGGTGCCCGGCCTGTACGGATACGTCTCGGCCACCAAGTGGGTGGTGGACGTCAAGGTGACCAGGTTCGACAGCGACCAGGCGTACTGGACGCCGCGCGGCTGGTCGGCCAAGGGCCCCATCAAGACCCAGTCGCGCATCGACCTGCCCAAGGCGGGCGCCTCGCTGAAGGCCGGGCGCGCCACGATCGCGGGAGTGGCCTGGGCGCAGCACACCGGCGTGGACGCCGTGGAGGTGCGGGTGGATCGCGGGCAGTGGCGGGAGGCGAAGCTGGCCGAGGTGCCGGGCCCCGACACGTGGCGGCAGTGGTCGATCGACTGGGACCTCGCCGCGGGCGGGCACACGATCGAGGTGCGGGCGACCGACGCCGCCGGGCGTACCCAGACCGACCGGCTCGCGCCGCCCGACCCCGACGGCGCCACGGGCTGGCACTCGATCACGGTGCAGGTGGCCTGAGTTCGGCTGGTTTGCCCAGGTAGGGCGGGTGATCGTGGCGGAGAATCTCGCCGACTTCGCCTCCCCGCCGCGGCGCCGCCTCTACGATCGGTCGTCGAGTATGACAGGAGGCGGCCGTGTTTCGCGAGCACAAGCCGAGTGTCCGGTGGGTTCTTCCAGAAGGGCAGTACAACCCCGTGGTGGCGGAGGGGGTGCGGTGGCTCGACTACGAGCAGGCCGCCGACCCCGCCCGTGAGGCCACCTTAGAGCGGCAGGAGGACGCCGACTGGTTCGAGCGGCCGGAGCGTCCGCCCAGGCTCGCCGACAGCCGCCCGTACGGCGTGCGGGGCGGGCTCGCCCAGCCCGACCCGCAGGTGGAGCAGGACCTCGCCGACGCGCTGCGGTCGAGCACGCGATTTCCCGACCCGCGCGGCACCTGGGTGCGGCTGATCAACGGCGGCGGGCCCGCCGACGACCCGTTCAGGGCCACCAACGCCGCCGACTGCGCGCTGGCCGTGCTGTCCACCTGGCACGGCGAGCCGGCCGCGGCGGCGCCGAGGCTGCCCGAGTACGACCGGATCGGCCGCCCGGTGCTGACCGGCGAGCAGGGGAGCGTGGCCAGGATCGAGCGCTGGGTGGGCGGGCGCCTGCAGTACGCGGGGCAGGGGCGGCACGCGTACCCACTGATCGCGCGGCGGCTGATCGAGGCCGGGCACGGGGCGGGCGCGGTCATCGTGGTGCGCTGGCCGGGCGGCGGCTCCCACGCCTGGAACGCGGTCAACGCCGGTGGAGAGGTGATCTGGATCGACGCCCAGCGGGGGCACATGTCCGTCGAGCCGCCGTACCGGACGGTGACCGGGGTGTTCTGCGTGATACTCGACCGCCGGGGGCTGCCGCGATGAACCTGGATCAGGCCAGGGCGCTGGCCGAGGAGTACTTCAACGGGGTCCGGCCGGAGGAGGAGACGGTGCCGGTCGGCGTGTACGGGTTCGACGGCGGCTACGTCGCCTGGGTACGCGACCTCGAGCCCGACGACCCGGCCCAGTTGCCGGAGACGGCCGGTGGCGGATGCGTCGTGATCGACCGGGCGACGGGCGAGGTGGTGGCCAGGCCGCTGCTCGACCCGGAGACCGTGGCCGAACTCTGGCCGGGCCGTACGCCGCGCTGAGGATCGTTCCACCGAGAAGGCCGGGCGCCGCCCCCATAGGACGCCCGACCTGCCCACTCCTTCTATCCCGCTTTTTCGCCTTTATTCAACTAAGGGGGTTTAGTCCGGGTTACCCCGTGGCCAGAGAGCCGACGATCGAGGCGCGCGCCGCGCGGCGCGCCGGGAGTACGGCGGCCAGCACACCGGCCAGCCCCGACAGCACCACGAACAGCACGATCTGCGTCACGGGCACCGAGAGGATCGCCCCGTCCACCATCGCCATGATCGCGGCCCACCCGAAGACGACGCCCAGCACCACGCCCACCAGCGCCCCGATGAGCCCGAGCACCAGCGCCTCCAGGGACAACATCCGGCGTAGCTGCGGCCGGGTCAGGCCCAGGGCCCGCAGCAGGGCCGACTCCCTGGTCCGCTCGTGCACCGACAGGGAGAGCGTGTTCGCGATGCCCAGCAGCGAGATCAGGATCGCCAGCCCGAGCAGCCCGGTGATGACCATGAGCATCATGTCCAGGGTCTCGTCGAACTGCCCGCGTACCTCGGTCGAGCTGGTCACCTGCACGGTCGGGTACGCCGCCGCGGCCGCGTCCACGGCCTTGCGCGCCTGCAGGGGCGGCACGCCGTCCTTGATGGTGATCAGCACGCGCGAGTCCGGCACCGCGCCGAAGTACGCGTCGAACTGCCGCTCCGCGATCGTGACCGGCGGCAGCGACGACTGGGACCCGTCGAGCAGCGCGACCACCCTCAGCGACACGGTCCCCTTGTGCTTCGTCCTGAGCGGGACCGAGTCGCCGACCCGCAGCGCGAGGGTCTCGGCCACGGACTCCTCCACCGCGACCTGGCCGGCGCCGAAGCCCTTCATGGAGCCGGCGCCGACGTACGGCTCGATGGGGCCGCTGAAGGTGCCGACGCCGAAGCGCTTGCCCCCGACCACGGCCCTGGTCTCGCGGAGTTGCGCCACGGAGCTCAGCTCCGGACGCCCGCGCAACTCCGCGGCCACGGACCTGGGGATCACGGGCTCGCGCTCCTGGGCGGCCAGCATGTAGTCGATCGGGAACTGTTCGTCCAGCTTGGAGGTCATCGTCACCCTGACGGACACGGTCACCACGGAGATGAGCGTCATCAGCGTCACGCCGATCGTCAGCGCCACCGTGGTGGTCGCGGCGCGCTTCGGGTTGCGGCCCGAGTTGTCCACCGCCAGGCGGCCCGGCACCCCGAACAGCCGGCGCGGGATCCAGCCGACGAACGCGCTGAGCGGCCTGACCAGCACCGGGCCCCAGATCAGCACCGACAGGAACGTCAGCGCGCCCCCGGCCATCACGACGAGCAGGGAGACCTGCAGGCCCGGCTCGATCACCAACACGCCCACACAGGTCGCCGCGATCCCCGCCGCCAGGAAGAGCGTGGCGAAGCCGCCCCGGACGAGGCCCGTGCGGAACGTCTGCTCCTCGACCTGGCTGCGCAGGGCCGCGATCGGCGGCACCCGGGTGGCCGACCTGGCCGGCAGCAGGGCGGCGCCCAAGGTGACCACCAGGCCGACGGCCAGGCCGATCCCGATCGTGGCCGGCGTGAGCGCGACGGTCGCGTCCGTGGGCAGCGGGGCGTCGAACGCGCGGAGCACGATCATCGTGACCGAGGCCAGGCCGTACCCGATGAGCAGGCCCATCGCGGCGGCCAGCAGGCCGACGACGGCCGACTCCAGCAGGATCGAGCCGAACACCTGCCCGCGCGTGGCGCCGATGCAGCGCAGCAGCGCCATCTCCCGGGTGCGCTGGGCGACGAGGATGTTGAAGGTGTTGTAGATGACGAGCGCGGCCACCATCATCGCCACGACGCCGAACATCAGCAGGCCCAGGGTGATCACGCGGGTCTCCACCCCGGCCGCCCTGCCCAGGTCCGCCGCCAGCTCGCCGCCGGTCTTGACGGTGTACGCGCCGCCCACGGCCGTCGCGACGGCCTGCTTCAGCCCGGGGTCCGCGCCCTTGACGTCGATCTCGCGGTAGCCCTTCGCGCCGGTCATCAGTTGCGCCGTGGCCGGCGTGAAGCCGACCGCGCCGGTGAAGGCGAGCTCCTGGTCCAGGCCGGGGTCCAGGAGGCCGACGAGCCTGAACCGGTGCTCGGCCCGCTCGGCGTCGAGCACGGTGATCGTGTCGCCGAGCCGCATGCCCTCGGCCTTGGCGGTGTTCTTGTCGAGCACCGCCGCCCGGTCGTCGGTGCCGGGGCCGGTGCCGGAGACGATGTCGGCACGGTCGAGCGGGCCCTGGACGATCGACAGGGCGGTCGTGGGGGCGTACCCGACGGTCTTGCCGTCCTTGCCGAGCAGCGGCGCGGGGGCGCGGATCAGGCCCTGGGCCTCGGTCACGCCGGGGAGCGCGCGGACGCGCTCGAGGACCTGCTCGGGCAGGACGTCACCGGACCCCTTGGCCAGCACCGCGACGTCCACCTTGCCGGCGTCGGCCGTGACCCGCTGGGAGAAGCCCGCCTCAACGGTGTCGTTCAGCACGAACGTGCCCGCGATGAACCCCACGCCCAGCATGATCGCCACCGAGGTCAGCAGCAGTCTCAGCCGGTGCGCGCGCAGCCCGGCCAGCGCCGTCCTCAGCACCTCACGCCTCCAGCCGGACGAGCGTGTCCAGCACCGACTGCGGCGTCGGCGCGGTGATCTCGGTGACCAGCTCGCCGTCGCGCAGGAAGACCACGCGGTCGGCGTACGAGGCCGCCATCGGGTCGTGGGTGACCATGACGATGGTCTGGCCGAGCTCGTGCACCGACGTGCGCAGGAAGGACAGGATCTCGGCGCCGCTGCGCGAGTCCAGGTTCCCGGTCGGCTCGTCGGCGAAGATGACCTGCGGCTTGCTGATCAGCGCCCTGGCCACGGCCACGCGCTGCTGCTGGCCGCCGGACAGCTCGGTCGGCCGGTGCGAGAGGCGGTCCCCGAGCCCGACGGTCTCGATGACCCGGTCGAACAGCGCCTGGTCGGCCAGGCGGGCGGAGATCTCCAGCGGCAGGCGGATGTTCTGCTCGGCGGTGAGCGTGGGCAGCAGGTTGAACGCCTGGAAGACGAAGCCGATCCGCTCGCGGCGCAGCAGCGTGAGCCGCTTGTCGTCCAGGCCGGTCAGCTCCACGTCGCCGATGTGCACGGTGCCGGAGGTGGCGGTGTCGAGGCCGGCCAGGCAGTGCATGAGGGTGGACTTGCCGGAGCCCGAGGGGCCCATGATGGCGGTGAACGCGCCGGTGGCGAAGGACACGTTCACCCCGCGGAGGGCGTGGACCTGGGCGTCGCCCTGGCCGTACACCTTGGTCAGGTCGGTGGCCAGAACCGCGGGCGGGGCTTGACGCCGGGTCTCGGTGAGCGTCACGGAGGTCGTCCCTTCCAAATCACGAAATTTCAACGCGACCAACGCTAGAAGCGGAAATTTCGTGATTCATGGGTCCTGAGGAGGGACTTCTCCTGCGCCCGCAGATGACCCCGGTCAGACTTTCGGCTGAGGGGAGGGCACGATCAGGCCGGCCTCGTACGCGTACACGACCACCTGCGCCCGGTCCCGCAGCCCCAGCTTGGCCAGCACCCGGCCGAGGTGCGTCTTCACCGTCGCCTCCGCGACCTCCAGCCGGCCCGCGATCTCCATGTTGGACAGGCCGCGCCCCACCATGAGCAGCACCTCGCGCTCGCGCGGCGTCAGGTCGCCGGAGGGCGGCGGCGCCCCAGAGGGGAGCTGCGCCGCGAAGCGGTCCAGCATGCGCCGCAGCGTGGCGGGTGAGACCACGGCCTCGCCCGCGTGCACGATCCTGATGGCCTGGACCAGGTCGGCCGGCGGCACGTCCTTCAGCAGGAACCCGGCCGCGCCCGCCTTGATCGCCGAGAACGCGTACTCGTCGAGGTCGAACGTGGTCAGGATCAGCACCTTGGGGCCCTTGATGCGCCGGGTGGCCTCCACGCCGTCCATGGTGGGCATGCGCACGTCCATGAGGACGACGTCGACCTCCGTGCTCTTGAGGATCTCCAGCGCGGCCGCCCCGTCACCGGCCTCGGCCACCACCTCGATGTCCGGCTGGGCCCCGAGCACCATCTTGAACCCGGCCCGCAACAGCGCCTGATCATCGACCAGCATCACGCGAATCATCCCGCCGCCTCCTCTATGCCGCCTTGACCATGGGCAATCTGGCCAGCACCTCGAAGCCGCCGCCCTGCCGGGGGCCGGCCGACATGGCGCCGCCGTACATGCCGACCCGTTCGCGCATGCCGATCAGGCCGTGGCCGTCGGGGCTGCGCGGGGCCGCCGCGCCCCGGCCGTCGTCGGTCACCCGGACGACGAGATCGGGGCCGTAGTCGATCTCCACGTCCGCTCGGACGCCGGGGCCGCCGTGCTTGAGCGCGTTCGTCAGGGCCTCCTGGACGATGCGGTAGACGGCGAGCTGCTGGCCCTCGGGCAGTTCGGCGGGCTCGCCGCCGACCCGCAGCCTGGCGGGCACGGCCGAGCCGCGTACCAGATCCTCGAGCTGGCCGAGGCCGGGTTGCGGGGTGTAGTCGGTGCCGGCGGCCTCGTTGTCGCGCAGGACGCCGACCAGCCGGCGCATCTCGGCGAGGGCGGCGCGGCCGGTCTTGGAGATGTTCCTGACGGCCAGGCGGGCCTGGTCGAGGTCGCTGTCCAGGGCGTAGCCGGCGCCGTCGGCCTGCACCACCATGACGCTGACGTTGTGGGCCACGACGTCGTGCAGCTCCCTGGCGATCCTGGCGCGCTCGGCCGCCGCGGCCATCCTGGCCTGCTGGTCGCGCTCGCGTTCGGCGCGCTCGGCGCGTTCCTCCAGGCCCTCCAGGTAGCGCCTGCGCGTGTTGGCGTACAGGCCGGTCAGCCAGATGGTGACCACGAAGATGGAGCCGCTGAAGAACATGCCGAACGTGGCGGCGTACCAGTTGACCAGTGCCAGGAACATGCCCAGCTCCGCCACCAGGCCGGCGGCCACGGCCCAGGCGAACGAGCACCGGTAGGCCACCGCCCAGAGCGCGATCAGCACGGCGAGGTTGGCCGGCAGCGGGTCGACGTCCGCCAGCCACTGCCCGAAGCTGACCAGGGAGACGGCGGAGAAGACGGTCAGGGGCCGGTCCTGCCACACCAGCGGCGCCAGCAGCAGCGCGGACAGGCCGAGATAGCCGGCCACGCCGAGGTAGGCCCCGCCGCCGGTGGGCGGGGTGATCGTGGCGTAGGGAATCGCCAGGAGGGCGCACAACGTCGCCAGGGGGGCGACCCGGAGGACGCCCGCCAGCCTCTCGTGGCGTCTGGACCACGCCCGTACCTTGCCGAACACATCATCACGATATGTAGGACCAGGCCGCCATTTGTCCGTCTTGAGGCGGAAGTCCAACTACGACCCAGGTCTTACATGACGTGGGCCTTACGCGGGGCTTACGGTGGCTTGGGCACGATATCTATGGGAGCGCCCCCTAGCGGGGCGAGTAAAGGGAGATCGTGATGGCGGATCATGATCGCGACGCCGGGTCGCGCGGCGAAGAGGAAGCGCCGCGCGACCCGACCCGACAAGAGCCGACCCAGGAGCTGCACGAGCCCGGGTTGAAGTACGGGGAGCAGGCGGACCAGCCCTATGCGCGCATCCCGCCCACCACGCCTATCCCGGTCGCCCCGGAGGACGATCGGTCCTTCAGGGGATTCCTGCGCCGCAGGCGCACCCAGGTCACCGCGGCGGCCGTGTTCGGCCTGGTCATCGGCGGCCTGCTCGGCGGGACCGTGGTGGCGGCGTTCGACGGGCTCACGGAGCGGCACCCCCGGCCTGACGTGTGGATGGAGCTCGACGGCTGGAGCCCGCACCGCGACTTCAGAGGGCCGGAGTGCTTCCGGACGGAGGACGGCTCCTCCTGCTCCAGGAACCGCATGGTGCTTCCCCGTAACCCGGATGACGCCTGGATCGTGGAAGAGGACGAGCCGGTCTTCGAATGATCTGCCGGGCCTGCGGTGACCGGTGTGCGGGCGGGGGGACTCGAACCCCCACAGTGTTTCCACCAACAGGACCTAAACCTGCCGCGTATGCCATTTCGCCACGCCCGCGCCGTTCCCGCCGCAGCGGGCTCGTGACAGTTTAGCGCTCCCCATGAGGGCGAGGGTCGTCGTTGGGCCGACAAAGCGGGCCCTCTCCTCGAAAGAGGGCCCGCCCTCGGTCAGGCCAGGCCAAGCTTCTTCATGAGCGAGGCCACGTGGCCCGTCGCCTTCACGTTGTAGAGCGCCTGCTCGACCTTTCCGTCACCGTCGATGACGAACGTCGAGCGGAGCACGCCCACGACCTCCTTGCCGTACAGCTTCTTCGTGCCGTACGCGCCGTAGGCCTGGTGGACGGCCAGCTCAGGGTCCGACAGCAAGGGGAAGGTCAAGGTGTCGCGCTCGACGAACTTGGCCAGCTTCTCGGGCTTGTCCTTCGACACGCCGAGGACGACGAATCCCTCGTCGGCGAGGCGGCCGAGGTTGTCGCGGAAGTCGCACGCCTGCTTGGTGCAGCCGGGGGTCATCGCGGCAGGGTAGAAATAGAGGATCACCCGCTTGCCGCGGTAGGCGTCAAGGGAGATCGTGCCGCCGTCGGCGGTGGGTAGCGTGAACTCGGGCGCGGCGTCGCCGGGCGCGAGCTTGGTTTCGGTCAAAGGGCCCTCCTCAAGTTCCTCCCGTCAACCTACCGGCCTGGCCGCCGTGCCGTACGGCGTGCCGACCTGACAGACTGATCACGACCAGAACGGACGGAGCCCGCACGGCACGCGGAGCGGGCGCGGCCACGCGTACGGTCGAAAGGAGAGCCATGGCTGACACCGATCCCGACGAGCTGGAGCGGCGGATCGCGCGGACGCGCGCGGAGTTGGCGCACACGGTCGACGCCATTGCCGACCGGGTGAACCCCAAGCGGGTCGCCGAGCGCACGGTGGCCGACGTCAAGAGCCGGGCCGGCCACCTCGTGGCGTCCGTGGGCGATGCCCTGGGCGTCACGCCGAAGCCGGTCGACTACGCCGACGACCCCGATCGGGTGTGGGACGACGAGCGGCCCGACCTGGGGCCGGTGCTGATCGGGATCGGCGCGGTGCTGGTCGTGGGGGCGGCCATCGTCCTGTGGCGACGCCGACGCCGCCTTCGCTGATCGACCCGGCCGGCCCGAGCGGCCGGCCGGTCTCGGCCGGCCGGTCTCGGCCGGTCTCAAAGGAAGGTCCGGCCCTCGCCGCGGTAGGTGGGGATCGAGTCCACCGGGCCGTCGCCGTCGACGAGGTGGAGCGTGTCGAAGCGCTCGCACATCTCGCCCGCCTTGGCGTGCCTGAACCACACGCGGTCGCCGATCCGCAGGTCCTCGGCCGCCTGACCGCGCAGCGGGGTCTGCACCTCGCCCGCGCCCTCGTCGGGCACGTACCGCAGCCCGGCCGGCAGGTACGGCTGAGGCAGGCGACTCGGCCCCGCCGCGCCCGAGGCCGGATAGCCGCCGCCGAGCACGGTCACCGTGTCGAGGGCCGGGCGGCGTACGACGGGCAGGGCGAACAGGGCGGCCGGGTGGCCCGTGAAGCCGCGGTAGAAGTCGAACAGCCTGGGGTGGAACAGCCCTGAGCCCGCGGCCACCTCCGTGACGGCCTTCTCGCGCACGGTGCGCTCGACGGACCCGGTGCCGCCCCCGTTGACGAACTCGAGGTCGGTGACCTGGCGGACGGCGTTCACGACGCGCCCACGCCGGACGATGAGCTCCTTGGCCGATCGCGCCTGCATGACCCGGATGGCCCGCGCGTAGAGCGCGCCGGTCTGCGGGGCGTCGCCGACCCCCGCGATCTGCGCCTCGTACGCCAGCAGCCCCGACAGCCGGAACCCCGGCCGCTTGGCGATCGCGGCGGCCAGGTCGGCGGCCTCCTCCGGCTCGCGGATGGGGGAGCGGAGCACGCCGGCCCGGAACCTGCCGCCGAAGGCGACGTACGCGGTGTCGATCTCGATGCAGATCCTGATCTCGGCGCGCGGGCGGGCCCCGGCCACGGCCGCGTCGATGAAGTCCAGGTGGGCGGGCGAGTCGATGGTCAGCGTGATCTGCCCGGCCGCGTCCGGGTCGGCGGCGAGGGCGGCGAGCGCGTGCCGGTCGGCCGTGGGGTAGGCCACGAGGATGTCGGTGAAGCCGTGCCCGGCCAGCCACAGCGCCTCGGGGAGGGTGAAGGCCATGATGCCCTGGAAACCGTCCATGGCCAGGATGCGTTCGAGCAGGGGGCGGCTGCGTACCGACTTGCTGGCGACCCGGATCGGCTTGCCGGCGGCCCGGCGTACGAGGTCGGCCGCGTTGGCCCGCATGGCGGCCAGGTCGAGGATCGCGAACGGTGGTTCGAGGGCCGCGGTGACGCGGTCGTACCGCTGGCGGTCATCCATACCAGCAGGGTAACGACATATCCGGCGAATGAATATGAGTGTGTTTCACATTAATTTCCGCTCCCGTAATGTTCGGGCAAATCGGCGGCGAGGGCGCGGTTCAGGCGATGCGGGCCCCATGTACGTCTGTCGTTGTGATGACCACGCTTCAGCAGATATTGCCCGGGGCCGCCGTCACCCCGCGGCACACCGGGCTGCGCAGGGCGAGCAGGGTACTCAGGCCGGCGCGTACCGTTCCGGGCGCCCTCGTCGCGGTCACGCTGACCGCCGGTCTGGGGGTGACCTCGGCCGAGGTGGTGTCGGGCCTGCTCGGCTCGCCGCTCGGCTGGGTCCCCGTCAACGACCTGGTGGAGCTGGCGGGCAGGACGGCCTGGCCGCAGACCTCGACCGCCGCCCTGACCATGGCCGGCGCCGGGGCGCTCATGCTCCTGCTGGCGATCCTGCCGGGCCGCTCCAGGCTGCTGCCGGTCGAGACGTCCGACCCGCTGATCGTCGTCGGCATCACCCGCTCGGGCCTGCGCCGCACCTTGTGCGCAGCCGCCCAGCAGGTGACGGGGGTGGACAAGGCCCGCGTACGCCTGCGCAGGCGCACCATCGAGGTCACCGTGATGACGGGGGCGGAGAGCTCGGGTGCGATGCTGCGGCAGGTCGGCACCGCGGTGGGTGACCGCCTGTCGGGCGTGGGCACGCTCAGCACGGCCGAGGTCGTGGTCCGCCTGCGCAGGAGGGGCGCGTGATGCGCCAGTACGCCGGCAACCGCGTGGGCCTGGCCGTCGTCGGCGCGACCCTCCTCGGGCTCGGCGGCTACGCCTGGCTCCGCGGCCACGACCAGTTCTTCGACCTCCCGCCCAACGCGAAGGTCCTGCCCGCCCAGACCTACCGCACGCTGGCCGAGGAGCCCTGGCCGCTGTGGATGCTCGCCCTGGCCCTGCTGCTGCTGGCCCTGGTGGCGCTGCGCTGGCTCCTGCTCTGCTCGGGCTGGGGCCGCCGCGGCGCCCACAACGGCACGGGCACGGCCATGCTGTTCGTCGGCCTCAAGGGTGTGGAGGGGCTGAGCCGGGCGGGCGTGCGGGTGGCGGAGGACGGGCTGCGGATCGGGCTGACGTGCCCCGCGAAGGCGGACGTGGGCGCGGTGGTGACGAAGCTGGACGGGGACATCGTGGGGCGCATCCGGCGCGAGGTCCGCGACGACGAGTGCCCGGCCGTCGTACGCCTGCACGTACGACGGGCCGTCAGCACTCGATGACGTTGACCGCGAGCCCGCCGCGTGAGGTCTCCTTGTACTTGTCCAGCATGTCGCGGCCGGTGTCGCGCATCGTCTTGATGGCCTTGTCCAGGGCCACGTAGTGGCGGCCGTCGCCGCGCAGGGCGATCCTGGCGGCCGTGATGGCCTTGTTGGAGGCCACCGCGTTCCGTTCGATGCACGGGATCTGGACCAGGCCGCCGATCGGGTCGCAGGTCAGGCCCAGGTTGTGCTCGATGCCGATCTCCGCGGCGTTCTCCACCTGCTCGGGGGTGCCGCCGAGGACCTCCGTGAGCGCGGCCGAGGCCATGGAGCAGGCCGAGCCGACCTCGCCCTGGCAGCCCACCTCGGCGCCCGAGATGGAGGCGTTCTCCTTGAACAGGACGCCGATCGCGCCGGCCGTCAGGAGGAAGCGGACCACGCCCTCGTCGTCGGCGTGCGGGACGAAGCGGGTGTAGTAGGTCAGGACGGCCGGGATGATGCCGGCGGCGCCGTTGGTGGGGGCCGTGACGACGCGGCCGCCCGCGGCGTTCTCCTCGTTGACCGCCAGGGCGAACAGGGCCACCCAGTCCATGACCTGCAGCGGATCCTTCTCGGCCGACTCCGACTGGAGGCGGCGGTGGAGCTGGTTGGCGCGGCGCTTGACCTTGAGGCCGCCGGGCAGGACGCCCTCCTTGGCGATGCCGCGGCGGACGCAGTCGGACATGACCTGCCACAGGTGCAGCAGGCCCGCGCGGATCTCCTGCTCGGTGCGGCCGAAGGCCTGCTCGTTCTCGAGCATGAGCGCGGAGATCGACAGGCCCGTGTTCAGGCAGTGCTTGAGCAGCTCTTCGCCGGTGGTGAAGGGGTAGGGCAGGACGGTGTCGTCCGGTTTGATGCGGTCGGCGCCGGTGGCCTTCTCGTCCACGACGAAACCGCCGCCGACCGAGAAGTAGACCTTCTCCCTCAGCTTCTCGCCCGAGGCCTCGTACGCGGTGAAGCGCATGCCGTTCGGGTGCTCGGGCAGCGAGATCTTGCGTTCGAAGACGAGGTCGTCGCCCACGACGAAGGGGATCTCGTGGCTGCCGTACAGCTTGACCGTGCCCGACTCGCGCATCTCGGCCAGCCGGCCGTCGATGCCGTCCACGTCCACCAGCTCGGGCTTCTCGCCGGACAGGCCGAGCAGGACCGCCTTGTCGCTGCCGTGGCCCTTGCCGGTCAGGCCGAGTGAGCCGTAGAGGATGGCCTCGACGCGGGTCACACGCTCGAGCAGGCCGTCCTCGTGCAGGCCACGGGCGAACCGGTGCGCGGCCGCCATGGGGCCTCCCGTGTGGGAGCTGGACGGGCCGATGCCGATCTTGAAGAGGTCGAAGACGCTGATCGCCATTGATGTGCGCCCTTCATGAAGGCCGGGGCCCACGTCGGGGCCCCGGTGGAATGGGTCAGGAGTCGCTGCCCGAGGTGAGCGCCGTGTACTCCTCGGGCGACAGCAGGTCCTCGGGGTCGCCCTCGACGCGAACCTTGAACATCCAGCCGTCGCCGTACGGGTCGCTGTTGGCCAGGCCCGGGTCGTCCACGATGGCCTGGTTCACCTCGACGATCTCGCCGCCGACCGGGGTGTAGATCTCGTTCACCGACTTGGTGGACTCCACCTCGCCGATCGAGTCTCCCGCCTCGACGCTCGCACCGACCTCGGGAAGCTGCACGTAGACGACATCACCAAGCTGCTCGGCGGCGAAGGCCGTGATGCCGATGGTCACGGTGAGGCCGTCGTCGAGGCCGGCCACCCACTCGTGCTCCTTGGTGTAGCTCAGGTCGTCAGGGATGTTGCTCACTTGTTCCTCCTGTAAAAGGGCAGCTCTACCAGGTCCGTAGGTTCTTGGCTGCCCCGGATGTCCACAGCCAGGCCTGTTTCGGCGCCGGTGTCGACGTAGGCCATCGCGATGGGCTTTCCCAGGGTCTGGGAGGGCGCTCCGCTGGTGACCTCGCCGACGACGACGCCGTCTTTGGTGACCGGGTAACCGTGGCGCGGCACCCGGCGGCCCCGCGCGACCAGGCCGACGAGCCGGCGCCGGGGCGGGTCGTCCTTGACCGCCTCGAGCGCAGACCTGCCGACGAAGTCGCCGGGCTTGTCGAATTTCACCACCCTGCCCAGCCCCGCGTCGAACGGGGTGAGCTCCGCGCTCAGTTCGTTGCCGTACAGCGGCATGCCGGCCTCGAGCCTGAGCGTGTCGCGGCTGGACAGACCCGCGGGCCTGAGCCCGTGCGGCTCGCCCGCCGCCATGAGCGCGTGCCAGAGCGGCACCGCGTCCTGGTTGGCGACGAACAGCTCGAATCCGTCCTCGCCGGTGTAGCCGGTACGGGCGATCAGCGCCTGACGCCCGTCGACCAGGCCCGGCAGGCCCGCGTAGTACTTGAGGCCGGCGAGGTCGGCGTCGGTGAGCGTGGCCAGGATCTCCTGGGAGCGCGGGCCCTGGACGGCGATGAGGGCGTACTGGTCAGAGCGGTCCTCGACCACCGCGTCATACGACTTAACGCGATTTTTCAGCTCATCGCCGACCTTTTCATAGTTCGACGCGTTCGCGACGACCATGAACTCCTCGTCCGCCAGCCGGTAGACGATGAGGTCGTCCAGCACCCCGCCGCGCTCGTCCACGATCATCGTGTACCGGGCCCGCCCGGGTGCCAGCGCCGACAGGTGGCCGACCAGCGCGTAGTCGAGCGCCTGCCCGGCCTGGGGGCCGGTCAGGAAGATCTCGCCCATGTGCGAGAGGTCGAACAGCCCGGCCGTCTCGCGGACGGCCTTGTGCTCCGCGGACTCGCTCCCGTACCGGAGCGGCATGAGCCAGCCCGCGAAGTCGGTGAGCGTGGCGCCGAGGCTCTCGTGAACGTCTCGTAGCGGTGTCGGTCGGGACATTTGTCGCACCTCAGGACAGGATTGGATGCCAGCATCCTCCCCCTCTGTCATCGATGCCTGAGAGCTTCGCCCGAGTTTTGCCGGACTTTCACCTTCGGCGAGGCCCACAGGCCTGCTTTCCAGAGGTCACCTCGTCCGTGCGGTCCTTTGCCTTGAGAGGTTTGCGGGGAGGGCTTGCTCCTTCAGGGACCCTGACCGGCTGTCAGGGTGCTCTCCCGCACGGTTTCGCCGGTGATGTCCGTCAGCCTAGTGCTGTCATGGGGGTGTTGTCGCGTTCTGATCTCCGGTGAACCGCCCCGGGTGTCCGTGACGTCACAAAGGTATGCGCCGACTCACCGGTCTCATCGCGACCGCCGCCCTGGTCTCCTGCGGTACGCAGGAGCCCGCCGCTCCCACGCCGGCCCGCTACGAGGCCAGTCTGACCGTGCTCGAAGGCGGCGGGCACGGCCCGCAGTTGTGCTCGGCCGTCCAGGAGTCGCTCCCGCCGCAGTGCGGTGGCCCCGACGTCGCCGGGTGGGACTGGAGCAAGGTGGAGCACGAGTCGCTGAACGGGGTGAAATGGGGGTCGTACCGGGTCGTCGGCACGTGGGACGGCGCCCGGCTGACCCTCACCGAGCCGCCCGGCGCGCCCGTCAAGGCGGCCCCGCCCGCCGACGAGGACCCGTTCGCGAGCCCGTGCCCCGCCCCCGAGGGCGGCTGGCGGCCCGTCGATCCGGCCAGGACGACCGAGCGCACCATGCAGAAGGCGATGGACCGGGCCAGGACGGCGAAGGAGTTCGCGGGCGCCTGGATCGACCGGCTCGGACCGGAGCCGGACCCGGCCACGGAGGAGCCCGTCGACGCGCGCCGTTACGTCCTCAACCTGAAGTTCACCGGCGACCTGTCCGGCCGGGAGGCGTGGATCCGTGAGGTCTGGGGCGGCGCGCTGTGCCTGAGCGGGGCCGAGCGCACCGAGGCCGAGCTGCACGCCATCCAGCGGAAGGTCGAGGACGAGCTGGGCGACGGGATGTTCGCCACCACGCCGGACACGATGACGAACCAGGTGAGCGTGGGGGTGTGGGTGGCCACCGACGACCTGCGGCGCAGGCTGGAGGACGAGCACGGGGCGGGCGCCGTGGTGCTCGACGGCCTGCTCAAACCGGTCGGCGGGTGAGCGCCGGTCAGCAGGCCCCGACGAGCGCCTCGAAGAGGGCGTGGTCCTCGGCCGCCTCCGGATGCCACTGCACCGCCATCGCGAACCCCTTCGAGTCGAGCTCCACGGCCTCGATCGTGCCGTCCTCGGCCGTGGCCGTCGCCGTGAGGCCCGGCGCGAGGCGGTCGATGGCCTGGTGGTGGTAGTGCGGGACCGTCACCGGGTCCTCCCCGAGTGCCTTCGCCAGGCGGCTGCCGGGCGCCGGGAACACCGGCAGGGGCCCGAACCGGCCGGGCCCGGGGCAGTGGCCCGTGTGCCCGACCACGTCGGGAAGGTGCTGGTGGAGGCTGCCGCCCAGGGCCACGTTGAGCACCTGGAGACCACGGCACACGCCCAGGAACGGGACGCCGCGGTCGAGGGCCGTGGTGAGCAGCTCGAACTCGGCCTCGTCCCGGAACCGCCGGACGTAGCCGGTGTGCTGCCCCGGATCCTGGCCGTACCTGGACGGGTCGATGTCGCCGCCACCGGCCAGGATGAGCCCGTCGAGGCCGCGCAGGGCGGCGGCGGGCCGGCCGGCCGGCGGGAGCACGACGGGCTGGCCGCCGGCGCGTACGACCTGCTCCACGTACGTGTACGGCAGCAGCGCCGCGGTGGTGTCCGGCCACACCGTGAACGTGGCCGGCTCGACGTAGCAGGTGATGCCGATGAGCGGAACCATGAGCCTTCCCTACAGCGGCGTGACGTAGGCGCCGGAGATGCCGCCGTCCACCAGGAACTCGCTGCCCGTGATGAACGAGGCGTCGTCGCTGGCCAGGAACGCCACCGCCGCCGCGATCTCGGACGCCTCCGCGAAGCGCCCGACCGGCACGTGCACCAGCCGCCGCTGCGCCCGCTCCGGATCCTTGGCGAACAGCTCCCGCAGCAGCGGCGTGTTCACCGGCCCCGGGCACAGGGCGTTCACCCGGATGCCCTCCCTGGCGAACTGCACGCCCAGCTCCCGCGACATGGCCAGCACCCCGCCCTTCGACGCCGTGTAGGAGATCTGCGAGGTCGCCGACCCCATGACGGCCACGAACGACGCGGTGTTGATGATCGAGCCCTTGCCCTGGCGCCGCATGTACGGGATGGCGTGCTTGCAGCACAGGTAGACGCTGGTGAGGTTGACCTCCTGGACGCGCCGCCAGGCGTCGATGCCGGTCTCCAGGATCGAGTCGTCGTCGGGCGGGGAGATGCCGGCGTTGTTGAAGGCGATGTCCACGCTGCCGTAGGTCTCGTGGGCCGTCGCGAACATCCGGACGACGTCGTCCTCGCTGGTCACGTCGGCCCGTACGAACAGGCCGCCGACCTCACCGGCCGCCTTGACGCCGGCCTCTTCGTCGACGTCCGCGCAGACCACCCTGGCGCCCTCGTCGGCGAACCTGCGCGCCGTGGCCAGCCCGATCCCGCTGCCCGCGCCGGTGATGACCGCCACCCGATCCTGCAACCGCTGCATATGGTGTCACTCCGTTGAGATGAAGACGTTCTTGGTCTCGGTGAACGCCGCCAGGGCGTCCGGGCCGAGCTCCCTGCCGAGCCCTGACTGCTTGAAGCCGCCGAACGGGGTCCAGTAGCGGACGGAGGAGTGGGAGTTCACCGACAGGGCGCCCGACTCGACCGCCCTGGCCACGCGCAGCGCCCGCCCGACGTCGCGGGTCCAGATGGAGCCGCTGAGGCCGTAGGGGGTGTCGTTGGCGATGTGTACGGCCTGGGCCTCGTCCTCGAACCGCACCACCGACACGACCGGCCCGAAGATCTCCTCGGTGAACGCCCGGTCCGTGACGCCGGGGGTCAGCACGGTCGGCGGGAACCAGTAGCCCTTGCCCTGGGGGCAGGAGCCCTGGAGGTAGGGGCCGTCGACGAAGCCCCTCACCCGGTCGAGGTGCTCGGCGCTGATCAGCGGGCCCATCTCGGTGCCCTCGTCGAGCGGGTCGCCGACCTTGACGCCGCGTACGGCCTCGGCGAGGCGCTCCATGAACGCGTCGTACACCTCGGCCTGGACGAGGATCCGGGAGCGGGCGCAGCAGTCCTGGCCGGCGTTGTCGAAGACGGCATAGGGGGCGGTGGCGGCCGCCTTCTCGAGGTCGGCGTCGGCGAAGACGATGTTCGCGGACTTGCCGCCCAGCTCCAGCGTGACCCGCTTGACCTGTGCCGCCGCCTTGGCCGCGATCTCCTTGCCCACCTCGGTCGATCCGGTGAACACGATCTTGGCCACGTGGGGGTGCTCGACCAGCCGGGCCCCCGCGACCTCCCCTGCCCCAGGCAGGACCTGGAGCACCCCCTCGGGGAGGCCCGCCGCCAGGGCCAGCTCGGCCAGCCTCAGCGCGGTCAGCGGAGTCCACTCGGCCGGCTTGACGATCACGGTGTTACCCGCCGCCAGAGCCGGGGCCGCGCCCCACATCATGATCACCATCGGGAAGTTCCACGGCACGATGATCCCGACGACGCCCAGGGGCTCCTGGAACGTGAGATCCACGCCGCCCGGCACCGGGATCTGCTTGCCGTGGTTGCGCTCGGGGGCTCCGGCGTAGAAGTGCAGCACGTCGCGCACGTTGCCGGCCTCCCACCGCGCGTTGCCGATGGTGTGCCCGGCGTTGGCCAGCTCCAGCCCCGCCAGCTCGTCGCCGTGCTCGTCCACGAGGCCCGCGAACCTGCGCAGCAGCCGCGCCCGGTCGCTCGGCGCCACGTCGCGCCACTCCCGGTACGCCTTCCTGGCACGCTCCACGGCCCGATCGACCTCGGCCGCGTCGGCGAGCTCGACGTCGGCGATGACGTCTTCGGTCGCCGGGTTAACGATCTTCATGCATCACATCCGCTCGAAACCACGGAACAGCTCCCAATCCGTCACCGCCGCGTCGAACGCGGCCAGCTCCACCCGCGCGTTGTTCGCGTAGTGCTCGACCACGTCCTCGCCGAACGTCTCACGGGCGAGTTTCGACGCCTCGAACAGCGCCAGCGCGTCGCGCAGCGTGTGCGGCACGGTCTCGGCGCCGGAGTCGTAGGCGTTGCCGGCGAAGGCGTTCTCCAGCGGCAGCTCCGCGTCGATCCCGTGCAGCCCAGCCGCGATCAGCGCCGACACCGCCAGGTACGGGTTGACGTCGCCGCCCGGCACCCGGTTCTCGATCCGCAGGGACTGGCCGTGGCCGACGAGCCGGAGCGAGCAGGTGCGGTTGTCGACGCCCCACTTGACGGCCGTGGGTGCGAAGCTGCCGGGGACGTAGCGCTTGTAGGAGTTGATGTTGGGGGCGTACAGGAGGGTGAGCTCCCGCATGAGGGCGAGCTGGCCCGCGATGAAGCGGGCGCCGAGCGGTGAGAGGCCGTGCGGTCCCTCGCCCGCCATCACCGGGTCGCCCTCCTGGCTGCGCAGCGAGATGTGGATGTGGCAGGAGTTGCCCTCGCGCTGGTTCGGCTTGGCCATGAAGGTGATCGACCTGCCCTCCTGGGCGGCGATCTCCTTGGCGCCGGTCTTGTAGATGACGTGGTTGTCGCAGGTCTTGAGCGCCTCGTCGTAGCGGAAGGCGATCTCGTGCTGGCCGAGGTTGCACTCGCCCTTGGCGGACTCGACGTAGAGGCCCGCGCCCTCCATCTCCCGCCTGATCCGCCGCAGCAGCGGCTCGATGCGCGCGGTGCCCATCAGGGAGTAGTCCACGTTGTAGAGGTTGGCCGGCGTCAGGTCGCGGTAGGCGCGCTTCCAGGCGTCCTCGTAGCCGTCGTCGTAGACGACGAACTCCAGCTCGGTTCCCACGTACGCGGCCAGCCCCCGGTCGGCGAGGCGGGCGAGCTGGCGGCGCAGGATCTGGCGGGGCGAGGCGGTCACGTCGCCGCCGCCCTCCCAGGCCAGATCGGCCATCACCATCGCGGTCCCCTCATGCCACGGCACCCTGCGCAGGGTGTCGAGGTCGGGCCTCATCACGAAGTCGCCGTAACCCCGGTCCCAGGACGACATCGCGTATCCCGGGACGGTGTTCATGTCCACGTCGACCGCGAGCAGGTAGTTGCAGCCCTCGGAGCCATGCCGCAACACCTCTTCGAGAAAGTAGCGCGCGGACAGCCTCTTGCCCTGCAACCTGCCCTGCATGTCGGCGATCGCGAGGAGCACGGTGTCGATCCGCCCGGCCGCCACCTCGTCGCGCAGGTCGCCGACGGAAAGGAACCCGGTGCCCGCTCGCTCGCTCACGCTACGTCGCTCCGATCTGGCCTGACGCGCTTTCCCGTTAATTGGGCTAGTCTCAGACCATTGATGTGCATGGCGGGATCGGTTGTCAAGGCCTGAGGACACGTTGGACGAGTCGGCGCGATTGATGACGGTGTTGCGCCCGGTCAGGGCGGGTAACGCCTTCGAGGAAACCGTGGAGCGGCTGCTCCAGGCGATCAAGCTCGGCGTCGTCCCGCCGGGCGACAAGCTCCCTCCGGAGCGCGAGCTGGCCGTCCGGCTCGGCATCAGCCGGGTGACCCTGCGCGAGGCGATCCGCGCGCTGTCGGAGGCGGGCTACCTCGACGTCCGCCGGGGCCGCTACGGCGGCGCCTTCGTCACCTACGTGCCGCCCAAGCCCGACGCCGGCGACCTGCGCCAGGCCGTCAAGGAGATGGGCATGGCCGAGCTGTCGGACGCGCTGACGTTCCGGCTGGCGGTCGAGTGCGGCGCGGCGCAGGTGCTGGCCGGGACCGAGCTCACGGAGGAGCAGCGGGCGGTGCTCGCCCGCAGGCTCTCCGACCTCGACCGGGCCGGCCTGGAGGACTACCGGCGCCTCGACACGGCCTTCCACCTGTCCATCGCCGAGCTGACCGGCTCGACCCTGCTCGCGACGACGTGCGCGGACGCCCGCTCCCGGGTCAGCGACCTGCTGAACGCCATCCCGATGCTCCAGGTCAACCTCGACCACGCCGCGATCCAGCACCGGGCCATCGCGGAGGCCATACTCGCCGGTGACCCGGACGCCGCGAGGCGGGCGGTGGCGGAGCACCTGGAGGGCACGGCGGCGTTGTTAAGAGCCTTCCTGCTGTCCTGACGGGCCGATCCGGAGGAGGAACGGCAGCAGGCTCTCGAGGACGAGCGCGGCGTTCGTGGCCGCGATCAGGTGCCAGTCGTCGTTCTTGTGCTCGTCGGCGTAGTCGGAGATGCCGCGGACCGCCAGCCACCCGAGCGTGGCGCGGTGGCCGTCCATCTCCTCGTAGAACGCCTGGGCGACCCCTCCCGCCTCGGTCTCCAGGGCCAGTGTCTTGTCGTTGACGGTCGCCAGATAACGCAGGATCTCCGAGCCCGCGTCGGCGACGACGGCCTCGCCCGTCCCGATCGGCCCCGAGCGCACGGAGCGCCCGCCCTCCATGACGTACGGCTCCCCGTGCACGTTGAAGAAGGCGTTGACCGCGTGCAGGACGCGGGCCGGCACCTCGTGCGGCTGTCCCCGGTGCCGGGTGCCGCCGGGCGTCTCCTTGCGCAGGTCGTAGTAGATCGCCTGGTTCGCGACGACCACGTCACCCAGCTCGACCTTCGGCGCCACCCCGCCCGCGATGCCGGCCAGGACGACCAGGCTGGGCGCGTACGCCCTGGTCAGCTTCTCGAAGGTGACGACGGCCGAGCGCTGGCCCTGGCTGAGCGCCCGGGTGACGGCCACCGTCGCCACGCGGGAGCCCAGTTTCCTGGTCGTCTCGTAGAACCAGGCGCCGGACGGATCGACGTACGCGGGATCGGCGGCCGAGATGCCGAGCACGGACAGGACGGCCCGCATCTCGACGGGGAGGATCGTGATGACGCCGACGTCGGCCCGCCGCCGCCGCGCCTTCGGCCCGGATTCACGGGTCACCGTGTTGCGGGAGCCCATGACCGCGCCCTGAGCGTTCACGGTGCCGCCTCCGGTGTTGATGATTGCGCTGTTCTCGGACACCGGGGGCTCCTTCGCTCTAGTCGCCGTCCTCGGCGGATCCTCGGTTGACGGTGTTCTGGCTGCCCATGACGCTCTGCTGCGCGTTCACCGTGCCGTCGCCCGTGTTGATGACCCCCTGGTTGAGGATCGCCGTGGTGCGGGCGGTGAACTCGCCGGTGTCCACCTCCTTCTCCTTGAGGAAGGCGGTGACGCCGGCGATGAGCTGACGTTCGATGATCTTTATGTGCTTCCTGACGTCGGCGAGCTGGAAGTAGCTGCCGTCCGCCTCCGGGGAGGCGTTCAGGAACCGCAGGAACTCCTCGAGCTCGTCGTCCTCCTGGCGTTCCCTGAGGCTCGCCACCGCCCCCACGTCCCTTCCCCTGCGCGGGGCGTCGGCGCCGCCGTGCTGGTCCAGCAGCTCGCGCGCGATCCGCCGGGGGACCGAGCACAGCCGGCGCGGCCCCTGGAGGAGCTCGGGAAGGTCGAGGAGGCGTTCGACCGTGGCCGTGAGGAACCCGCGGACGCCGACGCCCGCCGTCTCCTCGATGAACTGGTATTCCCTGGGCGTGGGCGGCAGGGCGCAGGCGCAGAACTGGAGGTAGAGCATTCTGCCCTGGAGCGAGACGTGGACGTAGACCGTCGTCACGATCTCGCCCTGCCACGACTCCACCTGACAGGTGAGATAGTGCCGGCCGAGGGCGCTGGAGCGGCGCATGATCTCCTCGAACCGCTGCGGCGAAGGCGTGGTCTCGAGGTCGTCGCGATATTCCCAGGCGTTCACGCCCGCCACGAAGATGCGGTGGGTGACGTCGAGGCCGGCGATCTGCGTCTCCTCGTCCTCCTCGGCGGCGAGGCTCTCGATGAGGGTCTCCAGACGCCGCACCAGCTCCCGGGTGCTGAAGGGCCGCACCTCGAACTCCTCCTCTTCCTGCTCCGCGATCAGCTTCTTCGCCTTGACCAGCCGTTGCGCGAAGGACCATTCGCGCACGATCCTCCCGCTGCCGACGAAGGGGGTGAAGTTCGCGTGGACCGTGAAGGGGTGGCGTTGCTGCCGGTCGATCTCGGCGAGCCGGACGTTGCGCGGCTGATCGGGGCCGGCCCCCTCCGGCCGGCTCCGCACCTGGCGCAGCAGGACCTGACGGCACGCCGTGTGGAGCGCCGCGGCCGCCACGAAGACGAGCAGGATGCTCAGGCTGGCCCGCCAGTCGCCCATCAGCGGCCACACGCCCTGGGGGAATCCGATCACCATGGCGAGCCCCGCGCCGGCCGTGACCAGCACGGCGGGCGGCGCCACCCAGAAGATGACCCGGCGCCGGGCATGGAGCTGCTGCAACTGCGAGAAGGTCTGCCGCTCGCGCAGGTAGTGCACGTAACCCCAGACCATCGCGCCGAAGGAGACCGTCGCGTAGCAGAGCGTCAGCGCCCCGGCGATGAACAGGACCGCGACGGGCGCGTAGCACACGGCGGCGACGACCGTGGCGAGCAGCAGCGTGTCGTGCAGGACGGCGATCGAGAAGGCGTGCCGGGCGTGGATGAGGACGGGGATCAGATCGAAGCCGTAGGAGGGGGCGACCCGGCGTTGCCGATCGTCATAGATCTCCCTCATGGCCCTGTCGCGGAAGGCGTGGTCCACGTAGACGCCCGCGCAGAGCTTGCGCGTCGCCACGCGGTGCGGGCGCGGCGCGCCGGAATCGGAATCGGGCACGGTGCTGGACTCGATGCCGAGCACGTTCTCCGTCGTGTCGGCGCGTCGCGAAAGAATCTTCACCAGGCCTCCCAACAGCGCAGGTGAAGTCAGGTCGAAAGCAAGCGAGGGCCCCTGTGTCAGCCCTATCACGAGTGGTGGGCCTTGGCCATCCGCCCGTGGTCGATTGACCGCAGACCGTTGCACGCCGGGCATATTTGGCCCGAAGCCTCGTACCATCGACTTAGGTCATGGGGGATTGGTTTCGGCAAAGCATTGTCGCGACAGGACGGCTGCCGCTGTTCTGCTTCTTCGTCATGCTCATCGCGGCCTTCATGGCCACCCGCATCAACGTGCGCCTGATCAGGGCGAAGATCGGGTGGTTCCGGAATGTGAACGTGGGGGAGATGCACATCCACCACGTCGTGTTCGGCGTGATCCTGATGCTGGTGGGCGGGGTCGCCGGGCTCATCGTCTCGCCCGGCACGCAGATCAGCATGGCGGTCGCGGCGTCCGTGTTCGGCGTCGGGTCGGCCCTGGTGCTGGACGAGTTCGCGCTGATCCTGCACCTGCACGACGTGTACTGGGAGGAGGAGGGGCGCACCTCCGTGGACGCGGTCTTCATCGCGGTCGCCGTGACCGGGCTGCTCCTCATCGGGCTCCGGCCGCTCACCTGGGACTACGGCACGTTCGTCGACCCGGCGGCGCTGATCGTGGCCAACCTGGCGCTCGCCGTCGTCACGTTGCTCAAGGGCAAGATCTGGACGGGCATGGCCGGGCTGTTCGTGCCGCCCATGTTGCTGGTGGGGGCGTTCCGGCTGGCCAGGCCGGGGTCGCCGTGGGCGCACTGGTTCTTCGCCAAGCGGTCGCCGCGCAAGATGGCCAGGGCGATCCATCGCGAGGAGCGGTGGCGACGGCCGGTGATCAAGGTCAAGATCGCCTTCCAGGAGTTCCTCTCCGGGCGGCACGACCTCCCCTCCACGCGGCGCGGCCGTCGCCATTCCTGAGCCGGGCTAGGGGATCGACCGGTCCTCCCACGGCATGAGCTCGGGGCGTTTGGCGGTGCGGCCGTCTCCTGAGGAGCGGCCCCGCAGACGGCGGCCGATCCAGGGGCCCGCGAACGTGGCGATCCATCGCATCTCGGTCGACGCCAGGCGCCACGCCCGCGCCGGTGGCAGCGGCGGCAGCGGCGCCATCCACGTGTCGTCGCTGCCGGGCAGCCCGAGGGTGTGGGCCACGGCGGCGGCGAAACGGGCGTGGCCCACCGGGCTGGCGTGGAGCCGGTCGTGGCTCCACATCCGGGCGTCCGTGAAATACGCCATCGGGAACGTGTCGACCACGGTGACCCCATGGCGGGCCGCGGCGCTGAGGATGCGGGCGTTGAGATCGATCACCCTGGGGCGCAGCGGGCGGGCCAGCGGAGCGATCTTGCCGATGTCGGGGAAGGTCACGGTCACCACGTGCGCGCCGGAGGCCGTGAGCGCGGCGAACATGTCCTCCAGGACGCCCGCCACCGTGGCCGCGTCGAAGCCGGGCCGGATGAGGTCGTTCATGCCCGCCATGACCGTGGCCAGATCGGGGCGCAGCGCGAGCGCGATGGGCAACTGCTCGGCGTGGATCTGGCCGGCCAGCCGGCCGCGTACGGCGAGGTTGGCGTAGCGGAAGTCCGGGTTGCCGCGGGCCAGGTGCTCGGCCAGGCGGTCGGCCCAGCCGCGGTGCCCGGCGGTGTCGTCGCCGTCGCCGAGACCCTCGGTTTGGCTGTCCCCGAGGGCGACGTAACGCGTGTAGGTGGTCATGACGTCTTCCTTCCGGCTCGTCGGGGGTGGGCGGAGCGCTCGGTCAGCGTCTGGCCCGTCCGCAGACACCAGTCGCGCATCTCGCGCTCCAGACGGCAACCCGCCAGGCAGGACAGGTAGGGGCCGACGTGCTCGCTCTCGCGCAGGAACGTCTCCTCGTCCTGGTCGCCGCGCAGGCGCAGCAGGATCTGCTCGAAGATGTCGAGCTTGGCGGCGGCCTCGCGGGCCCGCTCGTGGAGTTGCTCGATCACGGGGGCGGGGTCGAGCAGGTCGACGGCGTGCACCTTGACGGCGAGGTCGTCACGGATGAGCAGGGGCTTGGCGGGGGCCGCCGCGAAGGCCGCCAGCTCGGCGAGGCCGGTCTCGGTGACCTTGAACACGCGTTTGTTGGGCCGGTTCCGCTGGACCACTTCCCGGCCCGTGACCAGGCCGTCCGTCTCGAGCTTGGTCAGCTCGGCGTAGAGCTGCTGGGGGGCGGCGTACCAGAAGTTGGAGACGCCGATGTCGAAGATCTTGGTGAGCTGGTAGCCGCTGTATTCGCCGTTGAGCAGGGCTGCCAGGACCGCGTGCCTGAGGGCCATCGGCTAGTCATGGACCTGAGTAGTCATGGATATGACTATAACCCCCTACAGGGCGGCGACCGAGCGCAGGGCCAGGCCGGCGCCCAGGAGGACGACCATGGCGGCGGTGCCCAGCGGGGCCAGGTTCGACAGGCGGGCGGCCAGGCGGCGACCGGCGGAGGCGCGTTGTTCCAGGCGGTCCACGAGTTTGACCAGGAGGAGGCCGGTGACGGTGAGGGTGGCGGCCATGCCGACGCCGTAGGCGGTCACGAGGGCCACGCCGAACCAGGTACGGCCGAGGGCGATCGCGCCGAGGAGGACGATCAGGGCCGACGGGCTGGGGACGAGACCGCCGGCCACGCCCAGGCCGATGAGGCCGGCCCGCTTGGTCTTGGCGCCGGGTGAGTGCTCGTCGGCGTCCTCGTGGCCGTGCCCATGTCCGTGCCCATGTCCGTGCCCGTGGCCATGCCCGTGCCCGTGCCCATGGCCGTGGCCGTGGCCATGGCCGGGGTTGCGGGCGTTCAGGAGGAGGCGGAGGCCGATGACGGCGATCAGGGCGCCGCTGGCCACGCCCAGCCAGGCCAGCACCGACTCGCCGGCCAGCGCCGTGAACGCGGTCAGCAGCAGGCCCACCACCAGGACCCCCACCGTGTGGGTGGCCGTCACCGTGGCGCCCACCACGAGCGCGTCGCGTGGGCGGCCACGCCGGCCCGCCAGGTACGCGGCCATGATGGTCTTGCCGTGACCGGGGATGAGCGCGTGCCCGGCCCCCAGCACCACGGCCAGCCCGACCGCCAGCAGCCCGAGCGGCACCGTCAGCGAGTCCGACCCGATCAGCCCGGTGAACGTCCGGTCCAGGGCGGCCAGCGCCTCGCCGATCGGGCCGCCGATGCCGAGGTCGGCGGACATGCCGCCGCCGGGGGCGGAGCCGGAGGGGGCGGGCCGCGAGAGCGCGGGGCCGGAGACGGTGAACGTGGCCGTGCGCTGGTCGAGGGGGTCGGTCAGCAGGTCGTCGGGGTAGGCCCGCAACTCGCGGCTCACACTCGTCGCCGGCACCGACGAGCCGGTCAGCCGGACCCCGTCCCCGACCGCGGTGATCTCGCGCCAGCCGATCCGGTCCTGCTCGAACCCGTCGGTGAACTCCACGGCCCCTGTGGCGCGGACTTCGGCGACGAGCCGGCACGTCAGGCGGCTGGTCTGCAGGCCCGCCTCCCCGGGCGCGTACGCGAACTCCGACCTCGTCACGCGCCACGGCACGACCGCGCCCGCGACCTTGAGCCGCTGGGCGGCGGCCAGGGCGGCGCAGCGGCGGGCCGCGTACGTGGCGTTCACCTCGGGCCTGGCCTGCACGGTCGGCAGTTCGGCCAGGTCCACGACGGCGAGGTTGCGTATGTCGGCGGCCGAGACCCGCAGGCCGTTGTAGTGGTTGACGGTGAACCTGCCCAGCGGGTGGGCCGTCGTCGCCGCGTGGGCGGCGACCGCCGGCACGATGCCCGCGCCCAGCGACAGCAGCAGCCCCGTCGCGACGGAGAGCAGGGCGAGCCGGACCAGTCTCATGAGAACCTCGCCAAAGCGGAGAGCGTCGGGTCGAAGCCGGGGTCCACCCGCGCGGAGCGGCCGAGGGCCCGCTCGATCGTGGCCCGGTGGTAGGAGAGCAGCGGGTTCTGCCAGCCGGTGGCGGTGGCCTCCTTGGCGTACCGCAGGGCCTTGTCCGGCTTGCCCGCCTTGAACAGCGCCCAGGCGAGGGCGTCGGCGGCGACGAGGTTGGGGTTGCGGGCGTACTCGGCCTCGGCGTGCCGCACGGCCAGCTTCGGGTCGCCGTGGTCGGCCTCGAACTCGGCCCACGTCAGGTCGTCGCGCACGCCGGCGGCCTCGAAGAGCTTGCGCTGCGCCCTGAGCAGCGTCCAGTCGGCGGGCTGACCGGCCTTGATCCGGGTCTCGCCCTGCTCGATGAGGTATTGGGGCAGCGGGAGCCGCTTGACCACGGTGTCGTAGAGCTCGAGCGCCTCGGTCAGCCGGCCGCCGAGCGCCGCGGTCCTGGCCTGGCCGGCCAGCGCGGGCGTGTAGACGGGGTAGGCCCGCAGGGCCTTGCCGTACCAGTCGGCCGCCGTCTTCAGGTCGCCGGCGTGCAGGGCCAGCTCGCCCAGGTAGTAGCGGGCGTAGGCGGTGTCGGCCGGGGTGAAGGCGTCGTTGTGGGCGTATTCGAGGTATTTGCGGGCCCCGTCCCGGTCGCCGCGCAGTTCGGCGGCGTAGGAGGCGCGGGCGAAGGCCGCCACCCCCGGGTGCAGGTCCATCATCTCGTCCACGGCCTGCCGCGCCCCGCGCAGGTCGCCGAGTTGCGTCTTGGCGTCGGCGAGCACGCCGTAGGCCGCGGCGCCGTACGGGTTGGCGTCGATCGCGCGCTCGGCCAGCCGGACCGCCTCGGTGAACTCGTGGCGGCCCGCGGCCAGCGCCGCCTGGCCGGTCAGGACCGCGTCGTCGTCGGCGTTCAGCCTGCCGGCCGTGGCGAGCGCGCCCTCCGCCTTGGTGTAGTACGACGGGTCGCCGGTGATCCTGGCCTGGTCCACGTACTGGGAGGCGAGCTCGGCCCAGCCGCGATGGTCGCCGGGCAGGCGCTTGAGGCGCTCCTGCAGTGTCTCGAGCGCCGGCCGCTCCGCCGCCGGCTGGGGGGCGGGCGCCGCCGTGAAGGAGAAGATGGTGAAGAGCATGGCCCCGGTCAGGGCAATTCCGGCGAATATCGCGAAGGCACGCATGTCCAAAGGCTCCAGAGCGAGATGCGGGGCCGGTCGGCCGTGACGGGGAACACGGCCGACCGGCCCTCTCTTTGGCGGCAGACGATGGGAGACGGGTGCCTGCCGCCGGGGTGGACCGGCCGGTTTGGAGAGGAAACCGGCCGGCCAGGAGGGTTAGCGCTGGTTCACTGCCACGTTGCTCGGCAGCGGGATGTACGGGAACGTCTGCAGGAAGGGCTTGTCGTTCTTGTCCACCTTGTCCGTCAGACCCGGCACGAGCTTGCCGCTCTGCGCGGCGCCGGCCACGGCCTGCAGTTCGATGTCCACGACGTCGTCGGCGAGCCGGCGGCCGTTCGGGAAGCCCTGCAGGTCACCGCCCAGGACGCCGAGCCTGTTGGGGCTCTTGGTGGGCGGGATGGACATGTTCAGCCGCAACTGCTCCGAGGGACGGAGCTTGCCGGCGTCCTTGTTGAGCACCTGCGAGTTCAGGTCGGCCTTGATGGGGCCGTTCTGCTTCGCGATGCCGGTCAGGAAGATCTCGACCAGGTCGGCGCGCGGGGTGGCGGGAGCCTTGATGCCGTACAGGGCCTGCAGCAGCCTGGCCACCTCGGGGTCGGTGACCCTGTCGACCAGGGCCTTGACGTCGGCGTCCTTCGACGGGTCGAGCGCGTTGAACGCGTCCTTGAGGCCGGCGGGCGCCACCAGTTCGTTCACCAGCGGGTTGCACAGGCGGGAGACCTGCACGAACGAGTCGCCGTTGGACTTGTCGGTGGTGGAGCAGACGCCGATCACCGGGTTGCGCTTGGCGTCGCCCTTGAGCGCCAGATCGGTGGCGGGAACCTGGATGGCCACGGTGTTGACGTTGTAGCCCTTGGTGGTGTCCTGCCCGACCTCGGACAGGTTGCCGCCGTAGAGCAGGTCGAACACGCGCAGGTCGAGGAAGAACGCCTCGTCCGACTGGCCGGCGAAGGTCTTGCCGCCGTTCGGCAGGCTCTTGATGGACTGGTTGCGCAGGGTGCCGTAGTTGGGCATGGAGGCGGCGCCGACGTTGCTCGGGGCCACGATGCCGTTGTCGACCAGCGTCTTGGAGCCGTCCGGGGTGATCCGCTTGAGCGTGTAGCGCTGGCGGAACAGCAGGTTCGGGTCGTCCAGTGAGGTGACGGGGCCGTTGTTGTAGAGGAACGTGGTGTTGCCGCGCTTGTCCTCGTTGCGGAACGTCCACTGGTAGGTGATGTCGGTGACGGCGTCACCGTCGTTGTCGATCTTTATGTTGTACCGGGACTTCTCGGCGAACGGGTAGAAGTTCGGGCCGCCGTTGGGCTCCTCGAACGGGATCCAGTTCGCGATCAAGGTCACGGTGTCGGCTTTGTCGGGGCTGACGAACGCGTACACGTCGGTGTTGTCGTGCAGGGGGTCACCCGAGATCATCGGGGCCTCGCGGTGCGAGGAAGCGGTGCCGGAGTCGGTGCGGAGCACGGCCAGGGACGACGCGGCGACCGCAGCGGCGAGGCCAAGCCCGACTAGAGCGCGCCGGTTGATCCGGAGCTCCATGTTCGGTCCTTTCGGGAAGGGCTGATCGTGACTATCGAGGTTCCGGCCGGGTTCCTCGACGCCCTATTCGTCCGTGGGCCGTTTCCGGATGTCGTCTCCTCCTTGAGAATGAGGGTCAACCAAAGTTGACATACTTAGGTCGTCAATTTAGGTTGACCCTGTCTGCGCGGTGCGGATCGTGCGGTCTCGTTCGTTGGAGCAAGTTAAGAAATGTCGTGAAAGGAGATGCGGTGGTCAAGGAGCTGCTTGCTTACGTCCGCCCGCACCGGAAGATCCTCTTCGTGGGTGGACTGCTGGGCCTGATCGGCTCGGCGGCGGGCCTCGCGATGCCGTTGCTGGCCAAATATGTGGTGGACGCGTTCGGCCAGGACGGGTCGATGGCCGGGCCCCTGTTATGGCTGACCGTGGCGGTGCTGGTCGGGGCCGTCGTCTCGGCCGGGGGCAACTACCTGATGGAACGCACGGGCGAGGGCATCGTGCTCAGCGCCCGGCGTAGGCTCGTCGACCGCATGCTCCGCCTGAAGGTGGCCGACGTGGACCGGCTCAAGCCCGGCGACCTGCTGTCGCGGGTGACCGGTGACACCACGTTGCTGCGGGCGGTGCTGACCAACGGGATCGTGGACTCTGTCAGCGCGGCGTTCATGCTGGTCGGCGCCGTCGTCCTGATGGCGACCATGGACGGGGTGCTGCTCCTCGTCACGCTGCTCGTCGTCGTGGTGATCGGCGGGCTGGTCGCGTTGATCATGCCGAAGATCCAGCGGGCCCAGTCGCAGGCCCAGGAGGCCGTGGGCGAGATGGGCGCCGTGCTGGACCGGGCGCTGCAGGCGTACCGGACCGTCAAGGCGAGCGGCGCCGAGGAGCGGGAGATCACCGTGGTCGGCGACGCCGCGGTGCAGGCGCGCGACCGCGGGCTGCAGGTCGCCGGATGGACGTCGCTCGCGGGAGTGGCGACGTGGATGGCGGTGCAGATCGCGTTCCTGGCCGTGTTGGGCGTGGGCGGCGCCCGGGTGGCGTCGGGCACACTCGAGGTGTCGTCGCTGATCGCGTTCCTGCTGTACCTGTTCTACCTTGTCTCGCCCATCGCCCAGCTCGTCCAGGGCGGGGTGCAGCTCCAGCAGGGGCTGGCCGCGATGAAGCGGATCAAGGAGATCGAGGAGCTGCCCGGCGAGCCGGTCGGCGCCGCGCTTCCCGGGGAGGCCGAGCCGGTCGGGGTGACGTTCGACGACGTGGTGTTCCGGTACGGCGACGACCGGCCGGTCGTGCACGACGGGGTGAGCTTCGAGGTGCCGCCCGGCGGGCTGACCGCGCTGGTGGGGCCGTCGGGGGCGGGCAAGACCACGGTGTTCGCGCTGCTCGAGCGCTTCTACGACCACCAGGGCGGGCTGATCACGATCGGCGGCCGGGACATCCGCGACTGGCCCCTGGCCGACCTGCGCTCCGCCCTCGGGTACGTCGAGCAGGACGCCCCCGTCCTGGCGGGCACGCTGCGGGAGAACCTGCTCTTCGCCGCCCAGGACGCCACGGAGGACGAACTGCGCCGGGCGATCACCCGTACCAGGCTGGACGACCTGGTGGCCAGGTTGCCCGAAGGGCTGGAGACGGCGGTCGGGCACCGCGGCGTGCTGCTGTCGGGCGGCGAGCGGCAGCGCGTCGCCATCGCCCGGGCCCTGCTGCGCAAGCCCAGGCTGCTGCTGCTCGACGAGGCCACCTCGCAGCTCGACGCGGTCAACGAGCTGCGGCTGCGCGAGGTCATCGCCGAGGTCGCCACCGAGACGACCGTGCTGGTCATCGCGCACCGCCTGTCCACGGTCACCAACGCCGACCGGATCGTGGTCATGGAAGGGGGCGGGGTGCGGGCGGTGGGCACGCACGACGAGCTGGTCGGCGCGGACGAGCTGTACAGGGAGTTGGCCGCGACCCAGTTCCTGGTGAGCTGATCAAGGGTTAGTCTCTTCGTGAATGGGTTCATTCACGAAGGGAGCGCCATGAGCAGGACTGTCCGCGCGCCGCGAGGCACGACGATCACCGCCAAGGGGTGGCCGCAGGAGGCCGCGCTCCGCATGCTCCAGAACAATCTGGATCCGGAGGTCGCCGAGCACCCCGAGCAGCTCGTCGTCTACGGCGGCTCGGGCCGGGCGGCGCGTGACTGGCCCTCGTACGACGCGCTGGTCAGGACGCTCACCACGCTCGAGGGCGACGAGACCCTCCTGGTCCAGTCGGGGCGCCCCGTGGGCGTGTTCCGCACCCACGAGTGGGCGCCCCGGGTGCTCATCGCCAACTCCAACCTGGTGCCCGACTGGGCCAACTGGGAGGAGTTCCGGCGGCTGGAGGCGGCCGGGCTCACGATGTACGGGCAGATGACCGCGGGCTCGTGGATCTACATCGGCACGCAGGGCATCCTCCAGGGCACCTACGAGACGTTCGCCGCCGTGGCCGCCAAACGCTTCGGCGGGTCGCTGGCCGGCACGATCACGCTGACGGCCGGGCTCGGCGGCATGGGCGGGGCCCAGCCCCTGGCCGTCACGATGAACGGCGGCGTGGCCATCTGCGTCGACTGCGACCCGCGCTCGGTGACCCGCCGCATCGAGCACCGCTATCTCGACGTGGCGGCCGACTCGCTCGACGAGGCGCTGCGGCTGGCCTACGAGGCGCGCGACGCCCGCACGCCGCTGTCCGTCGGCGTGGTCGGCAACGCCGCCGAGGCCCTGCCCGACCTGCTGGCCCGCGGCGCCGAGATCGACATCGTCACCGACCAGACCTCGGCCCACGACCCGCTGATGTACCTGCCACTCGGCGTGGCCTTCGAGGAGATGGCGACCGAGCGCGACAAGGACCCGGCCGGGTTCACCGAGCGGGCGCGGGCCTCGATGGCCCGGCACGTCGAGGCCATGGTGGGCTTCAAGGACGCCGGGGCGGAGGTGTTCGACTACGGTAACTCCATCAGGGGCGAGGCCAAGCTGGCCGGCTACGGGCGGGCCTTCGACTTCCCCGGGTTCGTGCCGGCCTACATCAGGCCGCTGTTCTGCGAGGGGAAGGGGCCGTTCCGCTGGGCCGCGCTGAGCGGCGACCCGGCCGACATCGCCGCCACCGACCGGGCCATCCTGGAGCTGTTCCCCGACAACGAGCCCCTGGCCAGGTGGATCAGGAAGGCCGGGGAGAAGGTGCACTTCCAGGGGCTGCCGGCCCGGATCTGCTGGCTGGGCTACGGCGAGCGGAACGTCGCGGGCGAGCGCTTCAACGACATGGTCGCCTCCGGAGAGCTCCAGGCGCCCGTCGTGATCGGGCGCGACCACCTCGACAGCGGCTCGGTCGCCTCCCCCTACCGCGAGACCGAGGCCATGGCCGACGGCTCCGACGCGATCGCGGACTGGCCGCTGCTCAACGCCATGCTCAACACGGCCTCGGGCGCCGCCTGGGTGTCCATCCACCACGGGGGCGGGGTCGGCATCGGGCGCTCCATCCACGCGGGCCAGGTGACGGTGGCCGACGGCACCGCGCTGGCCGGGGAGAAGCTCAACCGGGTGCTCACCAACGACCCCGGCACCGGGGTCATGCGGCACGTGGACGCGGGCTACGACGAGGCCGCCGAAGTGGCCGACGCGCGGGGGGTCCGCATCCCGATGCGGGAGTCCTGACCTCTTTCGTGACCGGAGGGAGGGATGAGAATGCCGGGTCGGGGGCGTTGGAGGTGGCGTGGCGGACGGATATCACACGGGGCTCGACGTGCTGCTGGACGGGCGGAGACTGTCGCCGGTGCAGCGGCGGATCGCGCACTATCTCGGCGAGCACCTGGATGAGGCGATCTTCCTGTCCAGCGTGGAGCTGGCGGAGCGGGCCGGGGTGAGCCAGCCCTCCGTGACCAGGTTCGCCATGGTGCTGGGGTTCGCCGGCTATCCCGAGCTGCGGCAGGCGCTGCGGCCGCTCGTGCTGGGCGGCAGCGCGGAGGCGCCGCAGGAGAGCCTGCTGCGCGGGGCCATCGACGGCGAGATCCGCAACCTGGCCCTGGTCAGGGAGCGGCTGACGGCGTTCCCGCTCAAGGAGCTGGGCGAGCAGCTCGCCGCGACCGAGCCGCTGTGCGTGCTGGGGCTGCGTGTGTCCTGCGGGCTGGCGACCACCTTCGCCTACTACGCCCGGCGCATCCACCCCGACGTGCGCCTGCTCACGCACGGCGGGTCCGAGCTGGCCGACGGGCTGCACGCGGCGCGCCGGGCCGGGGCCGAGTGGGTGGTGGCCGTGGTGCTGCCGCGCTATCCGGCCGAGGTCGTGCAGGCCCTGGAATACGCCGAGAAGCTGGGCCTGCGGGTGGCGGCCATCACCGACAAGGCCGGCTTCCCGGCCGAGGTGGTGCTCGACGCGCCCGTGGGCGACCGGCTGGTGTTCGACTCGCACGCGGCGCCGCTCGCGCTGGCCATGGCCCTGGTGGAGGCCATGGCCGACGCGGCGCCCCTGCGTACGCAGGCCCGGCTGGAGGAGTACGAGCGGATGACCGACGAGACCGGCACGTTCCTACCCGGCGATCTTCCTTAGCGACCGCATCGACCAGATGGTGGTGAGCACCGCCAGCGTGATGAACACCGCGAACGCGATCGGGATCGACGAGTCCGTGAGCTGCCCGTAGAACAGCGCACGCCCGGCCTCCACCGCGTGGTAGAGCGGGTTGGCCGGGGCCAGGAACTTCATCCAGTCGGGCGCGAACGAGATCGGCACGAACAGCCCGGCCAGCAGCATGATCGGCAGCATGAACAGGTTGAGGGTCTGCGACATGCCGTTCTCGTCGCGCACGGTCAGCGCCAGCCCCTGGGAGAGCCCGGAGGCGAACAGCCCGGTGGCGGCCATGAGCAGCAGCACCAGCACGAGCTCCAGGGCCCCGATCCTGACACCCATCGCGATGGCCACGACCAGTACGAGGACCGCCTGGCAGACCAGCAGGACCATGTCCTTGGCCACCCGGCCGAGCACGATGGCCGGCCGCCAGGCGGGGCTGACGGCGTACCGTTCGAGGGAGCCGTTGCGCAGCTCGGCGATCAGCCCGAAGCCGGAGAACATCGACCCGAACACCGCGATCATCATCATCGACGCCGGCGTGAACATGCGCAGGGCGTCGACCGTGGTGCCGCCCGGCGTCATGGTCTTCAGCAGGGGCGCGAACATCAGCAAATAGAGAATGGGCTGCAAGATTCCGAACAGCGGCCAGATCGGGTTGCTGAACGCCTTCTTCAGTTCGTAGCCGGTGAACAGGACGGCATGGCGGATCATGCGGCGGCTCCCGCGTCGCGAAGGGTACGGCCGGTCTTGGCCAGGAAGACGTCGTCGAGCGTGGAGCGGTCGAGCGCGATCGAGCTCAGGCGCAGGCCCTGCTCCTCCAGCGCCCGCAGCAGCGCGGGCAGGGTGTGCTCGCCGTCGTCGGCGTAGACGCGCAGCAGGTCGTCGTCGACGCGGGTCTCGCGGGCCAGCGGCTTGAGCGTCTCCGCCGCCCGTTCGGGATCGTCCACGCGCAGCGTGATCACGTCGCCGGAGACCTCCCGCTTGAGGTCGCCGGGGGTGCCCTCGGCCACGACCTGGCCGTGGTCCACGATCATCAGCCGGTCGCACAGGGCGTCGGCCTCGTCGAGGTAGTGGGTGCTGAGCAGCACGCTCGTGCCCGCGTCGCGGAGCTGCCTGATGCGGTCCCACAGGTTGGCCCGGTTCTGTGGGTCGAGGCCCGTGGTGGGCTCGTCGAGGAAGAGCAGCGGCGGGTTGTGCACCAGCCCGATCGCGATGGCCACGCGCCGCTTCTGCCCGCCCGACAGCGTACGGCCGGGGCGGTCGGCCAGCTCGACGAGGTCGAACCGGTCGAGCACGTCGGCGGTCGCCTGCTTCGGGTCGGGAACGGCGTGGATCTTGGCGGCCATCATGATCTGGGTCCGTGCGCTCGTGGTGTCCTCCACCCCGCCGGCCTGGCTCACGTAGCCGAGGTTGCGGCGGACACCGGCGGCCTCCTTGAGCAGGTCGTGGCCCGCGATGGTGGCCGTGCCCGCGTCGGGGACGATCAGGGTGGACAGCATCCTGATCGTGGTGGTCTTGCCCGCGCCGTTCGGCCCGAGCACACCGAAGATCTCGCCCTTCTCGACCTCGAGGTCCACGCCGCGTACGGCCTCGACGGTCTGGGCGCCTTTCCTGCTCCTGGTGGTGAACGTCTTCCGCAGGCCGCTCGCCTGAATGATCATTGGGGGGTTCAGCTCCTTCATGGCAACTGGTCGGCCTCGACCCGGGCTATCGCCTGCTCCACCCATTCGAGCTGGGCCTGGAACATGGCCCGCTGGAGGCCGAGGTTCTCACCGACGTGCTGGGGGGCTCCGTGGGCGTGCTTCACGCCCGTCATGTGTCCCATGGTCTCGACGCGCATCCTGAGCTGGGCCATCCTGCCATGCAGAGCGTCCAATATCTCCTGCTTTTCCAGCCGGTCCATGAACGTCATCGCCACCTGGAACGGGTCGACGATGGGCCTCAGCTCGTGCCAGGCGCCCAGCAGCAGCCGGTGGAACTCGGTCCGGCCGAGATCAGTGAGCGCGTAGACGACCTTGCCGCCCTTGCCCGCCTCCACGACCTCCAGCAGGCCCTCGTCGGCCATCTTGCCCAGGCCGTGGTAGATCGAGCCGAAGGCGACGTTCGTCCAGCTCTCGACGCCCATCACCTCGAGACGGCGGCGGACTCCGTAGCCGTTCATGGGGCCGTCCAGCAGGGCGCCAAGGATCAGGATCCGTGTCGAAGACATGTGTTCAAGTTTGTATGCAAATTTGAATAAGTGTCAAGGTCAATAAGCTGCCCCTCATGACTGAACGACCAAGGGCGCTGGTCACAGGCGCTTCCCGGGGCGTCGGCGCGGCCGTCGCGCGGGCCCTGGCCCCGACGTACGACGTCCTCCTCGGCGGCCGGGACGAGCGGGCCCTGGCCGCGCTGGCCGACGAACTGCCCGGCGCGCGGCCGTGGCCGGTGGAGCTGACGCGGGTCACGGCGGCCGACGTCGCGGGCATCGACCGGCTCGACGTGCTCGTCCACAGCGCCGGGATCGGCGTGCTCGGCAGGATCGCCGACCAGCCCGCCGACGTGTGGCGCACGACCATGGAGGTGAACGTCATCGCGGTCGCCGAGCTCACCAGGCTGCTCCTGCCCGCGCTCAGGGAGGCCGGCGGGCACGTCGTGTGCGTCAACTCGGGGTCGGGGCAGCGGGCCAACCCCGACTGGGCGTCGTACGCGGCCAGCAAATTCGCGCTGAAGGCGTTCGCCGACGCGCTGCGGCTGGAGGAGCCCGCGATCAGGGTCACGACCGTCTACCCGGGCCGGACGGCCACCGACATGCAGCGGGGGGTGCGGGCGTACGAGGGCGGGGAGTTCGAGCCCGAGAAATACCTGAAGCCGGAGACCGTGGCGCGGGCGCTGATGGCCGCTCTGACCGCCGGGCCCGACGCCCACCTCACCGAGCTGACGGTCCGGCCGCGGGGCGGTCCCGTCAACTGAATGGTTCCATTCACTACAGTGGGGTCCATGCTTGAGCCACTCGCGCACATCGGACGAGATCAGAAGACCGGCGGCTACCTGCGGGACGCGTGGTCGGACGCGGACCTGGAACTGCGCGAGTGGTTCGCGGGCGAAGCCCGGCGCAGGGGCCTCGACCTGCACGAAGACCGCAACGGCAACCTCTGGGCGTGGTGGGGCGACCCGTCGGCGGGCCGCCCCGGCGTGGTGACCGGGAGCCACCTGGACTCGGTGCGGCAGGGCGGCGCCTACGACGGGCCGCTCGGCGTCGTGTCGGCTTTCGCCGCGCTCGACCTGCTGAAAGACCGGGGCGTGACGCCGTCCGTCCCGCTGGGCGTCGCCTGCTTCACCGACGAGGAGGGCGCCAGGTTCGGCGTCCCCTGCATGGGATCACGGCTGCTCACGGGCGCGCTCTCGCCGGAGAAGGCGCTCGGGCTGACCGACGACGACGGCGACACGCTGGCCGACGTCATGAAGCGGACCGGGCGCGACCCGTCCGCGCTCGGGCGCGACGACGAGACGCTGGCCGCCGTCGGCACGTTCGTCGAGCTCCACGTCGAGCAGGGCCGCGGGCTCGTGACCGAGGGGCGTCCCGTGGGCGTGGCGAGCGCGATCTGGCCGCACGGGCGCTGGCGGTTCGACTTCCACGGCCGGGCCGACCACGCGGGCACCACCAGGCTGGCCGACCGCGACGACCCGATGCTGCCGTTCGCCCGCATGACCCTGGCCGCCAGGCAGGCGGCCGAGCGGCTCGGCGTGGTCGCCACGGTCGGCAAGATCCGCGTCTCGCCCGGCAACGCCAACGCCATCCCCGGCCTGGTCTCGGCCTGGCTCGACGCCCGCGGCGCGGACGAGCGGGCCGTGCGCGACCTGGTCGCCGGGCTCGCGGGTACGGCGAGCGAGGTGAGCGAGGAGTCCTGGACACCGGTCGTCGGCTTCGACGCGGCGCTGCGGGACCGGCTGGCCCGGGTGGCCGGCGGCGACACGCCCGCGCCGATCCTGCCCACCGGGGCCGGGCACGACGCCGGAATCCTGGCCACGGCGGGCGTCCTGAGCGCGATGTTGTTCGTCAGGAACCCCACCGGCGTGTCCCACGCCCCTGACGAGCATGCCGAGCGGGCAGACTGCGAGGCGGGAGTCGTGGCACTCGCGGACGTGCTGGAGGATCTGTGTCGCTGACCTACTGGTGCGAGCAGGCCTGGCTGCCCGACGGGGTCGCCCGTGACGTGCTCGTCGAGATCGACGGCCCCCGGATCACCCGCGTCGAGCAGGGCCCGCCCGGCTCGGCCGAGCGGCTGACGGGGCTCACGATCCCCGGCCTGGCCAACGCCCACTCCCACGCCTTCCACCGCGCCCTGCGCGGCGCCACCCAGGAGGGCAAGGGCGACTTCTGGACCTGGCGCACCCGGATGTACGAGGTCGCCGACCGCCTCGACCCCGACTCCTACCTGCGCCTGGCCAGGGCCGTCTACGCCGAGATGGCGCTGGCCGGGGTGACCTGTGTGGGCGAGTTCCACTACCTGCACCACGACCGCGACGGCCGCCCCTACACCGACCCCAACGCCATGGGCCACGCCCTCGTCCAGGCCGCCAGGGACGCGGGCCTGCGCATCGCGCTGCTCGACACCTGCTACCTGACGGGCGGCATCGGCGCGCCGCTGTCCGGGGCGCAGGTGCGCTTCGGCGACGGGTCCGCCGAGCGCTGGGCCGCCAGGGCCGAGGACCTCGCGGCGGCCTACGAGGGGCAGCCCGACGTCGAGATCGGCGCCGCCGTCCACTCGGTGCGGGCGGTGCCGCCCGAGCAGATGCCGGTCGTGGCCGAGTTCTCCCACCGCCACGCGGCCCCCCTGCACGTCCACGTCTCCGAGCAGCGGGCGGAGAACGCGGCCTGCGTCGAGATGTACGCCGCCACGCCCGTCCAGGTGCTGCACGAACGCGGCGCCCTGGGGCCGCGCTCGACCGCCGTCCACGCCACCCACCTGACCGAGGTGGACGTCGAGCTGCTGGGGCACTCGCGGTCGTACATGTGCATGTGCCCCACCACCGAACGCGACCTCGCCGACGGCATCGGCCCGGCCAGGACGGTGTCCGAGAAGGGCGCGCAGATCACGCTCGGCTCCGACAGCCACGCGGTGATCGACCTGTTCGAGGAGGCCAGGGCGGTGGAGCTGAACGAGCGCCTGGCCAGCGAGAGACGCGGCCACTGGCGCGCCGCCGACCTGCTCACCGCCGCCACGGGCGCGGGCCACACCTCGCTCGGCTTCCCCGACGCGGGCCTGCTCGTGCCCGGCGCCTGGGCGGACCTCGTCTCGGTCCGGCTCGACTCGGTCCGTACGGCGGGCGCCGACGGCCTCGAGGCCGTCGTCTACGCGGCCACCGCCGCCGACGTGCACTCGGTGATCTCCGGCGGTCGCCGCGTGGTCACGGGCGGCCGCCACCTGCTCGGCGAGATCGGCCCGCTGCTGGCCGAGGCGATAGGAGACCTGCGATGACCACGACCTTGATCGACCAGATCGGCCTGCTCTACACCGGTGACCCCGGGCGCGAGGAGATCGCGGACGCGGCGCTCGTCGTCGAGGACGGCCTGGTCGCCTGGGCGGGCCCGGCCGCCGAGGCACCCGACGCCGACGAGCGGGTGGACGTGGAGGGCCGCGCCGTCATCCCCGGCTTCGTGGACAGCCACGCCCACCTGATCTTCGCGGGCGACCGCACGGCCGAGTTCCAGGCGCGCATGTCCGGCGAGCCCTACACCGGCGGCGGCATCAGGACCACGGTCGCCGCCACCCGCCGGGCCGGCGACGCCGAGCTGGCCACGCACGCGCTCACCCTGGTGAACGAGATGCTCGCGCAGGGCACGACCACCGTGGAGATCAAGAGCGGCTACGGCCTGTCCGTCGAGGACGAGCGCCGCTCGCTGGAGATCGCCACCTCGCTGACCGACGAGAGCACGTTCCTGGGCGCGCACGTCGTGCCCGCCGGCGTGGACGCCGACTCCTACGTGCGGCTGGTCGCCGGGGAGATGCTCCAGACGTGCGCCCCCTACGCCAAGTGGGTGGACGTGTTCTGCGAGCGGGGCGCGTTCGACGGAGACCAGACCAGGGAGATCCTGACGGCCGGGCTGAAGGCGGGGCTCGGGGTGCGCGTGCACGCCAACCAGCTCACCGAGGGGCCGGGGGTGCGGATCGCGTGCGAGCTGGGCGCGGCCTCGGCCGACCACTGCACCCATCTGACGGCGGCCGACGTGGAGGCGCTGGCCTCGTCGGAGACGGTGGCGACGCTGCTGCCGGGGGCCGAGTTCTCGACGCGGTCGCCATACCCGGACGCGCGGCGGCTGATCGACGCGGGCGCGACGGTGGCGCTGGCGACCGACTGCAACCCGGGGTCGTCGTTCACGTCGTCGATGGCGTTCTGCGTGGCGCTGGCCGTACGCGAGATGCGGATGACGCCGCTGGAGGCGATCAGGGCGGCGACGTACGGAGGGGCACGCGCGCTGCGCCGTACGGACGTAGGCTGGCTGCGGCGCGGAGCCCGCGCGGACCTCGTCGTCCTCGACGCCCCCTCCTATGTGCATCTGGCCTATCGCCCCGGCGTTCCCCTCGTTCACCAGGTGTTTCAGGGCGGTCTCCTCCTTTAGGAGGACATCCAGAACCCTCCCTCGGTCGTAGTGCTTTAGGGAATCTTTGCTACTGGCCGGACGTTGGCCGGGTATAGAACGCAGCTGCGGAACGAGGTGCCTGGGGATGGCAAGGCCTACGGGGAGTCGCACGCAGGAGCAGCATGTCGCTGATCGCGATCTGCTGGGGACCTACCTGGCCGAAATCGGCAAGGTCCCGCTGCTCACGGCGGAGGAAGAGGTGGAGCTCGCCAAGCGGATCGAGGCGGGCCTCTTCGCCGAGCAGCTGCTCGACGGCGGGGGCACGGAGCCGCGCATCGGGGACGCGGCCGACGAGGAGCTGGAGCGGCTGGCCATTTCGGGCCAGCGCGCCAAAGACGAGTTCATCCAGGCCAACCTGCGCCTGGTCGTGGCGGTGGCCAGGAAATACTCCGGCCGGGGGATGCCGCTGATCGACCTGGTCCAGGAGGGGAACCTGGGCCTGGTGCGGGCGGTGGAGAAGTTCGACTACCGGCGGGGATACAAGTTCTCCACCTACGCCACATGGTGGATCCGGCAGTCGGTGGGCCGGGCCATCCACGAGCAGGCCCGCCCGGTGCGCCTCCCGACGCACGCCGGGGAGCAGATGACCCGGCTGATGCGGGTGCGGCGCGACATGCTGGCGGAGTTCGACGCCGAGCCGACCGACGACGACCTCGCCGGCATCCTCGACCTGCCGATCGAGCGGGTGCGCGAGCTGCGGCGGTGGGCCTCCGACCCCGTCTCCCTCCAGCTCGGCGTGGGCGACGAGGACGAGACCGAGCTCGGCGACATGATCGCCGACGAGACCTGGGCCGACCCCGAGCAGCAGGCCATCGACATCCTGGAGCGCGAGCGCCTCGACCAGTGGCTGACCGGGCTCGAGGGCGACACCAGCGAGATGCTGCGCTGGCGCTACGGGCTGGTCGACGGCCGCGAGCACACGCTGACCGAGGTCGGCGAGCGCTACGGCATCGGCCGCGACCGGGCCCGCCGCATCGAGCGCGACGCCCTGGCCCGCCTCCGCAAGATGGCCACCGCGGCGGCCTGAGCCCCCCACACACGCACACCCGCGCGGCCTCAACACCCGCGCGGGTCTGGCATGCGCAGGTGAAGCCCATGCAGGCTCGCGCAGGAGTGGCTCGCGCAGGTGTGGCCCGCGCGCGTCCGGGTGGTCAGTCCTCGCGTAGGAGGCGGCGGAGGAACTCCTCGACGGCCGCCTCCGCGTGGGAGTGGTCGCCGCCCCTGGCGACCAGCAGGGCGCTCTCGTTGACGGCGGCCAGCAGCATGTGCGCGTGCAGGTCGAGATGCTCGGCAGGCACCGCGCCCGTCGCCCCCAGCGCCGCCTTCAGCATGCCGAACGAGTAGCGCTCCTCCAGCGCGCGCCACCGTTCCCACCCCAGCACCGAGGGCGCGTCGATGAGCACGATGCGCTTGACCACCGGGTCGCCCGCGAGCCTGATCCAGGCCAGCACACCCGTCCGCAGCGCCGCCGCCGGGTCCTTGATGCCCCTGATCGCCTGCACGATCTTGACGCCGACGGCCGACTCCGTGGCCTCCAGCACCGCCTCGAACAGCGCCTCCTTGCCCGCGTAGTGGTGGTAGAGCGCCCCCCTGCTCAGCCCCGACTCCTGCAGCACCGTCTCGATCGAGGTGTCGTCGTAGCCGCGCTCGGCGAACAGCCGCGTCGCGATCGCCAGGACCTTGTCGCGAGTGGCCGCGCCGCGCTCCGCCTTGAGGTTCATGAATCCACCATAGACAAACCGACTATCAGTCGGTAATTTCATAGACCGACAGTCGGTTTGTAATCCGGGAGAGATCATGGACCTTACCTATGTGGACGTCGGGCAGGGCCCGGTCGCCCTGTTCGTGCACGGCGTCGGCACCAGCTCCCACCTGTGGCGCAACGTCATCGCCGGGCTCCGCGACGAGCGCCGCTGCGTGGCCGTCGACCTGCCGCTGCACGGCGGCAGCCCCGCCCGCGACGACCTGTCCATCCCCGCGCTCGCCGAGGCCGTCGAGGAGCTCTGCGAGCACCTCGGCCTCAGCGAGGTGGACCTCGTCGCCAACGACACCGGCGGCGCGGTGGCTCAGGTCTTCGCCGTACGCCACCGCGAGCGCCTGCGCACGCTCACCCTCACCAACTGCGACGTGCACACCAACACGCCGCCCGAGGCGTTCAAGCCCGTCGTCGACCTCGCGGCCAGGGGCGAGCTGGCTCCGCTCACCGCCTCCCTGCTCGACCAGCCCGAGCTGGTGGCGCGGACCGCCTTCGGCGACGGTTACGAGCGCATCGACGACCCGGCGGCGCTGGTGGAGGCGTACCTGCGGCCGATCTTCGCCAAGCCGGACGGGGGCCGCGCGTTCGAGCGGCTGCTGACCTCCATCGACGCCAAGGACCTGATCGCCATCGAGCCGCAGCTCACCGTGCTGACCGTGCCGACGCTCGTGGTCTGGGGCACGGGCGATGTGTTCTTCGACGTGAGCTGGGCCCGCTGGTTGCGCGACACGATCCCCGGCGTCAGGGAGATCGTCGAGATCGAGGGCGGGCGACTGTTCTTCCCCGACGAGCGGGCCGCCGAGCTGGTGCCGCACCTTCGCCGGTTCTGGGCCCAGCCGTAGGATCGCCCCCATGCACCTCGAGACCCTGCGCCGCTACCCCGTCAAGTCGATGCTGGGGGAGGAGGTCGCCGAGAGCGAGGTGACCGAGCGGGGGCTCGCCGGAGATCGGGCGCGGGCGGTCCTCGACGTCGCGACCGGGAAGATCGCCAGCGCGAAGAACCCCCGGCTCTGGCGCGGCCTGCTGACGGTCGAGGGCGCGGCGCCGCCCGGCGACGCGGAGCTGTCGGAACTGCTCGGGCGCGAGGTCCGGCTGATCGACGTGCCGCCGGAGGGCGCCGAGTTCGAGCGGTCGGTGCCGGAGCGGGTGCTGGCCGAGGGGATCGAGGCCGAGGTGCCCTACACCGTGGGGACGCTGGGAGGTGCCGCGCCCGCGGGCACGTTCTTCGACTTCGCGCCGATCCACCTGATCACCACCTCGGCCGTTGGGCGCATCGGCGCGCTCAGCCCGCGCGGGCACGTCGAAGCCCTCCGCTACCGGCCGAACCTGGTGATCGCGACGGAGGCCGAGGGCTTCGTGGAGAACGACTGGGCGGGCCGGGAGCTGCGCATCGGTGACGAGGTGGTGCTGCACGTCATCGTGGCCAGCCCGCGCTGCGCCATTCCGACGCTGGCGCACGGCTCCCTGGAGCGCGACACCGAGGCGTTGCGCACGGTGGCCAGGCACAACCGGGTGCCGGTGTTCGACCTGGGGCCGCAGGCGTGCGCGGGGGCGTACGCGCGGGTGCTGCGGCCCGGCCGGATCAGGAAGGGCGACCGCGTCACACCAGCGGCGTGAGGTACTTGTCCAGGTCGTCGAGGATCTTGCCGGCGGCCGTCACGCCGATGCCGAGCATCCAGATCTCGTCGTCCACGTTGTGGGCGTTGCCCGACTTGACCGCCTTGAGGTTCTTCCACAGCGGCCCGCCGGTCACCGTGGCCTGCGACTTGGCGGCGGCCTCACCGTACGCGGTGTAGAAGACGGCATCGGCGTCGGCCTGGGCGATGTTCTCCTGGCTCAGCTTGCCGAAGCGCTTGTCCTCCTGAGCGGCGAGCTGCTGCACCTCGGGCCTGGGGACGCCCGCGTCGCCCACCACGATGCCGCTGAACGACTCGGGCCCGTACATGCGGATTTCGGTCGGCATGAAGCGCACGATGCTCACCTGCAGTTTCGAGAACTTGGCGCCCACCTCCTTGGCCCGCGTCTCGTAGCTCGAGAGGAGCTGCTGGGCCTGGTCCTTCTTGCCCAGCGCCTCGGCGTCGAGCAGGAAGTTCTCCTTCCAGGTGATGCCGACCCGCTCGGTGAACACGGTCGGGGCGATCTTGCTGAGCTTGTCGTAGAAGGTGGCCTGCCGGAACTTGGTGCCCAGGATCAGGTCCGGCTTGAGCGCCATGATGGCCTCGATGTTGAGCTGCTGCAGGGTCCCGACGGCCTTGGTGTTCGACAGGGCCGAGCCGAGGTATTTCGGCCAGGCCTGGTTCTGCTGGGCTTGGGCCGCGCCGACGGGGGTGAGGCCGAGCGAGACCATCGTGTCGAGCTTGTCCGTGTCGAGCACGATGACCCGCTTCGGGGTCATCGGCACCTTGGTCTCACCCATCGCGTGCTTGACGGTCCGGGTGGGGCCCGTCTCCTGGGAGGTGGTCGAGGTGCCACAGGCGGCTAGGGAGAGGAGAGGGAGCATGGCGGCTATGGCCAGGCTGAGTCGCATGGGCATTCCTTGGTCGCTTAGGTAAGGCAAGCCTAATTATTCCATGCCGGATCTAGCGCTTCCTAAATCGGCCGCGTGAGAAGCCCGAAACCACCACGAAACACCAGCGCGGCGAGATTCACGAATGTGAAACACGCCTGGTCGAGCCATGAAACCCCAGGAGAACACGCTGTGGCCACACGTCACATGTAAGGAGGGTCGCTTCGATGATCGACAGCGGCACTACTGCCTGGATGCTGGTATGCACCGCCCTGGTGCTGCTGATGACTCCGGGCCTCGCGTTCTTCTACGGGGGCATGACCAGGGCCAAGAGTGTCCTCAACATGATGATGATGTCGTTCGTCAGCATCATCGTCGTGACGGTCGCTTGGGTGCTGTACGGCTACTCCCTCGCCTTCGACACCGCCGGGGACGGTTCCGGCTTCATCAACAAGATCGTCGGAGGACTTGACTACGTCGGCCTGAGCGGGGTCTTCAACGCCGTTTACGAAGGTCTCATCGTTGAGGGCGGCAACGTGACGGCCGAGGCCGCCGCGGCGGACAACTTCCCGCTGATGGTGTTCTCCGCCTTCCAGCTCACCTTCGCCGTCATCACCGTCGCGCTGATCAGCGGCGCGATCGCCGACCGGGCCAAGTTCGGCGCCTGGGTGCTGTTCTCGCTGGTGTGGGCCACGGTGGTCTACTTCCCCGTCGCTCACTGGGTCTGGGGCGGCGGCTGGCTCACCCAGCTCGGCATCGAGGACTTCGCCGGCGGTACGGTCGTCCACATCAACGCGGGTGCCGCCGCGCTCGCGCTCGCGCTCGTCCTGGGCAAGCGCCAGGGCTGGCGCAAGGAGCCCATGCGGCCGCACAACCTGACCCTGGTGCTGCTCGGCACCGGCCTGCTGTGGTTCGGCTGGTTCGGCTTCAACGCCGGCTCCGAGCTCGCCCCCGACCAGACCGCCGGTTTGGCGTTCATGAACACCCAGGTCGCGACCGCCGTGGCCGCGGGCGCCTGGATGATCGTGGAGAAGCTGCGCGACGGTCACGCGACCACGCTCGGCGTCGCATCCGGCGCGGTGGCCGGTCTGGTGGCCATCACGCCCGCCTGTGGTTTCGTCGACCCGTGGGCCGCCGTGGTCATCGGCCTGCTCGCCGGTGTGGGCTGCGCCTACGCCGTGGGCCTGAAGTACAAGATGGGCTACGACGACTCTCTCGACGTGGTCGGCGTGCACCTGGTCGGCGGTGTGATCGGCGCCATCGCGCTGGGCTTCGTGGCGGCCTACCCGTTCCTGCCCGGCCAGAACAAGGGCATCCTGATCGAGGGCGGGCAGGTCAGCCAGCTCGGCCTCCAGGTGCTCGGCCCGATCGCGGTCGGCGGCTACTCCTTCGTGGTCTCCTGGATCATCGGTAAGATCATCGACAAGACGATGGGCTTCCGGATTCCCGAGGAGGCCGAGGTGGCCGGTGTCGACGTCTCGACCCACGCCGAGACCGGTTACGACCTCGGCACGGTTTACGCCTCCGGCGTGAGCTCCCTCAACGGTCCCGCCGCTCCCGCTCCCAAGAAGGTGGACGCATGAGGCTCATCACCGCGATCATCAAGCCCTTCAAGCTGGATGACGTGAAGGCCGCACTGGAACAGTTCGGCGTCAAGGGAATGACCGTCAGCGAGGCCAGCGGCTACGGCCGCCAGCGCGGCCACACCGAGGTGTACCGCGGCGCCGAATACCAGGTGGACCTGGTGCCCAAGGTGCGCCTCGAGGTGCTCATCGAAGAGGACGACGCCGAGGACGTGATCGACGTCATCGTCAAGGCGGCGCACACCGGCAAGATCGGCGACGGCAAGGTCTGGTCCGTGCCGGTGGACACCGTCATCCGTGTACGCACGGGAGAACGGGGTCCGGAAGCCCTGTGATGTCCGCGACGCGAAACCCTGACAACGGCGTCCGGGTGGAGCACTGCAGGGTATCCACGATGGATCCGCGGCGAAGCCCGGACAACGGCGTCCGGGCGGAGCTCGGCAAGGGGGCAGCACGGTGAGGGGAGAGGCCCGCTCGTACGCCGCGGCCCGCAAGGAGCGGGCGGCGGACACCGATCGCTGGCTCAAGGATCTCTTCCGCACGGCGAGCGATGGCGACCACGTCTCACTGGTCGCCGTCGGGAGCCTGGGAAGGGGCGAGCTGGCCCCGGGCAGCGACCTCGACCTGGTGCTGCTCCACAACGGCCGGGCCGACGTGGCCAGGATCGCCGACCGGATCTGGTATCCGATCTGGGACTCGGCGGTCAATCTCGACCACTCCGTGCGGACGGTGGATGAGGCGGTCTCCGTCGCCAGGCAGGATCTGAAGGCCGTGCTCGGTCTCATCCAGGCCAGGCACGTGGCCGGCGACCCCGAGCTGACCAAGAAGGCCAGAGAGGCGGTGCTGGCCGAATGGCGCGCCGACTCCAGGCGCAGGCTCGGCGAGCTGCGTGACGCCGCCGACAAGCGCGCCCAGACCAGCGGCGAGCTGGCCTTCCTCCTCGAGCCCGACCTCAAGGACGGGCGCGGCGGGCTGCGCGACGTCCAGGCCATGCAGGCGGTGGCCGCCGCGTGGGTCGCCTCGGCGCCGGGTCCCCGGGCGCGGGAGGCCTACGAGTTCATCCTCGACGTGCGGCACGCGCTGCACATCGTCACCGCCCGCGGCACCGACCGGCTGGTGCTGCAAGAGCAGGACGCGGTGGCCGGGCTGCTCGGCCTGCTCGACGCCGAGGCGCTGATGCGCAGGCTCGCCGAGGCCGGGCGCACCGTCTCCCATGCTTTCGACGCCACCTGGCGCACCGTTGACAGGCTCGTGTCAGGCCCCGCTCCCCGAGGCCGCCGCCCGCTGGCGGACGGCGTGGTCGAGCACGGCGGCGAAGTGGTGCTGGCCAGGGGGATCGACCCCCGCAAGGACCCTGTGCTGGTGCTGCGGGCCGCCGCGGCGGCGGCCGACTCCGGGCTGCCGCTGGCCCCCGCCACCGTCTCGGTCCTCGCAGCTCAGTCGCCCCCGATGCCGGTGCCCTGGCCCGAGGAGGCCCGTGACGCGCTGGTGTCGATCCTCGGCGCCGGCCGCGCCGCCGTGCCCGTGTGGGAGGAGCTCGACCAGGCGGGCATCCTTGTCAAGCTGCTCCCTGACTGGGAACGCGTACGCCACCGTCCCCAGCGCAACCCGATCCACCGCTTCACGGTCGACCGCCACCTGATCGAGGCCGCCGCGAACGCCGCCAGCCACACCCGCGAGGTCTCCCGTCCCGACCTCCTGCTGATCGGCGCGCTCCTGCACGACGTGGGCAAGGGCTGGCCGGGCGACCACTCCGCGACCGGCGAGGTCGTGGTCCGTGACATCGCGACGCGCATCGGCCTGCCCCCGCACGACGTCGAGACGCTGGCCACCGTTGTCCGTCACCACTTGCTGCTTCCCGAGACCGCCACCCGCAGAGACCTCGACGACCCGGTCACGATCGAGAAGGTCGCCGGGACCGTCGGCTCCCGGGAGGTGCTCGACCTGCTGGCCGCGCTGGCGGTCGCCGACGGCAACGCGACCGGCCCGGCCGCCTGGAACGCCTGGAAGGCGGGGCTGGTCGCCGACCTCGTACGCCGCGTCAGATCCGTGCTGGCCGGCTCGCCCCCGCCCAAGCCGCCCACCCTGTCACCCGAGCAGGCCTCGCTCGCCCGGCACGGCGGCGGCGCCATCCGCGTCAACGGGGGAGCGGTCACGGTCGTCGCCCCCGACCGGGTGGGGCTGCTGTGGAGCGCCGCCGGGGTGCTGTCGGCGCACCGGCTCGTCGTGCGCTCCGCGTCGTCCGCGTCCGCCGGGTCCACGGCGGTGATCGAGTTCTCCGTCATCCCCGAGTACGGCTCCCCTCCCGACCCGGCGACCCTGGAGTCCGATCTCCGTCTCGTCCTTGCTGGACGTCTTGACATCGAGCAGCGGCTGGCACGCCGTACACGCGCGATGAGGCCGCCCCGCGTGCCGGTGGCTCCACCCCGTGTGACCTTGGTGGACGACGCCTCGGCCACCGCCACGGTGATAGAAGTCAGGGCTCATGACAGGCCGGGACTTCTGTGGCGTATTGGGCGGGCGTTCGGGGAGTGCGGTCTTGACGTGAGAGCCGCTCGCGTAGAGACTCTCGGCGCGGAGGCGGTGGACGTCTTCTATGTTGTGGACCGCGCTGGTCGCCCCCTCAGCGACGACGCGCAGAGGGCTCAAGTCCGCGATCAAGTCCTGGCCGCACTGCGATAACCAACAGCAAACAACCACTTCGGTCACATTTGTAACGATTGTGCCCGATATGCCTGGTAGGTCAGATTCGGCGGATACCTTGTGGACGGCTTGATGACCCGTTGCTGACGGGATGATTGAGGGGTAGCGGAGCGGTGACTACGGGGAACTCGGGCAGCGGCCTCCCCGCGCAGCGGGACCGCGGCAAGCGGTCACTGCGGCGGCTTGGCCTGCGGAATTGGCGCGTGAGGTGGCGGCTCACCGCGCTCATCCTGGTGCCCACCATCGCCGGCGTGGTGCTCGGGGGAGCGCGCGTGGTCGGCTCGGTCCAGAGCATCGGCGACTACGACCGCACGGCCACCGCCGCCGAGCAGTCCGGCCGCATCCGCGACCTCGTACAGGCCGTCGGGCTGGAGCGTGACACGGGCGGCTGGATCGGCGCCAACCGTGCGATGCGCAAGAAGCTCGCCCCTCAGCTCACCGAGTACAAGGCCTCCGTCGACGCTCTGGTCAAGACCGTGCGCTCCGACCTCGACACGATGGACGACTCCTACGGCCCCCGCGTGGTGAAGGCCGCCGCCCAGGCCAGGTACGACCTCGGCCGCCTGCCCAAGATCAGGACCGAGGGCCAGACCAACACCATCCGGTACGATTTCCTCACCGACACCCTGCTCAAGCTGCACGACGAGCTGAGCCTGATGTCCCAGGACCCGCAGATCATCGGCCAGTTCCGCGCCCTGAGCGCCCTCGCCGCGGCCAAGGAGGAGATCTCCCGCCAGCGCGTCCTGCTCCTGAGGGCCTCCTACGACGACAAGAACGTGGGCGCCAAGGACGTCGAGGCGTTCATCGCCTCCAACGCCCGCCAGCAGAGCGACATCTCGGAGGTCGGCGCCGAGGCGGGCGTCGAGGTCGGCCTGGAGTTGTCCAAGGCGCTGTCGGCCACGCCCGACTACATCAACATCCAGCTCACCAAGTCCCGCGCGGTCACGCTGGTCAGCAGCAGGGCGCCGGGCGTCAGGATCACCGACAACCTGATCTCCGCCAGGGCCGAGCGCGAGGACTGGTTCAACCAGAACACCGCCGCCGTCGGCGTGCTGCGCGGGATCGAGAAGAAGCTGGCCGACCAGGTCAACCTGCGCAGCCAGGAGCTGCGCCAGGCGGAGATCCGCAACGCGATCGTCGCGGGCTCCCTGATCCTGGCCCTGCTGCTGCTCGTCCTGCTCCTGACGGTCGCCATCGCCCGCTCCATGGTCAGCCCGCTGCGCCGGCTGCGCACCGAGGCCCTGGAGGTCGCCGGCTTCCGGCTGCCCGACGTGGTGCGCCAGTTGCGCGTCACCGGCGACGCCTCCGTGAGCGAGGTGCACCCGATCGAGGTCGAGGGCAACGACGAGATCGGTGAGGTGGCCAGGGCCTTCGACCAGGTCCACCGGCAGGCCGTACGCCTGGCGGGCGAGGAGGCCGAGCTGCGCAGCAACATCAGCTCGATGTTCGTCAACCTCTCGCGTCGCACCCAGACGCTGGTCGAGCGGCAGATCTCGCTGATCGACGGCCTGGAGAAGGGCGAGCAGGACGGCACCAGGCTGGCCGACCTGTTCAAGCTCGACCACCTGGCCACCCGTATGCGCCGCAACTCCGAGAACCTCCTGGTCCTCGCCGGCCACGAGGCCACCCGCCGGCGCAGCCAGCCGGCCAAGCTCGTCGACGTCGTACGCGCCGCGCTGTCGGAGGTCGAGGGCTACGAGCGCGTCCAGGTGAAGGTCCACCGGGCCACCTCGGTCCTGGGCAGCGCCGCCAACGACCTCGTCCACCTGGTCGCCGAGCTGGTCGAGAACGCCATCCAGTTCTCCCCGAACAGCTCCCAGGTGATGGTCACCAGCAGCCTCATCGAGGGCGGCGGCGCGCTGCTGTCGGTGAGCGACACGGGCATCAGCATGACCGAGGAGGAGCTGGCCGAGGCCAACCGCCGCCTGGCCGAGCCCCCCGTCGTGGACGTGTCGGTCTCCCGGCGCATGGGTCTGTTCGTGGTCGGCCGCCTGGCGCTGCGCCACGGCATCCGGGTGCAGTTGCGCAAGGGCGAGGGCAACGGTCTGATCGCCATGGTGCTGCTGCCGCCCGCGCTGATCACCGACGGCACCCAGCAACAGCAGCAGTTGCCCCCGCGGCCCGCGTTCGGCGGCGGCGTCGTGCCCAGCCAGCCCGCGGTGCCCGTGCAGAACGGGACGTTCAGGTCGTTCGGCAGTTTCGACTCCTTCGACCCGGGAGCGGCCCGGCCGGCCGGCCCCGAGAACGGCCGCCCGCGGCACAGCGGCCCGGCCAGGTACGGAACCGGCCCGTACGAGTCCGGCCCGGCGCGGCCCGGCGCCTTCGACGGCGGCCCCGCGCGGCCGGGCACCTTCGACAGTGGCCGGCCGGCCACCTTCGACAGCGGCCCGGCACGACCGGGTGCCTTCGACGGTGGCCCGGCGGTCCCCGGCGGGTTCCCCTCCGATCCCGGCAGGGCTGGGATCAACGGGTTCACCGCCGACACCGACGGCGGGTCCTACCGCAGGCAGCCGGCCTCGTTCGACTCCGGAACCTATCCTTCGTACCCCAGCCCGGGTTCAGTGCCATCGGGAAATGGCGCGTTCCAGAATCCGCCGTCGTACCCGACGAACGACGTGCGCAGGCCGGACGCGGCGCCCTCGGTGGACATGTCGCCGATGGAGCAGGAGCAGGAGGAGTTCCTGCCGATCTTCGCTTCGGTGGAGTCGGCGTGGTTCCGCAAGCCGGAGGAACCCGGGCGGCACGCGGCGGGCGGAGGAGAGGCCACGCCCGCGCAAGCCGTACCCTCTGGGGAGGAAGCGTGGCGAACGGCCGCCGATGCCGGATGGCAGGCGGCGGCCGCAGCCAGCGATCCCAGCCTCGGCGGCATCACCGCCGCCGGGCTCCCCAAGCGCACCCCCAAGGCGAATCTGGTGCCCGGCACGGCGAGTCAGCCCGCGCAGGCCCAGCCGCAGCGGCAGGCGCCGGCGCCTCCGGTCTCAGCGGACCGGATGCGCAGCCGGATGGCCAGCTACCAGCAGGGTGTGCGCAGGGGCCGCCAGGAAGTTCGTGGACAGGAGGAACAGAGTGAGTGAGCGTCCCGCCGGGGAGGATGCGTGACAACCCTTAGCCATGAGGCGCACAGGTTCGACTGGCTGATCACCGACTTCGTCCGCAACACGCCGGGAGTCGCGCATGCCGTCGTGGTCTCGGCGGACGGGCTCTGCCTGGCCGCTTCGGAGGGCTTCCCTCCCGACCGGGCCGACCAGCTCGCGGCGGTCTCCGCCGGTCTGCTGAGCCTGACCGTCGGTGCGTCCAGGGTGTTCGAAGGCGGCTCGGTGACGCAGACCGTCGTCGAGATGCAGCGCGGTCTGCTCATCGTCATGGCGATCAGCGACGGCTCCGTTCTCACGGTGCTCGCGGGTCCGGATTGTGACATGGGACTCGTGGCGTACCAAATGACGTTGCTGGTAGACAGAGCTGGGCAAGCGCTCACGCCGGCCTTGCGCGCGGAACTTCAGGCCGCCAGGACCCGGTGATGTGATGGAACTGATGGGAGAGGGCCGTGTACGGCACTGACGGGACCGGGGACGACGAGCCCCTGTTCCGTCCTTACGCGATGACGGGCGGCCGATCCGAGCCGCGTTATCCGCTCGCGATGGAGACGTTGATCTCTACCATGTCGATCCCGGACGACGAGATGGCCATGCTCACCCCCGAGCAGGAGTCCATCATGCAGCTCTGCAGGTCGTTCCGGTCGGTCGCCGAGATCTCGGCCCTGCTCCGCGTCCCGCTGGGCGTGGCGAGGGTGCTCGTGGCGGACATGTCCGATGAAGGGCTTGTCCGCCTGCACCAGCCACGCCTCAGCCAGGGACAACCAGACCTCAACATGCTCGAAAGGGTGCTCAGTGGACTACGCAGGCTCTAGCCCCGGCCTCACGTCGACGAAGATCGTCGTCGCCGGTGGTTTCGGCGTCGGGAAGACGACGTTCGTGGGGGCGGTGTCCGAGATCCTCCCGCTCACCACAGAAGCGGTGATGACCGACGCGTCCGCGGGCATCGACGACCTTGGCATGACCCCGAACAAGCAGACCACCACCGTGGCGATGGACTTCGGCCGGCTCTCGCTCGACCGTGACCTGATCCTCTACCTGTTCGGCACCCCCGGGCAGCACCGGTTCTGGTTCATGTGGGACGACCTCGTCCGCGGTGCGATCGGCGCCGTGGTGCTGCTCGACACCCGCCGCCTGGCCGACAGCTTCCCGGCCATCGACTACTTCGAAGAGGCCAAGCTGCCGTTCGTGGTCGGCGTCAACGGCTGGGAGGGCCAGTTCCCGCACTCCGACGACGAGGTCAGGGAGGCGCTGGCGCTGTCGCCGCAGGTGCCGATCGTGCGTACCGACGCCCGGCACCGCGAGTCGGTCAAGGCGACGCTGATCTCGCTGGTCGAGCACGTCGTCCGGCTGCGCGCCGCGTCGGTCTACTAGCTCGCCCAGGGCACTTCGCCGAGGGCGTCGAGCGTCGGCACGAGCAGCTTCTCCTCGTAGGCGAAGTGGGCCTCCAGCTCGTCGGCGATGCGGTCCAGCGTCGCGGGGTCCGTCGTCTCGCGCAGCTCCTCGATCAGCCGGGCGATCACGGCGTGCTCGCCGCGCAGCCGGTCGAGGGGCTCCTTCAGCTCCGGGAAGAGCTTGTCGAGATGCGGGAACGCCACTCGGTCCTCGCCCGTGTGGTGGAACGTCAGCGCGTCGCAGAACGCCAGGCAGTGCGCCCGCAGGTCGGTGGCGTCGGGCGCCTGGCCCGCGCGCAGCCGGGCCAGCTCGCCCCTGAAGTGGTCGTGGATCCGGACCAGCTCGGCCCCGAACGCCCGTAGCCGCTCGCGCTCGGGGTAGAGCGCGATGACGGGGATGACCCGGTCTGTCGCCTCCTGGTACGCGGCGAAGGCCGGGTCGATCGCGGCCTGGCGGGCGTACAGGCGGTCGCGTTCCTGCCCTTCCAGCGGCACCGCCTGTGCCGTGAACGTCTCCGCGCCCAGCTCCACCGTGACCCTCGGGCCGGCCAGCACGTTGTGGTACCAGGCCGGGTGGGCGGCGCCGCCCGCGTTGGAGGCGAACACCAGGATGCGCTCGCCGTCGCGTAGGTAGACCGCCGGGTTCGTACGCCGCCGGCCCGTCTTCGCGCCCACCGTGGTCAGCAGCACGAGAGGCGCGCCCTCGAACATGCCGCCCACCTTGCCGGCGTTGGCGCGGAACTCCGCGATCACCTGCTGGTTGAAGTCCGTCATCTCACTATCCTTTGGGAAGGCGCACATCGTATTTGCTTTGCAAGCAAAGCTAATTTAGACAGCAAGGTGTTGGGCATGTCAACTGACGGCTTGAGCGTGGACGACGGGATCAGGACGCTGCTGCTGCTGATGCCGCGCATGGTGGGGCGGGTCAAGCGGCTCAAGGTGCCGGAGGAACTGCAGGCGCTGTCGTTGGCGCCGCGTCATCTGTCGCTGCTGGCGTACCTGCTGTTCGACGGGTCGATGACGGTGAACGAGCTGGCGGCGCGGCTGGAGGTGGCGCCAGCGACGGTGAGCCTCATGGTGGGCGAGCTGAGCAGGAAGGGCGTGCTGGAGCGGCGGGAGGACGACGCCGACCGGCGCCGGACGATCGTGAGCATCGCCGACCGGCACCAGGAGTCGATCAACGAGTGGCTCGGCTACGGCGCCAAGGCGTGGCGGCAGGCCCTGGAGCCGCTCACGCCCGAGCAGCGGCGGATGTTCGTGGACACCCTCCTGGCCTACGAACACGCCCTGTCGGGCTGAGGCGGGGGCCGGTCGGGTCGAGGTCCTGCTGAACCCGCCGGGCTCGAAGGGTTGTCAGGCCGTGGTCTCGTTCCGGCTGCGCACCAGGGCCTCGACGCCGTCGAGCACCCGCTGCAGCCCGAACTCGAAGGCGTGCTCGGGGCTGTAGGCCGCGTTGAGCGCCTCGCCCGCGGCCTGCCCGACCCTGGCGGCGGTGGGGTAGCGGCTGACGTCGGCGATCCTGCTGAGGAACGGCGCGTGCGCGGTCCACCACTGCTCGTCGGTGAGCCCCGTCTGGCTCTCCGCCTGCGCGGCCTCGACCGCGCCCCTGGCCGCGCCGTGCACGAAGCCGGTGACCAGGGTGATGACCGAGTCCATCTCCAGGTCCGACAGGCCGATGCCGTCGACCGCGCTCAGCTCGTAGTCGTATTTGGCCGTCAGGTTCGGCCCCAGCACCGGGCGGCTCGCCGCCACCTGCAGCAGCCACGGGTGGCGCAGGTAGAGGGCCCAGTTCTCCTTGGCGATCTGCTCCAGCCGGCCCCGCCAGCCGCCCGGCACGTCCTGCGGCCTGGCGGTCTCCCCGTAGACGGTGTCGAGCATGACGTCGAAAAGCTCTGGTTTGCCCGGCACGTACGTGTAGAGCGACATCGTCCCCACGCCCAGCCGCTCGGCCACCCGGCGCATGGACAGCGCCTGCGCCCCTTCGGCGTCGGCCACCTCGATGGCGGCGCGCACGATGCGGTCCACGTTCAGCTCGGGCTTGCCCTTGCGGCTGGCCCGCTCGCTGGTCCGCCAGAGCAGGGCGAGGCTGCGCGCGGGGTCGCCCTTGCCGGAGTACTCAACTGTCACCTTCGTACGGTACACCGTACGGTTGCCAATGCGAATCGTATGTTGTACGGTACAGCGTACGATTCGAGAGGGAGGGCGCCATGACAGCGGTACTCGCGCGCGACCTGCGTAAGACCTACGGCGACAAGGCGGCGCTGGACGGCATCGACCTGGACGTGGGCCGGGGCACGGTCTGCGGCCTGCTCGGTCCCAACGGCGCGGGCAAGACCACGGCCGTCCGCATCCTGACCACCCTCCTGCGCCCCTCCGGCGGGCGCGCGGAGGTGGCCGGTTTCGACGTGACCTCCCAGCCGCGCCAGGTGCGCCGCAGCATCGGCCTGGTCGGCCAGCAGACGGCGGTGGACGAGGTGCTGACCGGGCGCCAGAACCTGGAGCTGTTCGGCCGCCTCTACCACCTCGGCGCGGCGGCGGCCCGGGCCAGGGCGGAGGAGTTGCTGGAGCGGTTCGGGCTCGAGCACCAGGGGCCGGCCAAGGAGTATTCGGGCGGCATGCGCCGCCGGCTCGACCTGGCGGCCGGGATGATCCTGGCCCCGCCCGTGCTGTTCCTCGACGAGCCGACGACCGGGCTCGATCCGCGCAGCCGGGCGGAGATCTGGCGGGCGGTGCGCGACCTGGTGGCCGGCGGCACGACGGTGTTGCTGACGACGCAGTACCTGGAGGAGGCCGACCAACTCGCGGACCGGATCTCGGTCATCGACGCCGGCCGAGTGGTGGCCGAGGGCACGCCGGACGCGCTCAAGGCCAAACTCGGCGGCGACCGGCTCGACGTGGTCGTCCACGACCCGGCACGGCTCGCGGAGGCGGCCGGGATCGTCGGCGGGGCGGCGTCGGGGCCGGCGGAGGTCGACCGGGACACCCGGCACGTGAGCGCACCCGTGAGCGAGCGCGTGCAGGCGCTGACGGAGGTGCTCGCGGCCCTCGCGGCGGCCGGGATCGAGGCCGAGGACGTCGCGCTGCGCCGCCCGACGCTCGACGAAGTCTTCCTCAACCTCACCAACGCTGGAGGCGGCGCCCGATGACGACCCTCGAAGGAAGCCGGCTGACGTGGGCGCTGGCGGACGGCTGGACGGTCGCCCGCCGGGACCTGATCCACTGGGCGAACCAGCCGATGACCGTGGTGTTCGGGGTGGTCTTCCCCGTGATGATCACCCTGGCCTTCGGCTACCTGTTCGGCGGCGCGGTGGAGGTGCCCGCCGGAGCGGACTACTTCACCTTCCTCATGCCCGGCATGTACGGCATGACCATGCTCTTCGGCCTCAGCGCCACCATGATCGCCGTCGCCACGGACGCCTCGAAAGGCGTCACGGACCGGTTCCGCTCGATGCCCATGGCGCCGTCGGCGGTCCTGATCGGCCGCGCCATCGCCGACCTGCTCAACTCGGTCCTGGTCCTGGCCGGACTGCTGGCCTGCGGCCTGGCGGTCGGCTGGCGCCCGGCCACCCTCCAGGGCGCGCTGGGGGCGGTCGCCCTGCTGCTGCTCCTGCGCTTCTCACTGCTCTGGGCGGGCATGTACCTGGGCCTGCTCACCAAGGACCCCGGAGCGGTGGTGGCGGTGCAGACCCTGGAGTTCCCGATCGGCTTCCTGTCGAACGCCTTCGTCGCCCCCGGCACGATGCCGGGCTGGCTGGGCGCGATCTCGGAGTGGAACCCGCTGTCGTCGACGGTGGCGGCGGCCAGGGAGCTGTTCGGGAACCAGGGGTGGGGCGGGGACTCGTGGGTGGCCCAGCACGCGGTGCTGATGGCCGTGGTGTGGCCGCTGGTGATCACGGTGGTGTTCTTCGTCCTGTCGGTCCGCCTCTATCAGCGCTTGGACCGGTAGAACTCCACGTCCTCGGCGGGCAGCGGGGTGTTGCCGAGGATCAGGTCGGCGGACTTCTCGGCGAGCATCATGACCGGGGCGTAGATGTTGCCGTTCGTGACGTACGGCATCGCCGAGGCGTCCACCACCCGCAGTCCCTCAACGCCGTGCACGCGCATCGTATCCGGGTCCACCACCGCCATCGCGTCGGTGCCCATCTTGCACGTGCACGACGGGTGCAGGGCGGTCTCACCGTCCTTGGCCACCCAGGCGAGGATCTCCTCGTCCGTCCGCACGTCGGGGCCGGGCGACAGCTCGCCGCCGTCCAGGTCCGCCCAGGCGGGCTGGGACAGGATGGCCCTGGCGTGCCTGATCGCCTCCACCCACTCCCTGCGGTCCTGCTCCGTGGACAGGTAGTTGAAGCGCAGGGCCGGCTTGGCGTGCGCGTCGGTGGAGACGACGCGGACCGAGCCGCGGGCGTCGGAGTACATCGGGCCGATGTGCACCTGGTAACCGTGGCCGCCCGCCGGCGCCGAGCCGTCGTAGCGCACGGCGATCGGCAGGAAGTGGAACATCAGGTTCGGGTACGCCACGTCGTCGTTCGAGCGGATGAACCCGCCCGCCTCGAAGTGGTTCGTGGCCCCGGGCCCGCGACGGCGGAAGAGCCAGTCGGCGCCGATGAAGGGCCTGCGCCACATCGCCAGGGAGGGCTGCTGCGAGACCGGCCGCCTGCAGGCGTGCTGGACGTAGACCTCCAGATGGTCCTGGAGGTTCTCGCCCACGCCCGGCAGATCCTGGACGAGCTCGATGCCCAGGGGTTCCAGCAGCGCGCGCGGGCCCACGCCCGAGAGCTGGAGCAACTGGGGGCTGTTGATGGCGCCGCCGCACAGGATGACCTCCGACGCCTCGACGCGCTCGCCGTCGCACAGGACACCGACCGCCCTGGTCCCCTCGAAGAGGACGCGTTCGACGAACGCGCGGGTCCTGACCGTGAGGTTGCGGCGGTGGCGCACCGGGTGCAGGTACGCGCGGGCGGCGCTGAGGCGGCGGCCCCGGTGGATGTTGCGGTCGAAGGTGGCGAACCCCTCCTGGCGGTAGCCGTTCACGTCGTCGGTCAGGGGATGGCCGGCCTGCTGGACGGCCTCGAAGAACGCCTCGAAGAGGGGGCCGCGGGCGGGGCCGCGTTCCAGCCGCAGCGGGCCCTCGCCGCCACGGAATGGTGTGCCCGGGTCGGCCAGGCAGGTCTCCATTTTCCTGAAGTAGGGCAGGCAGTGCGCGTAGTCCCACTGCTTCATGCCGGGGTCGGCCGCCCAGCGCTCGTAGTCGAGCGGGTTGCCGCGCTGGAAGATCATGCCGTTGATGCTGCTCGAGCCGCCCAGCACCTTGCCCCTGGCGTGGTAGATCCGGCGCCCGCCCATGTGCGGCTCCGGCTCGGACTCGTACTTCCAGTCGTAGAAGCGGCTGCCGATCGGGAACATCAGCGCGGCCGGCATGTGGATGAACACGTCCCACAGGTAGTCCGGCCGCCCGGCCTCCAGCACCAGCACCGACGTCGAAGGGTCGGCGCTCAGCCGGTTGGCCAGGGCACAGCCGGCGGAGCCGCCGCCCACGATGACGAAGTCGAACCTCAACGGGGGATCCAGTCCTTCCACACGATCTTGTTCTCTTCCACCCACCGCTTGGCGGCCTGCTCGGCGGTCATCCTCTCGTTGATCATGTCGCTGGCCACGGCGTTCTGGTCGTCGTTGGTCCAGTTGAAGTTGCGCACCAGCTCGTACGCCGGCCCGCCCGTCTCGGCGAACCGCCTGCTCACGATCTTGTCCAGCAGGTACGGCGGGTAGTCGCAGGCCACCTTGGCCGGGTCGTCGTCGCAGCCCACGGCGTAGGGGGGCAGCGCCACCTTGACGAGTTTGACCTTGGTGAACAGCCATTGAGGCTCGTAGAAATACATGAGCAACGGCGTCCGATTTCTCGTCGCGTTCTGGGCGGCCTTGATGAGCGCGGCCTCGCTGCCCGAGTAGATGACCTTGTAATTGAGTCCGAGGTTCTTGACGAGTGCCTCATCATTCGTCACGAACGTCGGATCGCCGTCCAGAACCTGCCCGGCATTTCCGGTTTTCTCGGTTCGGAAAAGGCTGGCGTACTTATTGAGGTTTCGGTAGTCCGTAATGTCGGGGTATTTCTTGGCCATCCACTCGGGGACGTACCAGCCGATGACGCCCTTGTTCCCCGTGAGGCCGGCGGAGAGGGCCACCTTCTTCTCCTCGATGAACTCCTTCTTCAAGTCGTTGTGACCCCAGCTTTCGACGATCACATCGACCTTGCCGGATTCGAACTCCTTCCAGGACTGGTCCTCTTTGATGGCCCGCTTGTTCACCTTGTAGCCCAGCTCGAACTGCAGCAGGTGCGCCAGCACGGCGGCCTGCGCCTCGTAGCCGACCCAGGCGTGGATGTCGATGTTGACGGTGCCCTTGGCCTTGGCCGTGGTGGCGGGCTCCCCGCTGGAGCAGGAGGCCAGGAGGAGGGCCGCGACCAGCGGCCCGACGAGCGTCTTGGTTCGCATGAGAGGTCTCTCCGGCCGTGACCCCCGCCGATGGCGAGGGCCGCGGCTCAGGACGGGGTCACTTGGGGATCCAGGCCTGCCACTTGGCGGTGTTGGCCTCGACCCACTTCTTGGCCGCCTCCTCGCCGGACATGCCGTTGTTGGTCATGTCATCGGAGACGGCGTTCTGGTCCTCGTTGGTCCAGTTGAAGTTCTTGACCAGCTCGTAGGCCTTGCCGCCGGTGTCGGCGAACTTCTTGCTCACGATCTTGTCGAGGTCCATCTCGGGGTAGTCGCAGGCCACCTTCTTGCGGTCGGCGTCGCAGCCCTCGGTGTAGGCGGGCAGGTTGACCCGGACCAGCTCGGTCTTGCTGAACAGCCAGTGCGGGTCCCAGAAGTAGAACAGCAACGGCTTCTTCTGGGCCTGCGCCTGCTGGGCGCTCTTGATCAGGGCCGCCTCGCTGCCGCCGACGACGACCTTGTAGTTCAGCTTGAGGTTCTTGATCAGGGCGTCCTCGTTGCTGACGTAGGACGGGTCGCCGAACAGGAGCTGGCCCTTGCCGCCGGACTCGGAGGTCTTGAACAGGTCGGCGTACTTGTTGAGGTTCTTGTAGTCGGTGATGTCGGGGTGCTCGTCGGCCATCCACTTGGGGATGTACCAGCCGATGACGCCCTTGTTGCCGGTGGAGCCCGCCTCGACCGCGGTCTTCTTCTCCTCGATGAACTGCTTCTTCAGGTCGGGGTGACCCCAGTTCTCGATGATGACGTCCACGTCGCCGGTCTCGAAGCCCTCCCAGGCGAGCTGCTCCTTGATCTCGGGCAGCTCGACGGTGTACTTGAGCTCGTTCTTCAGCAGGTACGCGACGACGTTCGCGCTGGCCTCGTAGCCGACCCAGGGGTTGATCGCGATCTTCACGGTCCCGCCGGCCTCGGCCGTGGCGCTGGCCCCGGCCGCTGGAGCGGAGGCACTGGGGGAGGTCTCGACCGTGGCTCCGCCGCAGCCGACGGCGGAGAGTCCAAGGACGAGGAGGCCTGCGAGCAGGCGAATCTTCATGTGAGCTTCCTCTTTCGGGGGGACGGGCGCCTGTCGGCGCCCTGCGTGATGCGGTCGAGCATGACTCCGAGGAGCACGGTCGCGACGCCGGCCACGAAGCCCATGCCGAAGTCGGTCCGCTGGGAGAATCCGGCGACCACGTCATAGCCGAGGGCCCCCGCCCCGACCAGACCACCGACGACCACCATGGCCAGCGTCATCACGATGCCCTGGTTGGCCGCCAGCAGGATCGCCCGCCTGGCCATGGGCAACTGGACCTTCCACAGGAGCTGGCCCGGGGTGGAGCCGGCCGAGACCGCCGCCTCGACGACCGTCGCGGGCACGGCCTTGATGCCGTCCTCGACCAGGCGCACCACCGGCGGCACGGCGTAGATGACGGAGGCGAAGATCGCGGTGAACCGGGTGGTCTCGAACAGCGCCAGCGCGGGCAGCAGGTACACGAACGCGGGCATCGTCTGCGCGGCGTCCAGCAGCGGCCGCTGGATGGCCGAATAGCGCGGGGAGCGGGCCGCGGCCACCCCCAGCAGTAGGCCGATGGCCAGCGTGACCAGCACCGCGACGGTGACCGTGCTCAGCGTCTGCATGGTGTGCTCCCAGACGCCGAGCAGCGCGATCGCCAGCAGGCAGACCAGCGCGGTCACCGCCGGGCGAACGCCGCTGACCCGCCAGGCCACGGCCAGCACCGCGAGCGCGATCAGCCACCACGGAGCCGAGGTGAGCAGCGACTCCAGCGGGTTGAGCAGGGCGTGGGAGGTCAGGTCCTTGATGAACGTGGTCACCGCGTACCAGTTGGTCTCGGCCCAGCGGACGGCGTCGTTCACCTCGGCGACGAGGTTGATCGTGAGGCTCTCCGGCCAGATCGGGGGCAGCACCGGGATGAGCGCCAGCCCGGCCGCGGCCAGCGCGCCTGCCCCGACGAGATCGGCGCGGCGGAGCTTGGCGTGCGCGTCGCGGCGGGCGACGGCCATCGTCATCCGGTCGAGCAGCACCGCCATGATCACGACGGCGATGCCGGCCGGCAGCATGATGCCGACCTGCGCCCGCGACAGGCCGCGGATGATGTCGCTGCCGAGCCCGGGGGCGGAGATCAGGTTGGCGATGACGACCATGGACAGGGCCATCATGATCGTCTGGTTGATCGCCAGCGCCATCGTGGACCTGGCCAGCGGCAGGTAGACCTTGAACAGCGTCTGCCGCCCGGTGGCGCCCAGCGAGGTGGACGCCTCGACCGCGGTGGGGGAGACCTGCGAGATGGCGAGCGCGGTGATGCGGATGGCGGGCGGGATCGCGTAGATCATCGTCGCGATGGCCCCGGCGGGCGCGCCGATGTGGAAGAACAGCGCGAGCGGAGCCAGGTACGCGAACGTCGGCATGATCTGCATGACGTCGAGGACAGGCGTGATCGTGCGGTTCGCCCGGCCGGAGAGCCCGGCCCAGATGCCCAGCGGGATCCCGATGACCAGCGACAGCAGCACCGCCACCGAGACCAGGGCCAGCGTGTCCACGCTCGACTCCCACAACCCGAGGAAGCCGAACGCGCTCACGCCCGCGACCGCCGGCAGCGCGATCCGCCAGCCGCCCGCCAGCCAGGCCAGCGCGCCCAGGACGCCGGTGATGCCGGGCCAGCCCAGCGCGTAGAGAGTGCCCTGGAACAGGTCGTAGAGCCCGCCCACGAACAGGCGGATGTAGTTGAGGAAGTACAGGAAGAGCGGGTTGTCGTTGCGGTGGTCGTCGATCCACTCGCGCAGGTCGGTGACGGCGAGGAACTGCGGCGCGTCCGTGTTGTGCGGCAGCGTCCCCGTGCCGCGGAAGACCAGGTACGCCCCCGCGAACAGCGCCACCACCCCCGCCGGAGCCACCCACCTTGGCAACCTGAGCCCCGAGGGTGTGCTGACGGCGGTGCTGCTCATGTCCCCGCCCTCACCACGGTGTCCTGGCCGGACAGGAAGCCGAGCAGGTCCACCCGATCCACGACGCCCACCAGCTCGTCGCCGTCCACGACCCTGATCGGGCGGGAGGAGGCGGAGGAGGCGCCGATGGCGTCCTTGATGAGCGTGGTGACCGGCAACTCCGGCCCGTCCAGCGGCTCGCCCTGCTCGGGGGGACGGCAGATCCAGCGCAGGGTCAGCACGTGACTCCTGGGCACGTCGCGGACGAAGTCGGCCACGTAGTCGTCGGCCGGCGCGCCCACCAGCTCCTCGGCGGTGCCGAGCTGCACGATCGAGCCGGCCCGCATGATCGCGATCCGCTCGCCGAGCTTGAGCGCCTCGGACAGGTCGTGCGTGATGAACAGCATCGTCTTGCCGACCTCGCGGTGCAGCCGGATCACCTCGGCCTGCATGTCGCGGCGGATCAGCGGGTCGAGCGCGCTGAACGGCTCGTCGAACAGCATCACCTGCGGCTCCACGGCCAGTGCCCGGGCCAGGCCCACGCGCTGCTGCATGCCGCCGGAGAGCTGGTCGGGGTAGGCGTCGGCGTGGCCGTCGAGGCCGACGAGCGAGAGGATCTCGGCCGCCCGCGCGTGCCTGGCGGCCTTGGGGGTGCCCTGGATCTCCAGCCCGTAGGCCACGTTGTCGATCACCTTGCGGTGCGGGAGCAGGCCGAAATGCTGGAACACCATGCTGACCTGGTGGCGGCGGATCTCGCGGAGCCTGGCGGGGGAGGCCTGGCCGATGTCCTCGCCGCCGATGCTGATCTCGCCCGCGCTGGGTTCGATGAGCCGGGTGAGGCAGCGTACGAGGGTGGACTTGCCGCTGCCGGAAAGGCCCATCACCACGAAGACCTCGCCGGGCCGGACCTCGAAACTCACGTCTCTCACGGCGGCGGTGCAGCCGGTCTTCTCCCTGAGCGCGGCCGGATCGAGATGTCTGTCATCGCTGTCCAGCACTTTTTGTGCCTTGGATCCGAAGATCTTCCAAAGGCCCGCAACGGTGATAGCCGCGCTGTCGGGAGAATCTCCCACACTCGCCTCCTCGATTGACGTGGCTCAACATATGTGGTGAATAGCGGGAATCTCAACGCTGTGACCCTCCGGAGACCTGGGTGCGCCTAGCACGTTACGCGTTTGGAACGCGCTAATCACCCATTAGCGGACACCAACTGCGTTAAAGGTTTATTTCCCGCTCCGCTCCTTCCGGGATGGAGCGCCAGGTTCTATCCTCAGGAGTCACACCACCCAACATTTGTCGCGTTATGTTCGCTTGGCCACCACCCATGGTCTGTGTTCCAATTACCGGCACTTGCTGATTTCCCAGGGGCACAGGCCCCCTCATATACGCCGATTCGGGCGAGGTGCGTTCGGTGAGTACAGAGCTGGGCGTCAGGCCGGCCAACGAGAGCAACTGGCGGCTGCGCAATTGGCGTGTCCGGGCGCGACTCGTCGCCGTCATCCTGATTCCCACGGCCGCCGCCGTGCTGCTCGGCGGCATCCAGGTGCTCGCCTCGACGACCGCGGCCGGGGACTACGCACGGACGAACCAGTTCGCCCGGCTCTCCGCGGAGGTCGGGGGGCTCACCCACTGGGTCTCGGCAGAGCGGGCCACGATGTCCTGGTACATCGCCCGCAACCGGCCCCAGACCGGGCTGGGCGAGGTGCAGACCCAGATGGACGAGGTGGACGAGTCCTCCAGACGCGTACGCGGCATCGCCCGGCCGCTGCTGGAGGAGGCCACCGGCCGTACCGCGGACCAGCTCGAGGCCCTGCTGAACCGCCTGGACGACCTGTCCTCGCTGCGTGAGCAGGCGCTGGACGCCAACCTGCTGCCCGGACCGGCCGTCGAGCTCTACACGACCGTGATCAACGACCTGCTGTCCGTGCACACCGAGCTCATCAAGGGCAGCTCCGACGACGAGCTGTTCCGCCAGACCCGCATGCTCGACGGGCTGGCCCGTGCCAAGGAGAGCGTCTCCTACCAGCAGGCGCTGGTGACCGTCGTCCTCGTCGAGGGGGCGTTCGACCAGGAGCAGCTCAAGCGTCTCCTCGGCGAGCAGTCCCGCGAGGACGGCGAGCGCAAGGGCTTCGCCGCCGAGGCCACCGCCGCCGAGCGGCGCTTCTTCGACGAGACCGTCAACGGCAGGTCCGCCGATCGCATGCTGTTCCTGCGCGAGCTGGTGCTGATCAGGGCGACCAAGGGGCTGCCGCTGCGCGGCCTCGACCAGTCCAAGCCCGACGACGCCAGGGAGTGGTTCGACGCGGCGAACGTGGTCGTCGACTCCATGCGCGAGGTGGAGGAGCGCCAGGCCGAGGGCATCGTGCGGCGCAGCGAGGCGCTCAGCGCGGACGAGCGGCAGAGGGCGTTCCTGACCGCCGGCGCCGTGCTCGCGCTGCTCGTGGCGGTGCTGCTGATCACCACCGGGGTGGCCAGATCGCTCGTACGGCCGCTGCGCCGCCTGCGCGGCGAGGCGCTGGAGATCGCGGGCAAGCGGCTGCCCGAGTTCGTCCAGCACCTGCGGGAGTCGCGCGACGGCGCGGTCAAGGCCGAGGTGCCGCCCATCGGGATCTTCTCCAAGGACGAGATCGGCGAGGTCGCGCGAGCCTTCGACGAGGTGCACCGCGAGGCCGTCCGGCTGGCGGGCGACGAGGCGCGGCTGCGTTCCAACGTCAACGCCATGTTCGTCAACCTGTCCAGGCGCAGCCAGACGCTGGTCGAGCGGCAGCTCACGCTGATCGAGAAGCTGGAGCGCGGCGAGCGCGACGACGCCAGGCTCGGCGACCTGTTCAAGCTCGACCACCTGGCCACCCGCATGCGGCGCAACAGCGAGAACCTCCTCGTGCTGGCCGGGCAGGAGGCGGCGCGCAAGTGGAGCGAGCCGGTCGAGCTGATGGACATCGTGCGGGCGGCGCTGGGCGAGGTCGAGAGCTACGACCGGGTCGGCATCCAGGTCGAGTCGGACGTCGCCATCGCCGGTCAGGCCGTCACCGACGTGGTGCACCTGATGGCCGAACTGGTCGAGAACGCGGCGTCGTTCTCCTCGCGCGACACCAAGGTCATCATCTCCAGCAGCCGCATCGACGGCGGCGGCCTGATGATGTCGGTCGCCGACCACGGCATCGGCATGAGCCAGGACGAGCTGACCGAGGCGAACTGGCGGCTGGCCAACCCGCCGGTGGTGGACGTGTCGGTGTCACGGCGGATGGGGCTGTTCGTGGTCGGCCGGCTGGCGCTGCGGCACAGCATCAGGGTGCAGCTCAGGCGGCAGGACGCCGGCGGGCTGACCGCCATGGTGCTCATCCCGCCCGTGCTGCTCACGGCGGTGCCGTCCGCCGCGCCGCCCCGGATCCAGGTGCCCCGGCAGACCGGCACGGCTCCCTCCTACGGGCCCCCGCCGATGTCCGGCCGGGGGCTGTCGCCTCTGTCGGGTTCGCCCTTGTCGGGCTCACCTTTCTCGGGATCACCGTCGCCGGCGGCGCCCTTCTCCGGGCACCCGTCGTTCGACGTCGCACCCGAGCCGTCGTCCTGGTTCTCCTCTCCGCACACTCATTCGGTCGAGCAGACGCCGCCGCCCGACTCGTCATATCCCAGCTTCGCCACCCCGGCCGCCTCCTACCCGGCGCCGGCGCCGGCCAAGGACGAGTTCCTGCCGATCTTCGCCTCCGTCGAGGAGAGCGGCTGGTTCAGCAAGCCCACGCCGACCGCCGACCGCGCCGGCCTCGCCGAGCCGGCGGAGCCCTCCTGGGCCACCCCGGCCGACCAGGGCTGGCAGGCGGCCGGCGCGGTCGCGGAGCCCGCGCAGAACGGCACCACGAGCTCTGGCTTGCCGAAACGTACGCCAAGAGCGAATCTGGTACCGGGCACCGCAAACCCGCAGCCGCCCCCCGTTCCCGCTCCTCCGCCGTCCCCCGATCGGCTGCGTTCCAGGCTGGCCAGCTACCAGCAGGGTGTGCGCAAGGGCCGTGCCGAGCTCGAGGAGGACTCGTGAAGGAGCTGAGTCAGGCCGCCAGAGACGTCAACTGGCTGGTCAGCCGCTTCGTCGAAGAGGTCCCCGGCGTGGCGCACGCGGTGGTCGTCTCCGCTGACGGCCTGCCCATGGCCTTCTCCCGGGGCTTTCCCCAGGATCGCGCCGACCAGTTGGCGGCCATCGCGGCGGGGCTGGTGAGCCTCACCCAAGGGTCGGCGCGCGTGTTCGAGGGCGGGGTCGTGATCCAGACCCTCGTGGAGATGGAGCGCGGTCTGCTGCTGGTGATGTCGATCAGCGATGGCTCCTGCCTGGCGGTGCTGGCCGCGCCCGACTGCGACATGGGCTTGGTGGCCTACCAGATGACGATCCTCGTCGAGCGCGCGGGGCAGGTGCTCACGCCCGCCGTGCGGGCGGAGCTGTCCGCCGCGCGCCCGTGGTGATGGGAGTGAACGTTGGCATCGTGGCATAACGGGGAGGCGGAGCCCGAGCGCAGTTCGCTCGTTCGGATGTACGCCGTCACCGGCGGGAGGACCACTCCGCGTACACAACTCGCCATGGAGGCACTGGTATCCTCAGCCACCTCGGCGCAACTCGGCGCGACCTACACCCGTGAATACCGCGCGATCAGTGAGCTGTGCCGGCAGGTGCGATCCGTGGCGGAGATCTCCGCGTTGCTCGGCGTCCCCCTCGGGGTGGCGCGGGTGCTGATCGCCGACATGGAGGCGGACGGGCTGGTACGGGTGTACCAGCCGCAGCTTGAAGCGGGCCTTCCCGACAGGAGCCTGCTCGAAAGGGTACTGAGTGGACTTCGCAGGCTCTAGCCGGCTCAGCGCCACGAAGATCGTCGTGGCGGGTGGGTTCGGCGTGGGGAAGACCACGTTCGTGGGCGCCGTGTCCGAGATCATGCCGCTGACCACCGAAGCGGTGATGACGGACGCCTCGGAGGGCATCGACGACCTGGCGCACACGCCGGGCAAGACCACCACGACCGTGGCGATGGACTTCGGGCGGCTCTCGCTCGACGAGGACCTGATCCTCTATCTGTTCGGCACGCCGGGGCAGCACCGGTTCTGGTTCATGTGGGACGACCTCGTCCGCGGAGCCATCGGGGCCGTGGTGCTGGTGGACTCACAGCGGCTGGCCGACAGCTTTCCCGCGGTGGACTACTTCGAGAACTCCGGGCTTCCGTTCGTGATCGGGCTCAACGGCTGGGACGGCGAGTTCCCGCACGTCGAGCACGAGGTGCGGGAGGCGCTCACGCTCTCGCCGCACGTGCCGATCGTCCGTACGGACGCGCGGGCCCGCCAGGCGGTCAAGAACACCTTGATCACGCTCGTCGAGCACGCGCTGGCCGCCCGGGCGCACTGAGCCCTACTGCTCCGACCACCAGTACGCGGCCACCAGCTCCGCCACCAGCGTCTCCGTGAGCAGCGCGACCTCGGGGTCGTCGTCGTGGGCGTAGCGGATCGCGGCCGTGGCGTCCTTCACCTCACCGCCCACGGTGATCACCATGGAGTCGCGCCGGCGCACCCAGTCCATGGCCTGCGCGTCGTAGCGCGAACCCGGGAAGAGCAGGGCGCGGTAGTCGAGGGTCTTGGTGAGATAGACGTCCACGTGCGACCAGTCGCCGCTCTCACAGGCGTCGGCCGGGCGGCGCGGGCCCTCGCGCAGCATCAGCGCCGACTGCTCGGCCGAGGACAGGCGCTCGGGCGGGGCGATCGTGTAGACGCCGTGCGGGCCGTCGAGCAGCTCCATGGTGAGGGGCAGCCACTCGTCCCTGCGGTCCAGCAGGTCGGCGGTGGCCCGCGCGGCCTTCTCGACCAGCGCGGGCAGGTCCCGGTCGCGGCCCGTGAGCCGGGACTCCAGGGCGAGGAGGAGGACGAGGGTGTGCTGGAACGTGCGGCAGGAGACCCCGCCGCGCTCCTCGCCCGCCCGCATGTCGACCACCAGGTCGGCGGCCTCGGTGAGGGGCGATCCGAGCCGGTTCGTCAGCGCCGCCAGGTACGCCGGGCCGCCCGCGTAGCGGGCCGTGGCGTCGAGCGTCTCGCGGCTGGAGCCGGTGGCCGAGATCGGGATCACCAGCGTGCCTGGGGCGGCCGGGTAGCTCGCCGCCGCGCTGGCGTACTCGGCGTGGGCGTTCACCCCCGCGGCGCGCAGGCGCAGGGCGGCGACGCCGGCGGCGTACCGGGAGCTGCCCATGCCCAGGAAGAGGACCTTGTCGATGTCCCGGGGGAGCGGCTCGAACGGGTCCTCCGCCCGCAGCGCCCCGGCCAGGTTCGCCAGGGCCTGCGGCTTGGCCTCCAGGTCGGACAGAAAGAGCTCGGAATTCACGCGTTGTTCTCCTCGTGGTACCAGGTGCGCAGAACGCCCATGGGGGCGTACCGCCAGCGGGGCAGGTGGCGGGCGGCGTAGATCAGCTCACGACACTCCTGCTCCACCTCGAACGGGCGGATCAGGCTCTCGTCCAGCAGCGCCGAACCGTCCTTCTCCGCCAGGCGGGCCTTGTAGACGGCGAGCAGGGTGGCGCGGGCCTCGGCCGCCCAGTGGGCCGCCCGGCCGGGTGCGGTGCCTCTCCTCTTGATCGCCACCTGGGCGACGTGCTCGAGGCTGGTGGTCAACTGGGCCACGTCCCTGGCCGCCGGCTGGTACGGGTCCGCGTCGGCGACCGTGGGGTTGCCGTCGAAGTCGATCACCGCGTAGCCGTCCCGCCAGCGCAGGATCTGGCCCACGTGCAGGTCGCCGTGGATCCTGATGCGCGGGGTGGCGATCGGGGCGTCCAGGGCGCGCAAATCCCGCCGGAGCGTGGCGGCGCGCCCGGCCAGCCACGCACCGTCCGCGCCGCCGGTCAGCTCCAGCGCCTCGGCGAGAGCGGCCTCCGCCCTCCCCGCCGCACTGCCGTCCGTGCTGCCTCCCGTGCTGCCTCCCGTGCTGCCTCCCGTGCCGGTCTCCGCCCGCGTCGGGCCGGGCAGGGTCGAGAGGGCCAGGTGGAGGTCGGCGGCGAGGCGGCCGAGCTCGCGCGCGAAGTCCGTCGTGCCTGCTTGCGCCTCGTCCACACACCACTCCCAGCCGTCCCGTGCCTCAGGAAGATAACCCGTCACCAGGGCCAGAAGATGCGGGCGTCCGTCCAACACGGCTGTCAGAGCCGCGTAAGGAGGGGCTGTGTCGTTGAAGCCCGCCTCAACGAGGTGAGCGAAGACGTCCGGAGTGGGGTGCGGGAGGGGCGCGGGAGGGGTGATCCACTTGACGACGACCCGCTCGGCCACCACCACCGAGTAGTTCGTCTGGTCCACGTGGGAGCCGAAATCGCGCTCACCTGGGGCCCCAGTGTGGAGATCTCCAAGGCCGTACGAGAGGCTGGGCAGTGGGAGGAAGCGGCGTACGGCGAACGGCGGCGGAGGCTCCTCCTCCAAGAGCCCCATGAGCGCGGCCGTGAGTCCATGATCTCGTGGGGTGAGGGGCCTCTCACCGAGAGAGAGCAGCCGACGACTAATTGAATCCCAATTCAACAGTAGGACCAAACTTCCTGGTAGCAATGTCAGCAAAAGTCTTGCCCATGTTGATTTCTGCTGCAACACTCCTGGTCTGGTCCGCTGTGTCCGGTAAGGTCGCGCGACCCCTCTTACACCCCAAACTTCAGAAGGAGTAGCGGCCGTGTCCCGTACCCGGTTCACCCGTCGTCTTCCGGCCACCGTCGCGGCGGCCGGGCTCGCGCTTGCCGTCGCGGCGTGCGGCGGGGGGTCGTCGTCCAGCTCAGATGGCACGACGGTGACGGCCGACCAGCTCAAGCCCAACGCGGACCTGGCGCAGCAGAGCCTGCAGATCACGGTCTGGGACGGCTACACGCCCAAGGAGCTCCCGCAGAAGGTCAAGGACAAGCTCAAGGTCAAGGATCTGAAGGTCGCGCTGCACGCCACCAACGAAGAGGCGATGACCAAGCTCACCGCCCCCGGTGACAGCGGCATCGACGTGGCGTTCGTCTCCGGCCAGTACGCCCAGGCGCTCAACGCCCAGGGCCTGCTGGAGCCGATCCACCCCGAGCTGATCCCCAACCTGGCCAACCTCTACCCGGAGGCCACCCAGCTCTCCTACGACAAGGGCAACAAGTACTCGGTTCCCTACACCTGGGGCACCACCGGCATCTGCTACCGGTCCGACCTCGCGAAGGTCGCGCCGACAAGTTGGAACGATCTCCTCAAGCCTCCGGCGTGGGCCGAGAAGAAGACCACGCTGATGACCACCGAGCGCTGGCTGGCCCTGCCCGCCCTCAAGTCGCTCGGTTTCTCGGTCAACACCGACAAGGACGAGGAGATCGCGAAGGCCAAGGAGCTGCTGGAGACCGCCAAGTCCCACATGCTCACCTTCGACGACACCACGTTCGGCGACCGCCTGAAGAGCGGCGAGGCCGTCATGGTCGAGGCGTGGGACGGCTGGTGCCCGACCACGGACCCGAAGGGCAACATCAAGTTCGTGGTGCCGAAGGAGGGCAGCGACCTCTGGGTGGACACCATGGTGATCATGAAGTCCTCCAAGAACAAGGAGGCCGCGCACGCCCTGATCAACTACATCCTCGACCCCGCGATCCACAGCTGGGCGGCCGCGAACATCAACTACAAGGTCCCCAACAAGGCGGCCATGGAGCAGGTGAAGGTCGCCAAGGGCTCGCTGCTCGACATCAAGCCCGCCGAGCTGCTCGCCGGTGAGTCGCTGATCGACCTGGGCCAGGCGTCCACGAAGTACACGCGTCTGTCGGCCGACATCCAGGCGAAGTAGTTGTCGTTGTAGTGAAGTCAGAGGTCAAGGCCCGGCCGGTGTCCCGCAATCGGGGGCGCCGGCTGGGCGCGTTCGTGTTCCTGTCCCCCGGGCTGACATATCTGCTCGTGCTGCTGCTGGTGCCGCTGGCGCTGGTCATGAGCAACACGGTGTTCCAGCGGGGGCGCTTCGGCGGTGTGGTCTACGAGTTCACGACGGAGAACTTCGCCCGCCTGATCGACCCGCTCTACCTGGGCGTGGTCGTCAACTCGCTGAAGATCGCCGCGCTGACGACGCTGCTGGCGCTGCTGGTCGGCTATCCGACGGCCTATCTGATCGCCCGGCTGCCGCGTAAGTGGAAGACCGTCGCGCTGGTCGCCATCGTGCTGCCGTTCTGGACGAACTTCATCATCCGGGTCTACGCCTGGATCATCCTGCTGAACGGCCCGGGGCTGCTCAACAGCGGGCTCAAGGTGTTCGGCCTCGGGCCGCTCGAACTGCTCTACAACGAGGGCGCGATCGTGGCGGGGCTGCTGTACTCGTACCTGCCGTTGATGGTGCTGCCGTTGTTCGCCACGATCGAGAAGCTCGACCCGCAGCTCAGGGAGGCATCGGCGAACCTGGGGGCCTCGGCGTTCACCACGTTCCGCAAGGTCACGCTGCCGCTCACGGTGCCGGGAGTGCTGACGGGGAGCCTGTTCGTGTTCGTGCCGAGCTTCGGCAACTTCGTCATCCCCGAGATGCTGGGCGGCAGTAAGTCGATCATGGTGGGCAACCTGATCCGGCAGCAGTTCCTGTCGGCCCGCGACTGGCCGTTCGGCTCCACGCTGGCGCTGGCCCTCATCGCGGTGCTGATCGTGCTGCTCATCGCCCAGTCCTGGGTGGCGCGCCGTGCGTAGGTCGAAACTCCTGTACGTCCCCTTCTGGGCCACGTACGTCTTCCTGTACCTGCCGATCGTCGTGCTCGTCGTCATGTCGTTCAACTCCGGCGACTCGGCGTACACCTACGAGGGCTTCAGCCTCAAGTGGTACGGCGAGCTGGCCGCGGACGAGCGGGTCAGGGACGGCGCGGTGAACACGCTGATCGTGGCCGCCGGCTCGACGGTGATCGCCACCGTGCTCGGCACGCTGCTGGCCGTCGGCCTGGCCCGCCACACCCGCTCCAAGGTCCTCGACGCGGTCTCGCTGATGCCCGCCGTGCTGCCCGACCTGGTGCTGGCCATCGGGCTGCTGGTCTTCTTCGGCCTGATCCAGCTCACGCTCGGCCTCTACTCGGTGGTGCTGGCCCATGGCGTGTTCGCGATGGCGTTCGTCGCGGCGGTGGTGCGCACCCGGCTGTCGGGCGCCGACACCTCGCTGGAGGAGGCCTCGCGCGACCTGGGCGCCGGTCCGGTGGCGACGTTCATGCGGATCACGCTGCCGCAGCTCATGCCCGGCATCGTCGCGGGCGCGCTGCTGGCGTTCACGCTGTCGCTGGACGAGTTCGTGATCGCCTTCTTCACCATCGGCAACGCCGAGCCGACGCTGCCGATCGTCATCTACTCAATGATTCGTTTCGGGGTGACCCCGAAGATCAACGCGCTGGCCGCGATCCTGCTCCTCGTGAGCTTCACGGCGGTGATCGCCGGGCAGCGCCTGACCAAGATCGGGGAGTCACGTGCTCAAGATTGACGGGATCTCCCGCAGGTTCGGGGACGTCGTCGCGCTCGACGACGTCTCTCTGGAGATCGGCCAGGGCGAGTTCTTCGCCCTGCTGGGCCCGTCCGGCTGCGGCAAGACCACGCTGCTGCGCATCATCGCCGGCTTCGAGACGCCCGACGCGGGCGCGGTCACGCTCGACGGCGACGACCTGCTGTCCCGGCAGCCGAACCGGCGGCCGATCAGCCTCATGTTCCAGTCGTACGCGCTGTTCCCGCACATGACCGTGGCCAAGAACGTGGCCTACGGGCTGGAGCGCGAGCGGCTGCCCCGCCAGGAGGTCAGGCAGCGCGTCGGCGAGGTGCTGGAGACGGTCGGCCTGTCGGCGCACGCCTCGCGCAGGCCCGCCCAGCTCTCCGGCGGGCAGCGCCAGCGGGTCGCGTTGGCTCGTTCCATCGTCAAGCGGCCCCGGCTGCTGCTGCTGGACGAGCCGCTGTCGGCCCTGGACAAGAAGGTCCGCGCCGACATGCAGCTCGAGCTCAAGCGGCTGCAGCACGACGTGGGCATCACCTTCGTGGTCGTCACGCACGACCAGGAGGAGGCCATGTCGCTGGCCGACCGGATCGCCGTCTTCGACCGCGGCACCGTGCGCCAGGTGGACGCGCCGGTCGCGCTGTACGAGCGGCCGTGCTCCCCGTTCGTGGCCGACTTCGTCGGGGCCAACAACCTGTTCGAGGGCACGGCCGTCGGCCTCGACGGGATCAGGAGCGAGGAGTTCGGCATGCTGCCGGGCACCCCGCTGAGCGAGCTGGCGGCGGGTGCCAAGGCGCTGCTGGCCGTGCGGCCCGAGAAGCTCGCCCTGGCGGACCAGGACGCCGCCAGGGGGCTGGCGGGGAGCGTCCTGGACGTCAGCTTCTACGGGGGTGTGTCGCACATCTCCGTGGACGTCCCAGGCCGCGTCAAGCCGGTCCTCGTGGCGGTGCAGGGGGCCAGCGCGGTCCAGGCGGGCGCCAAGGTCAAGGTGCGCTGGAACGCCCAGGACGCCGTCATCATGGCGGTCGACCAGTGAGCGAGGCCGTCACCCCTGCCGGCGGGCGATCCGTGGGCCAGGTCGCCGCCCGCGCCGGTGGGCGGTCAGTGGGCCAGATCGTTGCCCGTGGCCGCGCGGGCGTAGGAGAGGATCAGGTCGGCCGCCTCGGCCGGGCCGATCAGCGGGTGCCTGGCCGTGATGCGGTAGCCGTACGCGTCCTCCAGCGCCACCAGGTTGCGCGCGATCGTCAGCGAGTCGCCGCTCAGCCTGAACACCCCCAGCGCCGCCCCCGTGTCCAGGATCGCCTGGTACATCGAGACCTGCCGGTCGTAGAGCGAGGTGAGCAGCACGCCATAGACCCGGTTGCGGCCCGCGGCCCCGCCCAGCTCGTTGAGCAGGCGCACGTCCGGATCGAGCGGCCCGGTCGGCAGTCCCGACTTGATCGTGACGACCAGCTTCTCGACGGGGTCGGTGAGCGTGGCGAGCTGGCGCAGCCGCTGCTCGTAGAAGCGCTCCATCCCGGCGTGCTGCGCCTCGACCAGCAGTTCGCTGAGGTCGGGGTAGTGATAGAGCACGGCGCCGGAGGTCAGCCTGGCCTCCTCGGCGACGTGCGAGAGCTGTACACCGTCGATGCCATGGCGGATGATGGCCCTGCGCGCGGCCTCGATCAAGTCGATGCGCCGGTCACTTCGGCTTTTACGCTGAGCCACCCTCACCACCTTCACCCGTTTGGCTACTGTTCAGTTAGCCGTGACCATAGTGCCCTTAAGTTGACCTCCCCGCCAGCGAAGTTTTTGAATTCCTCTTCAAATTGATGAGTTCTCCCGGAGCCTCCATGTCTCTCACCATCCTGTTCATGCCGGAAAGCGCCTACGGCCCCACCAACAACTCGATCGGCATCGGCGACATCCTGCGCCGGCGCGGCCACCGCGTCGTCTTCGCCGCCGAGGCGTCGTGGAAGGGCAGGCTCGAAGCGCTCGGCTTCGAGGAAGACCTGGTCGATCTGGCCCCGCCGGCCGAAGGGGAGCAGGACCCGGGCCAGTTCTGGAAGGACTTCATCCGCGAGACCGCGCCCGAATACCGCAAGAGCACGCTGGAGCAGCTCGAGACCGTCACCAAGCCCATCTGGGCCGAGCTGATCGACGGCGCGAAATACTGCGAGCCGCAGCTCAAGGCCATTATCAAGCGGGTGAACCCGGACATCATCGTCGAGGACAACGTGATCACGTTCCCGGCGCTGCTCACGGCGGGCAAGAAGTTCGTCCGGATCGTCTCCTGCAACCCGCTCGAGGTGCGCGGCGAGGACATCGCGCCGGTCTTCTCCGGCCTGCCCGCCGGCGACCGCTCCGAGTGGGACGCCTTCCGGGCCGAGTACGACCGCACCCACCGCGAGATCTGGACCGCCTTCAACGAGTGGTCCGTCGAGCAGGGCACCGCGCCGCTGCCCGACCTCGACTTCATCCACGAGGGCGACCTGAACCTCTACGTCTTCCCGGAGATCCTCGACTACGCCGGCGCCCGCCCGCTCGGCGACACCTGGCACCGCCTCGACTCCTCGGTGCGCGAGACGGAGGACGACTTCACCCTGCCCTTCGAGCGGACCGAGGGCTCGCTGGTCTACTTCTCGCTCGGCTCGCTCGGCTCCGCCGACGTGGAGCTCATGCAGCGGGTGATCGACGTGCTGGCCACCACGCCGCACCAGTACATCGTCTCCAAGGGCGCGCTGCACGAGGAGATCAAACTGGCCGACAACATGTGGGGCGCGGAGTTCGTCCCGCAGACTAAGATCATCCCACTGTGTGACTTGGTCATCACCCATGGCGGCAACAACACGACCACCGAGGCGCTGCACTTCGGCAAGCCGATGATCCTGCTGCCGCTCTTCTGGGACCAGTACGACAACGCCCAGAGGGTCGATGAGTTGGGCTATGGTGTCAGGCTCTCCACCTACACCTTCACCGACGAGGACCTCACGGGGGCGGTCGCGAAGCTGCTCGGCGACACCGAGCTGCGGGCCCGCCTCGCCGCCGCTGGGGAGGAGATCCGGCGTCGCGATGGCCTGCGCAAGGCGGCAGACCTGATCGAGCGGCTCGGCCAGTAGCACGACCCTGAAAGCTGAAGTGTTCCCATGCGTGAACTGATCAACCCCGCCACCGGCCTCCCGTGTGCCGAAATTCCGGATACACCGGTGCAGGGCGTGGCCACGGCCGTCCAGGCCGCCCGCGCGGCGTTCGAGGAGTGGTCGCAGACCACCCCGGCCGAGCGCGCGCGGCTGCTGCTGCGCCTGGCCGACCTGGTGGAGGCCGACGCCGACGAGCTCACCCGGCTCGAGGTGGAGGAGACGGGCAAGCCGGCCGCGGTGTTCAGGGACGGCGAGCTGCCGTTCGCCGTGGACAACCTGCGCTTCTTCGCCGGGGCCGCCCGCTCGCTCGAAGGGTCGGGCGCCGGGGTGTTCAGCCCCGGCTACACCTCGGTGTTGCTGCGCCGCCCGGTCGGGGTGGTGGGGTCGATCGCGCCGTGGAACTTCCCGTTCGTCATGGCCGTCTGGAAGGTCGGGCCGGCGGTGGCCGCGGGCAACGCCGTGGTGATCAAGCCGGCGCCGCAGACGCCGCGTACGACGCTGCGCCTGGCCGAGCTGTTCGCCAAGGCGGGCGCGCCCGGCAACCTCGTGCAGGCGGTCACCGGTGCCGCCGAGGTCGGCCAGGCGCTGGTCACCGACCCGGGCGTGGACATGGTCAGCGTCACCGGCTCCACCGAGACCGGCCGGGCGGTGATGACCGGCGCGGCGGCCACGCTCAAGCGGGTGCACCTGGAGCTCGGCGGCAAGGCGCCGGCGCTGGTGTTCGAGGACGCGGACCTGGCCGAGATGGCCCGGGGCGTGGCGATGGGGGCGACGTACAACAGCGGGCAGGACTGCACGGCGGCCACCCGCGTGTACGTCGCCCGCGAGGTGTACGCCGACGCCGTCGAGGCGATCCGGGCGACCCTCGCCGGCATCACCGTCGGCGACCCGTGGGACCCGGCCACCGACATCGGCCCGCTGATCTCCTCCGCGCACCGGGATCGGGTGCACGGATTCGTCACGCGCTCCGGCGGGCGTGTCCTGCACGGCGGAGCCCCGATCGGGGGCCCCGGCTTTTTCTACCCCCCGACGCTTGTGACCGAGGTCGCACAGGACAATGAGATCGTGCAGGGCGAGCTCTTCGGGCCCGTCCTGGTCGCCCTGCCGTTCGACGGCGAGGACGAGGCGGTCAGGCTGGCCAACGACACCCGATACGGCCTGGCCTCATCGGTCTGGTCGCGCGACGTGGCGCGGGCGATGCGGGTCTCGCACCGGCTTGACGTGGGTGTGACCTGGGTCAATGATCATCTGCCCATCGCCAGCGAGGCGCCCCACGGCGGGGTGAAGGGCAGCGGGTTCGGCAAGGACATGAGCCAGGAGGCAGTGCAGGAGTATTCGGTGACGCGGCACCTGATGGTCAAGCACGCGGCGCCGGCAGAGCGGGATTCGTTCCGGCCCGCTTAAAACGTGTACGGCGCTATGCTGCCCAAAGTGCCTCTTTGGGCGCATGTGATGGGGTATGTTCGGTTGGCCGATCTGGTACGGGTTGTGTTCCAATTACCCAGCCGGACAGAATCCCATGCGCCACACGCGTGTCTGATTTTCTTCGAGCACGTACCCGGCGAGAGGTTGCGAGACGCAGTGAGGACGAAAGACCCCAGGCACACGAGGTCAGGGGAGTACACAGGCGGACGGTTCCGGCTGGCGAACTGGCGTGTGCGCTCCAGGCTGGTCGCTCTGATCCTCATTCCCACGGTCGTGGGCGTGCTGCTCGCGGGCGTCCAGCTCGCCGACGCCATCGGCACCAGCGCCGAATACCGCCGGCTCACCCAGGTGGCCGAGCTGGTCCAGCGCATCGGCGCGCTCAACCACGAGCTCGGCAAGGAGCGCACGCTCACCGCGTGGTACGTCGCCGACCGCCGCAGAGGCGGCCGCTTCGTCGCGCTCAAGACCCAGCGCCAGGCCACCGACAAGGCCAAGCAGCAGACGGTCGCCGCCGCCGCGGCCATCGACGCCACGCACTCGGCCCGTGTCCAGGACGGCGTGGTCAACATGCGCCGCTGGCTCGACGGCCTCGACAGCCTGCGTGCCTCCATGGTCGGCAACGTGCCGCCGCGCGCCGCCATCGGCACGTACGGCACGATGATCGACGTCTTCTCCACCATCCAGGGCGACCTGGGCGACGGTGTCAGCGACGACGCGCTCCAGGGTGACGTGGCCGCGCTCGGCTCGCTCCAGCGGATGAAGGAGGAGGTCTCGCGGCAGCAGATCATCCTCATCGTCACGCTCGTGCAGCGCAAGCTCGACAGCGCCGACTGGTCGGACTTCCTGGGCTCCTGGAACAAGCAGCAGACCGAGCTGGCCGCCTTCGAGCAGGAGGCGAACCCGGCGGACCTCAAGGCCTTCCAGCAGGCCGTCAAGGGCCAGCAGGTCGACCGCGCCGACGCCATGAGGCAGCGCGCGCTGGCTCAGGTCAGCGAGTACAACAAGATCGGCGACCTCGACGTCACCACCGCCCGCGACCTCGGCAACTGGTACGAGAGCACGACCGCCACCGGCAACACGATGCGCAAGGTCGAGGACACTCTGGCCACCAAGATCGTGGCCACCACCCGCGACCTGAGCGACACCGAGCAGCGCAGCGCCATCATCTCCGGCGCGCTGATCCTCGTCCTGCTGCTCCTCGTCCTGGTCATCACCACCCGCGTGGCCGGTTCGCTGGTCCGCCCGCTGCGCCGGCTGCGCGCCGAGGCCCTCCAGGTCGCCACGACCCGGCTGCCCGACACCGTCCGTGTGCTGCGCGAGTCCGGCGACGGCGCCCAGATCCCCGAAGTGCCGTCGGTCGGCGTCAACACCCGTGACGAGATCGGTGAAGTGGCGCGGGCGTTCGACGAGGTCCACCGCGAGGCGATCCGGCTGGCCGGCGACGAGGCCAAACTGCGGGCCAACGTCAACGCCATGTTCGTCAACCTCTCCCGCCGCAGCCAGACCCTGGTCGAGCGGCAACTCCAGCTCATCGAGGGCCTGGAGCAGGGTGAGGAGGACGAGCAGCGACTGTCGAACCTGTTCCGCCTCGACCACCTGGCCACCCGCATGCGCCGCAACAGCGAGAACCTCCTGGTCCTCGCCGGCCAGGAGGCCGCGCGCAAGTGGAGCGAGCCGGTGCCGCTGGTCGACGTCGCCCGCGCCTCGCTGTCCGAGGTCGAGAACTACGAGCGGGTCCAGATCCAGATCGCGTCCGGCACGCTCATCGTCGGCCCGGCCGTCACCGACGCCGTCCACCTGCTCGCCGAGCTGATCGAGAACGCCATCTCGTTCTCCCCCCGCGAGAGCAAGGTCCAGGTCACCAGCACGCCCGCCGAGGGCGGCGTGATGGTCTCGATCAACGACCTGGGCATCGGCATGAACCAGGAGGAGCTGGCCGAGGCCAACTGGCGTCTGGCCAACCCGCCCGTCGTGGACGTGTCCGTCTCGCGGCGCATGGGCCTGTTCGTGGTCGGCCGCCTGGCCCTGCGCCACGGCATCCGCGTTCAGCTCAGCCAGCGCGAGACCGGCGGCCTGAGCGCGCTGGTCATGCTCCCCGACATGCTCATCAGCAGCGGGGTCGGGGTGCCGCAGCAGGGCGGCCAGTATGAGGCGTTCACGTCGTTCGACCCGAGCATGTTCAGCGAGCCGTCGCACAATGGGGCCGGCAGGCACCCCTCGTTCGACGAGCCCGACCCCGTCGTGGACACGCAGTGGCCGGGCTCGCTGCCCGCGCCCGGCACCGGCAACTGGCCGTCGTTCGGCGACCAGCCGGCCGCCTTCAACGGCCAGCCCGCGTCCTACAACGGTCAGGGCTCGCCCTTCGGCGAGCAGCCGCCCTCCCAGCAGCCTCCGTTCGGCGAGCAGCCCTCGCCCTACGGCCAGCCGCCGCGGCACGCGCAGGACGAGCCCCGCTGGCCGTCCTTCGCCGAGGAGGCGCCCGCCGCGCCGCCGCCCTCCCAGCCGTTCGGCGAGCAGCGCTGGCCGTCGTTCGCGGAGGAGTCCCCGGCGGCCCCGGAGCCGCAGCCGTTCGCGGAGAACCGGTGGCCCTCCTTCGCCGAGCAGCCGCCGCCCCTTCAGGAGGGCGAGGCGCAGTGGCCGTCCTTCGCGACCGAGCCGCCGCCGCCCCAGCAGCAGGAGGAGCCGCGCTGGACGTCGTTCGCCGACCCGGCGCCGCGCAGGTCGCTGTTCGACGCGGAGGAGCGGCCCCGGCCGCAGTTCTCCGACGACTACCGTTCGCCGTTCGCGGAGGATCCCAAGCCGGTCGAGCAGTTCGACCAGAACGGGCACGGCAACTACGGCCCGTTCGGCAAGGGCGACTACTCCTCCCTGGACATGACGGGCCCGCTGCCGGTGGTGCGCAACTCGCCGATCGAGGAGCAGAGCGAGGAGTTCCTGCCGATCTTCTCGTCGGTGGGCTCCGACTGGTTCCGCCGTCCGGACCCCGAGGTGCTGCAGCCGTACTCCGAGCCGGAGCCCGAGGCCGAGCCGGAGATCACCGCCGTGCACCCGGCCGTGCCCGCCGACCTGCCGCCCATGGCGCCTCCGGCCGCCCCGGCGGCCAACCCGGTGAGCGCGTCGGGGCTGCCGCAGCGCAGGCCCGGTCAGTCGGGCGCGGGCGTGGGCGCGAGTGTGTCGTCGTGGTCCTCGCCGGCGGACTCCGGCTTCCAGGCCGCGCAGGCCGCAGCGCAGCCCCAGCAGGCCGGCACCACCGCGTCGGGCCTGCCCCGTCGCGTCCCCAAGGCCAACCTGGTGCCCGGCACGGCCAGTCTCGCCGAGCCCCAGGCCACGTCACCCGCGCCGCAGATCTCACCTGAGCGGTTGCGCAGCCGGCTCTCCAGCTTCCAGCAGGGGGTCCGGCAAGGCCGGGCGTTCACCCGCGGAGATGAGAATGAGGAGGACAAATGAGAGAAATGAGCCAGGGAGCGCGCGGCATAAGCTGGTTGATCACGGATTTCGTGAACAACGTGCCAGGCGTCGCCCACACGGTCGTGGTGTCGTCTGACGGGTTGCCGCTGGCTTTCTCCGAGGGTTTTCCCAAGGACCGGGCCGATCAGCTGGCCGCGGTGGCCTCGGGCGTGATCAGCTTGACCCAGGGCGCCGCGCGGGTCTTCGAAGGCGGGATGGTTTCCCAGACCGTTATCGAGATGCAGCGTGGTCTCTTGATGATCATGTCGATCAGTGACGGCTCCTGTTTGGCCGTCCTGGCGGCGCCCGACTGTGACATGGGTCTGGTCGCGTACCAGATGACCCTGCTGGTGGAGCGGGCGGGCCAGGTGCTCACTCCGGCCGTACGCGCTGAGCTGCAAGCTGCCCGACCCCGCTAGCGGGGCGGGTGACAGGAGATCATGGTGTCAGGTCAGCAGGGTTGGGCTGGTGATAGCACTCCGCCGCATCCGGCGGCTCCCCGTCCGCAGAAGCAGAGCTCCTTGGTGCGGCCCTATGCCGTGACCGGGGGGCGTACTGCGCCGCGGATGAAGTTCGCCATGGAGGCACTGGTGTCCTCCGTGACGTCGGAATACCAAGACATTTCCCTACTAAGTCCGGAGTATCAGGCGATCATTCAGCTGACCCGGAACGTCCGGTCGGTTGCCGAGATCTCCGCCCTTTTACGCCAGCCCCTTGGCGTGGTCCGGGTGCTGATCGCCGACATGGCGTCGGAGGGCCTGATCCGCGTGCACCAGCCTGCGCTGGACGCGGGAAAGCCGGACCTCAACTTGCTCGAAAGGGTGCTCAGTGGACTTCGCAGGCTCTAGCCCCGGCCTAACCTCGACGAAGATCGTCGTGGCCGGGGGCTTCGGCGTGGGAAAGACGACGTTCGTGGGAGCGGTCTCGGAGATCCTGCCGCTCACCACGGAAGCGGTCATGACGGACGCCTCGGCGCACGTCGACGACGTCTCGCTCACGCCGAACAAGACGACCACGACCGTTGCCATGGACTTCGGCCGTGTCTCGCTCGACCGTGACCTGATCCTGTACCTGTTCGGCACGCCCGGACAGCACCGCTTCTGGTTCATGTGGGACGACCTCGTACGAGGGGCCATCGGCGCGGTCGTCCTGGTGGACACCCGCCGCCTGGCCGACAGCTTCCCGGCGATCGACTACTTCGAAGAGGCGAAACTGCCGTTCGTCATCGGCATCAACGGCTGGGACGGTCACTTCGCCCACGCCGAGGAGGAGCTCAGGGAGGCGCTGTCGATAGGCGGTCACATCCCGATCGTGCGGCTCGACGCGCGGCAGCGGGAGTCGGTCAAGTCCACCTTGATCACTCTCGTGGAGCACGCGCTGACCCGCCACATGCACAGCCCCGTCTAGACACGGGTGCACCGGGCCCACCACTTGGCCGTCCAAGTGGTGGGCCGCTGGCTAGCATCTGGTCATGAGAGCTGCGATTCGCACCAGATACGGCCCTCCCGAGGTGGTCTCCATCGCAGAGGTGGACGAGCCGGCGGTCACGGACGGCGAACTGCTCATCAAGGTCCACGCGACCACGGTCAATCGCACGGACTGCGCGTTACGCGCGGCCAAACCCTTCTTCTGGCGGCTGGCCGTCGGCCTCTTCCGGCCGAAGGTCCGCGTCCTCGGCAACGAGTTCGCCGGGGAGGTGGCGGCCGTCGGCGGCGGGGTCACGGCGTTCAGGACCGGCGACAGGGTGTTCGGGTACAACGATCGAACCTGGGGAGCGCACGCCGACTACATGACGATCCGCCACGACGGCATGCTGGCGACGATGCCGGAGGGGCTGACGTACGAGCAGGCCGCTCCCGGCACCGAGGGCGCGCACTACGCGCTCTCCGTGATCCATGGGGCGAGGATCCGCGGCGGGCAGGACGTGCTCGTCTACGGCGCGACCGGGGCCATCGGCTCGGCCGCCGTCCAGTTGCTCAAGCAGCTCGGCGTCACCGTGACCGCGGTCTGCGCCACCAAGGACGTCGAGCTGGTCAGGGGCCTGGGCGCCGACAAGGTCGTCGACTACACGGCCGGGGACTTCACCCGGGACGACCGGCGCTACGACGCCGTGATCGACGCGGTCGGCAAGAGCTCGTTCGGCCGGTGCAAGGGGCTGCTGAAGCCGCGCGGCGTCTTCATCGCGACGGACCTGGGCCCGTACGCGCAGAATCCGTTCCTGGCGCTCCTCACCCCGCTGTTCGGCGGCAGGCATGTGCGTTTCCCCCTTCCCAGGCAGAGCCAGGCCATCGCCGTCCGGCTCAAGGAGCTGATGGAGTCGGGCGCGTTCCGGCCGGTCATCGACCGCAGCTACCCGCTTGACGACATCCTGGAGGCCTACCGGTATGTGGAGACCGGCCACAAGACGGGCAGCGTTGTGATCACTTTTGCTCACCGGGAGTCTTGACCTTGTTCACGAGGGTCGGTCATGATCAACGGCGACCCCGCCGAAAGGTGAAAACGTGCGACTCCTCGTAGGCCGCGCCGCGGCGTTATCCGCCGCCCTGGCCGCTGTCCTGCTCGTTCCGCAACCCGCATCGGCCGCCGCCCAGCTCATCGGCAACGGCAAGTTCGACAGCTCCACCGCCCCGTGGGCCGCGATCGGCCAGTCGGGCGTCACGCTCGAGTCCGGCAAGATGCGGGTGGAGGTCAAGAACGTCGTCTCCAACCCCTGGGACGCCATGGTGGCCTCGCCCATCACCACCGCCCTGACCCCGGGCGCGAAGTACACGCTCTCCTTCGACGCCTCCTCCACCGTGGCCTACACGGCTCGCACCACCGTCCAGTACACCGCCACCCCCAGCAGCAACCAGTCGCTGGCCGCGGACGTTCCCCTCACGACGGCGGGCAAGCGCTACAGCATCCCCTTCGTGGCCACGTCCGCCACCAACACCGCGGCCGAGGTGACCTTCCAGCTCGGCGGGTCCACCGGCAAGCCCGTGATCCGCTTCGACAACGTGTCGCTGATGCAGACGCAGGCGACCCGGCCGACGGACCTCTACGTCAGCAACCTGTCGAACCCCGCGCGGTGGGCCGCCAGCAACTCGGGAGACCCCAGGTCGGGGCTCATCCAGGCGAGCATCGGCAGCAAGCCGATCTTCGAGTGGTTCGGCAACTGGTTCCCTGACCTCACCCAGGCCGTGGACACGTACGTGGGCTCGGCGCAGGCCGCCGACAAGCTGCCGATGCTGGTGGCCTACAACATCCCGAACCGGGACGCCTGCGCGACGGAGTCCGCGGGCGGGGCCGGCACCCCCGAGGCGTACGCCGCCTGGATCACCGAGTTCGCCAAGGCGATCGGCACCCGGCACGCGATCGTCGTGCTGGAGCCGGACGCGGTGGCCGCCGCCGAGTGCCTGCTGGCCGACGGCAAGGATCCGGAGGTCCAGTACGCGATGCTGGCCAACGCGATCCAGGTGCTGCGCGCCGAGGCCCCCAACACCTGGGTCTACCTCGACGCGGGCAACGCCACCTGGCACACGCCGGCGAAGACGGCGCCCCTGCTGGTGAAGTCCGGCATCAACAACGCGCGCGGCTTCTCCGTGAACGTGTCCAACTACATCAAGACCGCCGACAGCGAGACGTGGGCCGCCCAGCTCAGCGCGCTCCTGCCGACGCCCAAGCCGTACGTGATCGACACCAGCCGCAACGCCAACGGCCCCTACAGCGACAGCACGCCTGGCGACAACTGGTGCAACCCGCCCGGGCGCAAGCTCGGCACGCCGCCGGTCAAGCAGACCAGCGGCGCCGAGTACCTGTTCTGGGTCAAGGTGCCGGGCGACTCCGACGGCCAGTGCGGCATCGCGCCGGCCAACACCCCGGCGGGGACGTTCAGCCCGTTCCTGGCGACGTCTCTGATCAACGGCGCCTGAGCCGGACGATCCCGTCCCGTGGCCGCCGGCCCGGCGCCCTTCAGCGGTCCCTGTGCCGCTGGAGAAGGCGCCGGGCCGTGGCGGCCATGGCCTCGTCGACCATCTCGCCCTCGAAGGTCACAGCCCCCGCTCCCGCCGCCTGAGCGGCCTCCACGGCCGCCACCAGGCGGGCGCAGCGGGCCAGCTCCTCCGGACCCGGTGAGAAGACCTCGTTGATCACCGGGACGTGGGAAGGGTGGATCGCCAGCATGCCCTCGTAGCCGAGGGCGCGGTTCTGCGCGGCGAAGGCCCGCAGCCCGTCGAGGTCGGCCACGCGCGTCCACAGGCCCGCGACCGGGTTCGGGGCTCCGGCGGCGCGTACGTCGAGCAGCACCCGCGAGCGCAGCCCCAAAGTCTCGGTGCCCTCCGGGCTCCAGCGGTAGCCGACCGCGCGCTCGACGTCGCCGCCGGGCGCGGTGACCGCCCCCAGGTACGCCACCCGCCCGGCCGCCCGGCCCACCTCGTACGCCTCCCGCAACCCCGAGGCCGTCTCCAGCAGCGGCACCAGGGCGAGATGGCCCGGCGGCAGGCCCCGCTCGCGCTCGCACCAGCCCAGCAGCCGGTCGGCGAACCGCACGTCCGCGGGGCCGGTGACCTTGGGCAGCACGACGCCCGCGAGCCGTTCGTGGGCGATCGCGCGCAACTCCTCGGCCGCCGCCCAGCCGTCCAGCGGGTTGACCCGCACGAACAGCGCCATCGGCCCCCCGTGGCCGGCCACCGCCTCGGCGACCGCGCGCAGGGCCTCGGCCTTGCCCGCGGACGGGACCGCGTCCTCCAGGTCCAGGATCGCCGCGTCGGCGCCCGCCGCCCGCGCCTTGGCCAGCCAGTCGGTCCTGGTACCGGGGACGAAGAGCAGGGAGCGCAGGGGATCAGATGACACCGCGCTTCTCCAACTCCGCCAGCTCGTCCTCGCCGACGCCCAGCCAGTCGCGGTAGACGAGGCGGTTGTCCTGCCCGAGGGCCGGGCCGGTGCGCCAGACCTGGCCGGGGGCCTGGTGGAAGCGGGGGATCACGGCCTGCATGCGCACGGGCCCGAGGTCGGCGTCGTCGACGGTGATGATGTCCTCGCGTTCGGCGTAGACGGGGTCGGCCGCGATGTCGGCCGCGGTGAACACCCGCGAGGCCACCACCTCGGCCCGGCCGAACGCCTCCAGGCACTCGGCGGTCCCGCGCGCGGCCACCCATTCCCGCAGCCCCGTGTCCAGGCGCTCCCGGCCGTCGTGCTGCTGCCGCGAGGTGGCGAACTCCTCCTCGGGCAGGCCGAGCAGGCGGGCGACGTTGCGTACGGAGCGGAGGGTCGCCGAGGTCACCGTGATCCAGTCGCCGTCGCGCGAGCGGTAGGTGTTGATCACCGCGGCCGGGGCCACGGCGAGCTGGTTCCCGGCCCGCTCGGGCACGGTGCCGAGCTGGTCGTACGTGATCACCTGCCACTCGATCAGCCGGTAGAGCGGCTCGAACAGCGCCAGGTCGATCCACTCGCCGTCGAAGGCGGGATCGGTGGCCTTGCGGTGCAGGGCGGCGAGCACCGCGTACGCGCCCATCAGCCCCGTGACCGCGTCCCCGTGGGAGAACCCGGTGTGCACGGGAGGCCCGCCGGGAAAGCCCGTCAGGTGCACCACCCCGCTCCTGGCCTCGCCCATCTTGCCGAAGCCCGGGTCGTTCGCGCGGGAGGAGGTCGCGCCGAAGCCGGAGATCTGCAGCAGGACGGCCTTCGGGTTGATCCGGTGCACGGCCTCCCAGTCCAGCTCCCACGCGCGCAGCCGCCCGGCCCGCAGGGTGACGATCACGACGTCGGCCCAGGCCACGAGCCGGTGCGCGAGCTCCCGCCCGGCCTCGTCGTGCAGATCCAGCGTGACCGACCGCTTGTTGCGGCCGGCGACCTTGAACCACAGCGGCACGCCGTCCTTGGCGGGCCCCATCGCGCGGGCGGCGTCGCCGGCGCCGGGCGCCTCGACGTGCACCACGTCCGCGCCCTGGTCGGCCAGCATGGACCCGGCCATCGGCCCGGCCACCACGTGCGCGAACTCCACCACCTTCAGCCCGGGCAACTGCCCTCGGCCGCCGCCCGTGTCCTGACCTGCTGTCACCCGCGCGCTCCTTCGCCTCCCGATTCCGTTTCATCCTGCCGAGGCGGTGAAATGCGTGTCCAGCACAGGACCACGATGAATCCATGCGCTTTCCGCATTAATCGCGACTCCAGGTGACGCCCTCCGGCAGGTCGCGGTGGTCGCGGCGGAAGCCGTCGAGCAGGTCGAGGAAGGCGCTCGTGGCCAGCGGGAGCGTGCGCTTGGCACGTACGACGACGTCCAGGCGGCGGTCCACGACCGGCTCGGTGAGCGGCCGGTAGACCAGTGGGCCCGCCCCCATCAGCGGCAGCACGAGGGCGGGCATCGCCGAGACGCCGAGCCCGGCCGTCACCAGCCCGCCCACGGTCGCCACGCTGCCCGCCTCCGCCGCGAGCGTGACGCTCGCCCCCGCCTGCGCGAAGGCCGCGTCGGTGAGCCTGCGCACGCTCGACTGGGGACCCACGGCGAGGAACGGCTCGCGGGCCAGCTCCTCCCAGGTGACCTCCGCCTGCTCGGCGAGCCGATGCCCCTCGGGGAGCACGGCGTGGAAGCGGTCCCTGATCAGCGGGCGGTGCTCGAGCGGCTCGGGCGCCGCGCCCACCGTGGAGATCGCGAAGTCCGCGTCGCCCGACAGCACGCGGCCGAGCACGACCTGCTCCAGCCCGTCCATGATGCGCAGCGCCACCGACGGCCTGCGCCGGCGGAAGTCGGAGATCACCTGGGGGAGCAGCACCGCGGCCACCGACGGCAGCGTGGCCACGGCGACCACGCCGGACTCGCCGAGCAGGTAGCGCTCCAGCTCCTTCAGCCCCGACCGGTGGGCGGTCACGATCTGCTCGGCCACCCGCAGGGTCTCCACGCCGGCCGCGGTGAGCTGCACGTTGCGGGTGTCGCGCTCCAGCAACTGGGCGCCGAGCAGCCGCTCCAGCTCGGCCACCGCCCGGCTCAGCGACGACTGCGACACGTGCATCTCGGCCGCCGCCGCGGTGAAGCTCGACGCCCTGGCCACTGCGGCGTACGCGGCCAGGAGCCGCAGGTTGGCCTCCATGGGGTGTGAGCATAGGATCCGGCACGGCTGAAGGGAACTATTGCGCAGAACGCATGGATAAATGTTGCTTTGATGCTGGACCTGGGATTTCGCCGCTCGGAAACTCTTCCGTAACACTCCGGCGCACAAACCCCCCACGAGCCGGGCGAGGACGAGAAGGCGAGCGACCATCATGCTGGCGGCCCTGGGATTCACCACGATCGTACTTTTCCTGCTGCTGACCATGAGCAAGCGCGTGTCCGTCCTGATCGCCCTGGTGCTGATCCCGGTCCTGGCCGCCCTGGCCGGCGGGTTCGGCGGCGAGCTGGGCAAGATGATCCTCGACGGGCTGACCAAGGTCGCGCCCACCGGGATCATGATCGCGTTCGCGGTCCTCTACTTCAGCCTGATGATCGACGCGGGCTTCTTCGATCCACTGATCCGCGGCATCCTGCGGGTGGCCAAGGGCGATCCATTGCGCATCGCGGTGGGCACCGCCGTGCTCACCATGTGCGTGGCGCTCGACGGCGACGGGGCCTCGACGTTCCTCATCACGATCTCCGCCCTGCTGCCGGTCTACCGGCGGCTCGGGATGAGCCCGCTCGTGCTGTCCGGCGTCGTCTGCCTGGGGGCGGGCGTGATGAACCTCATCCCCTGGGGCGGGCCCACCGCCCGCGCGATGGCGTCGCTGAAGCTGGACAGCTCCCAGGTGTTCACGCCGGTCCTGCCCGCGATGGCGGCGGGGATCGCGTGGGTGCTGGTGGCGTCGTACCTGATCGGGGCCAGGGAGCGGCGCAGGCTCGGCAAGCTCACCCCCGAAGCGCCTGGGGCGCCCGAGGAGCGCGAGGAGCGGCTGGTCGGTGACGGGCCCGGCGCCCTGCGCGCGCCGGAGCGCACCGGCACCGCGCTGAACGTCTTCAACCTCGTCCTCACCCTCGCCCTGCTGGTCGCCCTGGTGCTGCAGGTGATGCCGCTGCCGGTGCTGTTCGTCGTCGGGTTCGCGATCGCGCTGCTGGTCAACCACCCGAGCTGGGAACGCCAGCAGGAGCTCCTGGAGAAGCACGCCAAGAGCGTCGTCCTGGTCACCACGATGATCTTCGCGGCGGGCGTCTTCACCGGCGTCCTCACCGGCACCAAGATGATCACCGAGATGGCCGCCGCGTTCGTTCAGATCATCCCCGACAGCCTCGGCGGGCACCTGCCGGTGCTGGTGGCGATCACCGGCATGCCGCTCAGCCTGGTCTTCACCCCCGACGCCTACTACTTCGGCATCCTGCCGGTGCTCGCCGAGACCACCGCCGGGTTCGGCGGGGCGCCCGCCGAGGTCGCCAGGGCCGCCATCCTCGGCCAGATGACCACCGGCTTCCCGCTCAGCCCGCTCACCGCCTCCACGTTCATCCTGGTCGGGATGAGCGGCGTGCAACTGGGGGAGCACCAGCGCTTCATCTTCGGCTGGGCCTTCGCCACCACGCTCGTGATGACCGTGGTCGCGCTGCTGACCGGCGCCTTCTCCCTCTGACCGTCAGGAGGACACCGACATGCGATGGCGTGAGCTTGCGCTCGTCCCGATCCTGGCCCGGCCGCTCCCGTCGCCCGCCCTGGCCGACTCGGGCGGGGTGCCGCGCATCGAGGTCCTGTCCAACAGGGCCGACCTGATCTCCGGCGGCGACGCGCTGGTCCGGATCGTGGCCCGGGGGCCGGTCCGGGTGGACCTCGGCGGCGCCGACGTGACCGCGTCCTTCGCCGCCCGGCCCGACGGCACGCTGACCGGGCTGGTCACCGGGCTGTCGCCGGGCGCGAACGTGCTGACCGCCAGGCAGGGCGGCCGGGCCGGGCGGCTCACCGTCACCGACCACCCGCGTGGCGGGCCGGTGTTCTCGGGCCCGCAGGTGCGGCCGTGGCGCTGCCAGACCGAGGAGGACCGGCTCGACCGGGCCAACGGGCACCACCGCAACCAGGTGCTGTGGACGAACGGCGGCGACGGCTCGGCGCTGGAGGTCATGGACCGTTGGCTGGCCGCCGTGGAGGCCGACGGTCGGGCGATCCCGCTGCCGGACAAGGTCGTACGCCATCGGCCGCCGCAGGCCGTGGACGCCTGCTGGATCGACGGGGCCAAGGTCACCGATCAGGCGGCGTGTGACCGGGCTTATCCGTACAAGGCCGACACCCGGGTGGCGTCGGGCGAGGGGCCGGCCAGCGACCTGCTGAAGTGCCGGCTCAAGCCGCTGCGGCGCGCCGACTACGGCGTCCGGTTCACCGGTGAGCAGTGGTCGCGTCTGCGCGCGGCGTTCCTGTCCGGCGTGTGCGACATAGCAGGACGAAAGGCAACCCCCATGAGAAGACCACTCACGCTCGCCCTCGCCCTGACCTGCGCCCTGGCCTCCACCGGAGTGGCCTCCGCCGACGTCGACGCCGCGGCCCCGGCCGCCCTCCCCGCCGACCCGTTCTTCGCCTACGACCGCCCCGCCCAGTACGGCGTGCACCGGGAACGCGTCACCGTGCCGCTCCGCGACGGTGGTCACCTGGCCTGCGACCTGCACCGCCCCGCCGCCCCCGACGGCACGCCCGCCCCCGGCCGCTTCCCCGGCATCGTCTACGACTACAACGCCTACAACCAGCTCGACGCGCTGGGCCGGGCCGCCGCGTACTTCGTCGAGAGGGGCTACGCCGCCGCCGTCTGCAACGCCCGCGGCTCGGGCGGCTCGCCCGGCCACCTGGACCCGTTCAGCGCCCAGGAGCAGCGCGACAACTACGACCTCATCGAATGGCTGGCGGCCCGGCCCTGGTCCACGGGCCGCATCGGCCAGACCGGCGTCAGCTACGGCGGCCACTCGGCGCTCCTGGTGGCCGTGAACAAGCCGCCCCACCTGGCCGCCATCATCCCCGTGGACGGCATCAGCGACTGGTACGAGAACACCATCTACCGGGGCGGCATCTATTCGGCCAGGATCCGCGACTGGCAGCGCTCGGTGGCCCCCGACACCCTGCGGACCTACGCCGAGCACCCCCTCTACGACGACTTCTGGCGCGAGCGCAGCGTCAAGTCCCGCTGGAAGGACCTCGACGTCCCCGTCCTGGAGATCGCCGGCTGGTACGACCGCTACCGCCAGGGCATGGTCGACAACTTCCGGGCCAGGAGGCACAACGTCTGGCTGGTGGCGGGCCCATGGGTGCACGGCTGGCCGGCCGGGCAGCCCGCCGACATCGGCAACGGCGCCTACCTGGCCTGGTGGGACCGGTGGCTGGCCCGGCGGCCCGGCGCCCCCCTGCCCGCCGCGAAGGTCACCTCGTACGAGACGCCCGGCACCGGCTGGGGGCAGTACGCGAGCTGGCCACCGCCGGGAGCCCGGCGGCTGCGCCTCGGCCTCGGCGCGGACGGCGCCCTCGCGCCGGACCCCGGCGCCGCCGCGACCCGCTCCTTCGAGGTCAACACCGAGCCGGGCGCGGGCGGTCCCGGGCAGCGGCTGTCGTTCACGACCGGGCCGCTCGAACGGGACGTGGTGCTGGCGGGCGAGGTCGAGGCGAAGGTACGGGCCTCGTTCACCGCGTCCGACGGCAACATCGCCGTCGTGGTGGAGGACGTCGCCCCGGACGGCACGGCGACCCGCGTCACGCAGGGCTGGCTCAAGGCGAGCCACCGCCGGGGCCACGAACGGCCGGCGACGGTACGCTCCGGCCGGGTCTACGACCTGGACCTGCGCACCTGGCCCGCGCACCACCGCGTCGCGGCTGGGCACACCCTGCGCGTCACGGTGTCCAGCGACGACTATCCGGAGATCGACTCCGACGCCCCCGCGGGGCAGGTCGGCCTGCGGCTCGGCCACGGAGGCTCGGCCGTCACCCTCACATACGCGCCAGCAGCTCGGCCTTCTTGACCTGGAACTCCTCCTCCGACAGCAGCCCGGCGTCCCGCAGCTCCCCCAGCTTGGTGATCAGCTCCACCACCTCGGCCCCCTGGGCGACGGGCAACGGGGGCGGGGGTATGACGGCCAGCACGGCGGCGGCGAACGGCAGCGACCTGTGCGTGGCGCCCCAATGGCCCATCCCGAAGATCACGGAGGCGGGGTCGTCGGCGGGATTGAGGGGCATCCGCCGCCCCCGCACCTTCAGCCGCAGACATCCGTTGTCGCCCTTGGGGGCGTGCCAATCGACCCCTTCCAGTTCGTCGGCCGAAAAGCGCTGGTCGCCCGTGGCGAATTTGGCGGACGTGGCTCCGGACCAGAACCAGGTGAAGGTGACGTCCTTGCCGTCGAAGGTCGCCGCGCCGTCCCAGGCCTTGAAACTCCGCGGCACCGGAGGGGCCGCCACCATGAATCGCGAGACCGGACCGGTCGCGCTCATGGCCGTGCGAAGTTCCTCGGCGTAGTAATCGGCGAGCGTCTCCTTGTCGGCGGGCAGCACCAGCCGATAGGGATCGGCCGACTCCTTGAGCTGCCCGGCGGCGGCGCTCATCACCGGGTCGGCCCCTCGCCGCGGCAGCACCCGCAGCACCACGGTGCCGCGCTTTCCGCGCGTCAGGGTCACGTCGGCGATGGCCTCATAAGGAATGACCCGCTCGCCCAGTTCGAAGAGCAGCTTGGCGCTCTGGGATTTGCGCGGTTTGATCCGGAGCCGGTCGGACTCGAAAACCCAGTCGCATCCGCGCCCGGCTAAAACGTCCTCCATACGAACAGCCTAAACGCCTGTGGACGACGAACGGCGGGTGGCGCCAAAGCGCCGGCCCGCCGTCGATAAAGAATGGCCTCAAACAGTGGCGTGCCCGCGAACGAGCCGGCCGACCTCGGCGCGCAAATGGACGAAGTCCGGGTGCTCGCGCGTGGTGATCTGGTCGCGCGGGCCGGGCAGGTCCACCTTCAGGTCGCCGACCACGTGAGCCGGCGCCTTCGACAGCACCACCACGCGGTCGCCCACGTAGACGCTCTCGTCGATGTCGTGCGTGATCAGCACGATCGTCATCTGGTGGTGGCCGCGCACCTTCAGCACCAGGTCCTCAAGGTCCTCCCTGGTCTGCGCGTCCACCGAGCCGAACGGCTCGTCCATCAGCATCAGCGCCGGCCGGTACGCCAGCGCCCGCGCGATCGCCACCCGCTGCTGCATGCCGCCCGAGAGCTGGAACGGGTATTTGCGCGCCGCCCCTGAGAGCCCGACCGACTCGAGCGCCTCCTGGGCGGCCTCCTTGCGCCGGCTCTTGTCCATGTTCTTGCGGCGCAGCGGCAGTGCGACGTTGTCGGCCACCGACATCCACGGGAACAGCGAGCGGCTGTAGTCCTGGAAGACCACGGCGAGGTTGTCGGGCGTCTGGCGGACCAGGTTGCCCTCGACCTTGATCTCCCCGCCGGTGGGGGTGATCAGGCCGGCGATGGAGCGCAGCAGCGTCGACTTGCCACAGCCCGAGGGGCCGACGATGCAGAGCAGTTCGCCCTCGGCGACGCTCAGGCTGAGTCCTTCGATGGCGTGGTGCGCGTTGGGAGTACCGCCGCCGTACACGTGGGAAAGGTTGTCTATCTCGAGCAATGGATTTCCTAGGGGGCGAGACCGCGGCGACTCTTTTGTGAGTCACAAATGACTCTAGCGGAGCGGAAAATGCTGGACATGTCAGTCAGGCAAACCCAATCTGGGCGCGATCTTACTCTCGCATGATCCGGGCTGCCATGGGAGCCACAAGCCTCATACGCTCCACGACTCTCTTTCGTTCGGCGCCCGGACGCAGGCGTCACGATCTAGCCGACGAGTTGCTGGGCGGCGTGGTGCCAGCCGAGCACGCGGCGCTCCACGACCAGGAACAGCTCGTTGAGCAGATAGCCGAGCACACCGAGCAGCACGATCCCGGCCCACATGGCGGGCAGGTCGAAGGTCGCGTACGCGTCGGTGAGCTGGAAGCCGATGCCGTTCGTGGTGCCGGGCAGCAGCTCGGAGAAGACCATGACGATCAGCGACAGCGACAGCGCCAGCCGTAGCCCCGCGAACATCTTGGGCAGTGCCGAGGGCAGGATCACCCGGAAGATCCGCTCACCCCGCGACAGCCGGAACACCTGGCTGGTCTGCAGGTGCAGCGGCTCGACCGAGCGGGCGCCGTCGGCGGCGTTGAGCAGCACCGGCCACACGATGCTGAACATGATGAACGCCAGTTGCATCCGCAGCCCGAACCCGAACAACACCAGGAAGACCGTCACCAGCGCGGGCGGCGGGATCGCCCGCAGGAACTGCAGCACCCCGTCGAGATAGTCGTAGACCCGCGCCGACAGCCCCAGCGCCAGCCCGAGCACCGCCCCGGCCAGCGCGCCCCCCGCGAACCCGAGCGCCATCCGGCCCAGGCTCGGCAGGATGTTGCCGATGGCCGCGTCGGTCAGGAACAACGTGCCGGGCGGCCCCGAGAACCACAGGGCGTGCATGCGGAGCACGATCGTGCTGGGCGGCGGGAAGAACGCGCTGCCCGCCACCCGGGTGGCCGCCTCCCAGACGAGCACGAGGACGACCAGCACCACCACACGGAACACCGCTGTCCGCATCCCCCTGCCCCTCATGCCCGCGCTCCTCACTCCCGCGCCCCTCATGCTCCGGCCCCCAGCCGGGCGTGGTGCCACCGGAACGCCCGCCGCTCGGCCGCCACCAGCAGCGCGTTCACCACGACGCCGAACAGGCCCACCCAGAACACCCCGGCCAGAATGTCGGCCATGCGGGCGGGCACGGCGATGCCGGCGAAGAAGATGAACACGCCGATGCCCTCGCCCCGCCCGGCCACGATCTCGGTGCTGACGGTCAGGATGAGCGCCACCCCGGCGGCCAGCCGGAAGCCGGTGGCGATGAAGGGCGCCGCCGACGGCAGGCTGACGCGCAGCAGCACGGACAGGGGCCCGAAGCCGTACGCGCGCAGCGACTCCTTGGCCAGGGGATCGACGCCGCGCAGGCCGTACATCGTGTTGTAGAGGATCGGCCACAGCGAGGCGTAGACCACCAGCGTGACGCGGAGCTGCAGGCCCGTGCCGATCACCAGGGCGACCAGCGGGATCAGCGCCACGGACGGGATCGGACGCAGGAACTCCACGACGGAGCGGGTGGCGGCGTCGATGATCGGCACGCTGCCGAGCAGCAGGCCGAGCGGCACCGCGACGAGCGCCGCGATCCCGAGCCCGATCGCCCAGGCGAGCAGGCTCGTCAGGGCGTGCGCGCGGAAGGCGGGATCGGACACCAGCGTGCCGGCCCGCGCCACGATCTCCGAGGCGGGCGGCAGGAACTCGGGATCGGCCAGCCCGGTCCTGCTGACCAGCTCGAGGAGCGCGGCGAAGGCGAGGGCCCCGGCCGCCCGGCGTGACCAGCGCGTGGCGCGGGACGCCGGGCGGACGGGGGCCAGAGCCGGAGCGCTCACCCGGAGGTCGTAGGCGACATGAGCGTCTTGACGTCGATCGCCTTGGTGAGCCACTTGGCCTCCAGCATCCAGTCGGCCACCCGCTGGAGGCGGACCGGATTGTCGTTGCTGGAGAAGTACGGGAAGGTCACGGTGGCCGCCGTGGCCGCGTCGATCTGCGTGAAGTTCGGCAGCACCTTGGCCACCGCCTCACGGTTGTTCTCCATGAGTTTGGCCGCGTTGTGGATGGCCCGCTGGAACGCCGCGGACACCTTCGGGTTCTTGTCGTACCAGTCCTGTGTGCTGACGTAGCCGGAGATCGGGAACTCGGCCGCCGGCCCGGACGCCGGGTCGAGGATCTTGCGGGCGCCCATCGAGGCCGTGGCCGCCGTCACCATGGGTTCGCCCAGGTAGGCGGCGTCGATCTGACCGCCCCGCCACGAGGGCATGATGTTCTGGAACGTCACCTGGACGTACTTGATCGTGGCCGGGTCCACGTTGTTGGCCTTGAGCACCTGGGTGAGCGCGAGCTCCTGGAAGTTGTGCAGGACGTTCACGTTGATCGTCTTGCCTTCGAGGTCCTTGGCCGTCTTGATGGGCGAGTTGGGCAGCGCCATGATGCTGAGCGAGTCGGGGGCGGCACGCGAGCCCTCGGCGAGGATGCGCAGTTTGAGCGAGCCCTTGTCGTGAGCCGCGAACATCGACACGTAGTTGCCGAACATCGCGTCGATCTCGCCGTTCAGCAACATGGGGATGGCCTCGGGCGCGTTCTGGACGACCTGTGGAGTGACCTCCAGGCCCTCCTGCTCGAAGAGTTTCTGGTCGATCGCCACGTAGATGGCGGCACTGTCGATGGCCGGCAGGGTGGCGATCTTGATCTTCGTCTTCTCCAGACCGCCGCCGGCGGCGGCGGACGCGGAGGGCGGGGCGCTGGCGGTGGGGTCGCCGCCGGTGCTGCACGCCACGGCGCCGAGTGTCAAAGCGAACCCGATGATGGCGGCCCTGGCGGAACGGCCAAGCCTCATGTCAGGGACTCCCTTCAGATGGAGCCAGGGGGGAACCGGGTGGCTTCTGCTCCCGGGGGGATGTGTGCCTGACGCACAACAGGGATCGACCGTAGCACCAAATTGGTGTTCTTTATGGCGAATACGGCACTTACGGTTGCAAACCCGGTTAGTCGCTCTATCGTGAAATTTTAACGACCCGCAAGAATCCTTATGTTTGTCCGTTTTGGGAAGGTGGTGACGAGGGGGACTTCGGGTGTTGGTGTGGCGAGGCATTCGATCATTTCCGCGAGTCGGGAGCGGGCTCGTGGAGCGGTCCCCTATTGCCGCGTTTCCGCTGGTGAGAGGTGCTCTACCGATTCCGTCGTATTTTTCGGACATCTAGGGATAAACCCCCCATGTGGGCACAAGTAGTGGTTGGCCCTTACCGGCGCTTGTGCTCAAATGACGCTTATCTCGATGTGCATATTGCCCCACATGCATTCAGCTGCATGTCCACCGAGAATTCCCCTCAGGGGCGAGAGGTTGCGAAGGCAAGTGAGAACGCAGAGCGCTGAAGCTTCCGCTGACCGCGAGTCGCACGGCCATCAGAAGCGACGGCTGCCCAAACCCTCCTCAAATAGGTTCGGTTTGGGCAACTGGCATGTGCGATCGCGTCTTATCGCGCTGATCGTCGTTCCCACGGCCGTGGCCGTGGGTCTGGGCGGACTGAGCGTCATCACCTCGCTCAACGACGCCAACACCTACCAGACTCTCCGAGAGGTCGCCGAGCTCAGCGAGCAACTCGGCGCCGTCACGCACGAGCTGTCCTTCGAACGCGACGAAACCGCCCTCTACATCGCCCAGGGCCGGCCCAAGGAGCGCGAGGCTCAGCTCCGCACCACCTACAGCGGCGTGAACGGCCTCATCGACGAGGCCAAACGGCGGGCGCTCGCGTTGACCGACACGCACGCCGAGCCCATCCGGCCGGTGCTGCGGCGTCTGGAGGAGATCCCGACGCTGCGCGACACGGCCGTCAAGGGCAAGATCCAGCCCCTGCCGATGATCCGCAAGTACTCGGAGATCATCGCCACCCTCCTGCAGTTCCACGACCAGGTCGGCCAGGTCGCGGTGGACGACGAGGTCTCCCACAGCGCCGGCTCGGCGGCGGCGATCTCGCGGGCCAAGGAGCAGGCGTCCAAGCAGCGCGGCATCCTGGCCAGCGCGCTCGACAAGAAGGGCTTCGACAGCGGGGAACTCGCCGCGCTCACCGACGCCAAGTCGCGTGAGGAGAGCGAGGAGACGCTGTTCGCCACCCTCGCCAACCTCGACCAGCTCGAGCTCTACCGCAACACGGTCGTGGGCAGGGACGTCGACCAGACCGACCTGTTCAGGCTGCGGGCCATGGCGCAGTCCGCCGAGGGCAAGGAGCTGAGCATCGGCGTACGGCCCGACCGGGACGTGGCCACCTGGTTCGACGTCAGCACCGGCAAGATCGACGCGCTGCGGAGCGTGGAGAAGGACCTGTCCTCCTCCGTCATCCTGCGCGCGCGTGGCCTGGCGGAGGGCGCCAACCGCTCGGCGCTGATCTCCGGCGGCCTCATCCTGCTGCTGCTGATCGTGGTCATCTCGATCGTCCTGCTCATCGCCCGCTCGCTCATCAGGCCGCTGCGCAAGCTGCGCGGCGAGGCCCTCGACATCGCCGAGGGCCGCCTGCCGGAGACCGTGCGGCAACTGCGCGAGAGCGGTGACGGCACCGTCGGCCCCGTGCTGCCGATCGGCGTGGACACCCACGACGAGATCGGCGAGGTCGCGCGGGCGTTCGACGAGGTGCACCGCGAGGCGGTCCGGCTGGCGGGCGAGGAGGCCCGTCTGCGCAGCAACGTCAACGCGATGTTCGTGAACCTGTCACGGCGCAGCCAGACGCTGGTCGAGCGGCAGATCACCCTGATCGACGGCCTGGAGCAGGGCGAGCAGGACGAGATGCGGCTCGGCAACCTGTTCAAGCTGGACCACCTGGCCACCCGCATGCGGCGCAACAGCGAGAACCTGCTGGTCCTGGCGGGCCAGGACCCGCCGCGCCGCTGGAGCCAGCCGGTCAAGCTGGTCGACGTCGCCCGCGCCTCGCTCTCGGAGGTCGAGAGCTATGAGCGCGTCGTGCTCCAGGTGCCCGACGGCGTCTCGGTGGCCGGGCAGGCCGTCAACGACGTCATCCACCTGCTGGCCGAGCTCGTGGAGAACGCCCTGTCGTTCTCACCCCGCGAGACCAGGGTGAGCGTGTCGGGCAGCCGGATCGACGGCGGCGGCGTGATGCTGTCGATCACCGACTCCGGCATCGGCATGACGCTGGAGGAACTGGCCCAGGCGAACGAGCGGCTCATAGACGCGCCCAGCGTGGACGTGTCGGTGTCGCGCCGCATGGGCCTGTTCGTGGTCGCCCGTCTGGCGCACCGCCACGGCATCCGGGTGCAACTGCGCCCGCACGCCTCCGGCGGGCTGACCGCGATGGTGCTGATCCCGGAGAACATGCTGGGCTCCCAGCCCTCGGCGTACACCGGTACGCCGTCCTTCTCCGGCAACCAGCCGCCCGCCTTCGCCGGCGCGGCGAGCGGCGGCCTCGGGAGCGAGCCGTACGCCGGCCCCCACCCCGCCCCGCATGCGGCCCCGCCCGCCACCGACTGGCCCCAGCCCACCTTCCAGATGGGCCCCGGCCACCCGTCGTTCCCGTCGAACCCGGAGCTGGGCGGCAACTGGTCGGCGCAGCAGCCCTCGTGGCAGCCCGACCCCTCCGCCTGGCCGCCGGAAACGCGCGGCGGCTCCGGCAACCCAGCCTGGCCCGCCGACGCCCCGCGCGGTGGCTCCGGCAATCCCTCCTGGCCGGCCGACCCGCCGCCCGGCGTGGCCGGCAACTCCGGCTGGCCCGCGGAGCCACGCGGCCTGGACAACTCCGACGTCTGGCGGCCGCCCCGCGGCCCGGCCTGGAACGGCGACCGCGGCCTGCCCAAGCGGCCCGTTCCCGAGCCGCCGCCCGGCGGCTGGAGCCACGACACGATGCCGCCGCAGCGGCCCGGCTTCGAGTTCAACGACTCCGAGTCCGGCGCCACCGGCCCCATCCCCACCGTGCCGCCCGCGTCCGCAGGGGACGACTACCTGCCGATCTTCGCCGCGGTGGAGTCCGCCTGGTTCGGCCGCGACGGAGCCGGCGCCGACTGGAGCTCCACCAAGGCGGACGCGGGCTGGAGCGCCGCGGAGGCCGTGGTGGAGCCGGTGCGTGACGGTTCGACGGCGGCCGGGCTGCCCAAGCGGGTGCCCAAGGCCAACCTGGTGCCCGGATCCGCGGACGTCTCGGCCCCCCCGAAGGGCGTGACCCCGATGCCGTCGGTGTCGCCCGACCGGGTGCGCAACCGCCTGTCGAGCTTCCAGCAGGGCTTCCGGGCTGCGCGCGACGACATCACCGAGGGCAGGGCGTTCCCCTCTGGCCCGAAGAACAGTGAAAGGGAGGAGGGCGCATGAACGACCTGAGCCATGCGGCACGCGGAGTCGACTGGCTGATCACCGACTTCGTCAGCACGGTCCCAGGCGTCGCGCACGCGGTCGTGGTCTCGTCCGACGGGCTGCCGCTGGCGGCTTCGTCGGGCTTCCCCGCGGACCGGGCCGATCAGCTCGCCGCGATCGCGTCGGGTCTGGTGAGCCTGACGCAGGGTGCGGCCAGGGTGTTCGAGGGAGGGTCGGTCAACCAGACGATCGTGGAGATGCAGCGCGGGCTGATGCTGATCATGTCGATCAGTGACGGCTCGTGCCTCGCGGTGCTGGCGGCCCCCGACTGCGACATGGGTCTGGTGGCCTACCAGATGACCTTGATGGTCGATCGCGCCGGTCAGGTGCTGACTCCGGCTGTGCGCGCGGAACTACGCGCCAGCCAGATCAGGTGATGTAGGTGACAGAACCGAGATGGAACAGCGGCGGTTGGGCTCCTCCGCCTCAGCCCCAGCCGCAGCTGAATCCCGACCCCGCCTCGCCCGTCCGCCCGTACGCGGTGACAGGTGGACGGACGGCGCCCCGGGTCAAGCTGGCGATGGAGGCCCTGGTGTCCTCGGCGACGGCCGAGCACCGGGAGTTCTCGCATATCACGCCGGAGTACCAGGCGATCAGTCAACTGTGCCGGCAGGTGCGGTCCGTGGCCGAGGTGTCGGCCCTGCTGCGGATCCCGCTCGGCGTGGTGCGCGTGCTGATCGCTGACATGGCCGCCGAAGGTCTGGTTCGCGTGCATCAGCCACAGCTGGACGCCGGTAGGCCGGACGTAAATCTGCTCGAAAGGGTGCTCAGTGGACTTCGCAGGCTCTAGCCCAGGTCTCACCTCGACGAAGATCGTGGTGGCCGGCGGCTTTGGAGTGGGCAAGACGACGTTCGTCGGCGCGGTGTCGGAGATCATGCCGTTGACCACGGAGGCCGTCATGACCGACGCCTCCGCCGGCATCGACGATCTGGGCATGACGCCGCTGAAGTCGACCACGACCGTCGCCATGGACTTCGGCCGGGTCTCCCTCGACCGCGACCTGATCCTCTACCTGTTCGGCACCCCCGGGCAGCACCGGTTCTGGTTCATGTGGGACGACCTGGTGAGGGGGGCCATCGGCGCGGTCGTGCTGGTCGATACGCGCCGTCTTGCCGACAGCTTTCCGGCGATCGACTATTTCGAGGAGGCGCAGCTTCCGTTCGTGGTGGGCGTCAACGGATGGGACGGTCAGTATCCGCACAGTGACTCCGAAGTACGCGACGCGCTGACCCTGGCGCCGCACATCCCCTTGGTACGCCTGGACGCCCGCTCCAAGGACTCCGTCAAAAGCGCGCTGATCCACCTGGTCGAGCACGCGCTCACCGTCCGGATGGCCGTGCCGGGCTGGGGCGGCTGACCCCCCGGCAAGCCGGGTGCGTTGACGTGCGGGCCTTCACATGATCACAATGGCTCCCGCCGAACATCGCAGGAGCACCATGTCCCGTGGCCGCACCCCATGAACGTGAGGAACCCGATCACCGGGCAGGCCGACCGGGCACTCGCCCCCATCCCGCCCGACCGGCTGGCCGCCGTCGCGGCCGAGCTGCGCGAGATGGCCCCCACCTGGCGGCACGCCGACCGCGGCGCGGTCCTGTCCAGGTTCGGCGCCGCGCTGGCCGACGACGAAGACCTGCTCGCCGCCCTGGTGGCCGACACCGGCCGGGTGGGGGAGTCGGTGCTCGAACGACGGCTCACGGCGAACCTGGTCACCCGCTGGGTACGCCAGGCGCCCGCCCTCCTCGCCCCGCCCCCCGAACGGCCCGCCTCCCTGCCCGGCGTCTTCGTGGGCGGCGACGCGGTGCCGTACGAGCTGGCCGGGATGATCAGCCCCTGGAACTTCCCGCTCCTGCTCGGCCTCATCGACGCCGTCCCCGCGCTGGCCGCCGGCTGCGCGGTGCTGGTCAAGCCGAGCGAGGTGACGCCGCGCTTCATCGAGCCGCTGATGAGGCTGGTCCCCGGCGAGCTGCCGCTGCGCGTGGTCGAGGGCGACGGCGAGACGGGCGCGGCGCTGGTGGACCTGGTGGACGCGGTGGTGTTCACCGGCAGCGTCGAGACCGGGCGGCTGGTGGCCAGGGCGGCGGCGCGGGCGTTCGTGCCGGCGTACCTGGAGCTCGGCGGCAAGGACCCGGCGATCGTGCTGGCCGGGGCCGACCTCGACCGGGCCACGTCGGCCGTCCTGTGGGGCGGCACCGCCAACGCCGGGCAGTCCTGCCAGTCGATCGAGCGGGTCTACGTGGCCCGCGAGGTGCACGACGAGTTCCTGGCGCTGCTCGTGGACAAGGCCGGCGCGGTCGGGCTGACCTGCGAGGGCGGCCCCATCGGGCCCATCATCGCCCCAGGTCAGGAGGACGTGATCGCCGCCCACCTCGCCGACGCCGTGGCCAGGGGCGCGACCGTGCACACGGGCGGCACGATAGAGCGGCACGGCGGCGGGCACTGGTGCCGCCCGACCGTGCTGTCCGGCGTCGGCCACGAGATGCTGATCATGACGGAGGAGACGTTCGGGCCGGTGCTGCCGGTCATGGCCGTGGCGGGGCCCGACGAGGCGGTCGCCCTGGCCAACGACTCGGCGTACGGGCTGTCGGCCGCGGTCTTCGCCGCCACGGAGGAGCAGGCCCTGGCCGTGGCGGCCCGGCTCCAGGTCGGCGCGGTGAGCGTCAACGACGCCGCGCTCACCGCCCTCGTGAACGAGGGGGAGAAGCACTCCTTCCGCCTGTCCGGGCTCGGCGGTTCACGCATGGGCACGGCCTCCATCGGCCGGTTCCTGCGCCGCCGGGCCTTCCTGGTCAACCGATCCGCCACCGCCGACCCCTGGTGGCACACGACGAAGGAGTAGCCCCGGATGGGACTTCGCGCGGACATGCCGCTGCTGGCCCGGCACGAGGGGGAGTGGGAGGGCGAATACCTCCACCTCGGCCGCGACGGCACCCTGCTCGACCGGCATCGGGTCCACATGACCTGCGCGATCCTCGGCGACGCCGCCTACCACCAGACCAACCGCTACACCTGGGACGACGGGCGTACGGAGGTGCACGAGTTCCCCGGCACCTATCTCGGCGACGGGCGGTGCGCGTTCGACACCGAGCGGCTCAAGGGCGAGTTCCGGGAGCTGGACGCCAGCACGATCTACCTGACCTGGCGGTACAAGGGCGAGGACCTGCGGCTGTTCGAGCTGATCGTGCTGAGCGAGGACGGCACGTCGCGCAGCAGGGTCTGGCAGTGGCTGAAGGACGGGGTGTGCGTGCGGCGCACACTGATCGACGAGCGGCGGGTCGCGTGACGGCCTTCACCGCCCTGGCCCTGCAGATGGAGACCAGGGCCGTCAACGGGGCCGCCGATCCCCGGGCCGAGATCCGGGCCGCGATCGGCCGGATCGGCGAGCAGGTCCGCGGGTCGAAGGCGTGGCTCGGCCCCGGCCTGCGCCTGGTGGTGCTGCCCGAGTACGTGCTGACCGGCTTCCCGCTGGGGGAGAGCCTGGCCGAATGGCGGGACAAGGCCGCCCTCGACCCCGGCGGCCCCGAGTACGCCGAGCTGGCCGAGATCGCCTCCCGGCACGAGGTGTTCCTCTGCGTGAACGCCTACGAGCGTGACGAGCACTTCCCCGAGCTGTACTTCCAGGCGACGGTGATCCTCGCGCCGGACGGCGCGGCGGTGCTGCGTTACCGCAGGCTGCACTCGATGTTCTCGCCCAGCCCCTATGACGTGTGGGAACGCTATCTCGACGTCTACGGCATCGACGGTGTGCTCCCCGTCGCCCGCACCGAGCTGGGGAACCTCGCGGCGATCGCCTCCGAGGAGATCCTCATGCCCGAGCTGGCCCGCGCGCTCGCCCTGCGCGGCGCGGAGATCTTCTGTCATCCCACGTCGGAGGCGTCCTCGCCGATGCTGACGCCCAAGGCCGTGGCCCGCCGCGCCCGCGCCGCGGAGAACCTGGCCTACGTGGTCTCGGCCAACAGCGGCGGCCTGTCCGGCATCGCGATCCCCGGCGACTCCACCAACGGCGGCTCTGAGCTGGTCGATCCCCAGGGACGCGTGCTCGCCCAGGCGGGAGCGGGCGAGTCGCTCGTGGCCGCCGCCGAGCTGGACCTCGCCGCGCTGCGCCGCCTGCGGCTCCGGCCCGGCATGGGCAACCTGCTCAGCCGGGTGAAGACCGGGCTGTGGGCGGAGGAGTACGCCCGCCACGACGTCGAACGGCCCGGCGGGCTGTCCGGCGGCGCACGCGACCGGTCCTGGTTCCGCACCCGCCAGGCCGAGGCGATCGAGCGGCTCCACGGCACGGAGTGATCGACCGGCCGCCCGGCACGCGGTGATCGACGGGACCGGTCAGGCGTCGGTCGTCCTGGCGCTCGTGTGCCAGCCGAGCAGGGCCCGCTCCCAGGCCAGGAAGGCTCCGTTGAGCGCGATGCCGAGCAGCCCGAGCAGCACGATCACCGCCCACATGGCCGGGATGTCGAACTGGCTCTGCGCCTCCAGCAGACGGTGCCCGATGCCCTCGCTGCTGCCGACCAGCTCCGAGATGACCATCATGATGAGGGCCAGCGACACGCTCAGCCGCAGTCCGGCGAAGATCTTCGGGGCGGCGGCGGGCAGGATGACCCGGGTGAGCCGCCGGCGGCGGTCGAGGCGGTAGACGGCGGCGGTCTCGATGTACTGGCGGTCCACGTGGCGGGCGCCGTCCAGGGAGTTGATCATCACGGGCCAGATGACGCCGTACACGATGGAGGCCAGCTCCATGGGGGTGCCGATCTTGAACAGCACCAGGAACACCGGCAGCAGCGTCACGGGCGGCACCGAGCGGCCGAAGTGCAGCAGCGGCTCCACCAGGCCCGACAGCCAGGCCGAGCGCCCGAGTGCCACCCCGGCCAGCACCCCGGCCGCGCACGCCATCGCCCACCCGGCGGCCAGCCGGCCCAGGCTGGGCAGCAGGTCGGCGACCGCCTCGTCGGTCAGGAGGTAGGGCCCGGAGAACCACATCTCGTGCATCCGCGCCACGATCCGCGACGGCGGCGGGAAGTACGCGGCCTGCGCCGAGCGCGAGGCCAGCTCCCAGGCGAGCGCCGCCACGGGCAGCAGCCAGTACCAGGCCAGCCGGCGCAGGACGCTCACGCGGCGGCCCCCGTACGGGCGTGGTGCCAGCGGAACAGGCGCCGCTCGCCGGCCGTGAACAGCAGGTTCGCCGCGAGCCCGATGAACCCGGCCCACAGGGTGGCCGCCAGCATGCGGTCCAGCCGGTTGGCGCTGCCGGCCAGCGACAGGAACGCCCCGATCCCGCCCCCGCCGGGTGCCAGCAGTTCCACGCTCACGGCCACGATCAGGGTGACGGACACGGCGATGCGCACGCCGGTGGCGATGAACGGGGCCGCGCTCGGCAGGCTCACCCGCAGCACCACCGCCAGCGGGCCGAACCCGAAGCTGCGCAGCGTGTCCTTGGCGAGGGGATCGACGTCGCCGAGGCCGTACATGGTGTTGATCAGCAGCGGCCACGAGCACGTGTAGACGACCAGCGCGACCTTGGCGTCCTGGCCGTCGGGGAGCAGGAAGACCGCCAGCGGGATCAGCGACACCGACGGGATCGGCCGCAGGAACTCCACCAGCGGCCGGGTCGAGCGCTCCACGAAGGAGACCGTGCCGAACAGCAGCCCGGCGGGCACGGCGATCGCGATCGCGATCGCCAGCCCGGTCAGGCACGCCAGCAGTGTGGCCAGCACGTCGGCCCGGAACCCCGCGTCCAGCGGCAGCTCCGCCGCCGTGGCCAGCACGTGCGACATGTGCGGCAGGACGTCGGGGACGAGCCCGGCCCGGCCGCCCAGCTCGGCGAGGGCGAGGAAGCCCGCCACCCCGAGTGCCCCGAGCAGCGCCCGCCGGCCGATCATCCGCTCATCGGCGCGAACAGTTGTGCCACGTCCACCTTGGCCTTGAGGTAGCCGTAGCCGTGCAGCAGGTCGGCCAGCTTCTGCACGCCCGCCTGGTCGGCCCGCATCGAGAACTTCCCGAGCGTCATCGCCGCCGCCGCCTCCGCCGGGATCTGCGTGTAGGTCGGCACCACCTCGTCGATGGCCTTACGGTCCTCGCCCGCGATCTGCTGCGCCTTGGCCAGCGCGCGGTGGAAGGCGGCGGCCGTCTTCGGGTTCTGGGTCAGCCACTGCTCGCTGACACCCCACCCGTCGATCGGCACCCCGGCCGTCACGCCGTCGGTGGTGTCGATGATCTGCGTCGCGCCGCCCTTCTTGGCCGCGGTCAGGAACGGCTCGACCAGCCAGGCCGCGTCGACCGTGCCCGAGGAGAGCGCGCTGATCTGGTCGGCGAACGGCACTGCCACGTATTTGGCGTCGTCGGGCTTGAGCCCGGCCTCCTGCAGATGGGCGTTGGTGAGCGTCTGCCCGAGCGCCTTCAGCACGTTGACCGCGATCGTCTTTCCCTTGAGGTCGGCGGCCGTCCTGATCGGCGATCCCTTGGCCACGACGACGCCCGCGACGTTCGGGGCCGCCTCCTGGCTGTGCTGGAACAGCTTGAGCCTGGCCGCGCCCGTGTCGTTGATGGCCATCAGCGACACGTAGCTCGTCAGGAACGCGTCCATGCTGCCGTTGAGGATCTTCGGCATGACCGCCTGCGGAGCCTGGATGATCTCCGTCTTGACGGTCAGGCCCTCCGCCTTGAACAGGCCGCGCTTCTCCGCGATGAACAGCGGCGCCGACGACGGCACCGGCACGACACCGACCAGGAGCTGCGTCTTCTCCAGCCCTCCCGGTGACGTGGCGCCGCCCGGCTGCGCCCCTCCTCCTCCGCCGCCGCACGCGCTCAGCGTCAGCGCGATCGTCATACCCGCGACTACGATCCTGGCCAGCCTCATCGCCAATGCCTCTCTGGGTCCTGTCACTAGGTGGGCAAACCTGGGGTCAGCGGCGCTCCGCCTCGACGAGGCTCGCGCCCGAGCCGAGCGCGGCGACGGCGGTGAGCGCCAGCCCCGCCCGGTCGAGGAGGGCCGCGTACTCGGCCCGGCCGCGCTCGGTGCCGCCGTCGAAGAACGCCAGCATCCGCATGTCGATGTCCTTACCCAGGTGCGGCTCGTCGCCGTCGGGGAGCACCACCTCGATCACCAGGACGCGCCCGCCGGGATCCATGGCCGCGCGGACGTTGCGCAGGATCGTGACGGCGTCCTCGTCGTCCCAGTTGTGCAGGACGCTGGCCAGCAGGTAGACGTCCGCGCCCGCCGGGACGCCGGAGAAGAAGTCACCGGCGACGACCTCGGACCGGTCGGCCAGGCCCGCGGCGGCCAGCGTGCGCCTGGCACCGTCGACCACGTGCTCCAGGTCGAACAGCACACCGCGCATGTGCGGGTTGGCCCCCAGGACCGTGGCCAGGATGTGGCCCTGGCCACCGGCCACGTCGACCAGGGTGCGGGCGGCGGAGAAATCGTACGCGGCGGGCAGGCCCTCGGTGATCGGGACGGCCCTGCCGCTCATGTAGTCGTTGAACATGCCGCTCAGCGCCGGGTTCGCGGCCAGGTGGTCGTACAGATGGCCGTAGCGCTTGACGAACGCCGAGCCGCCGTCGCGGACCGTGGCGGGGAGCATGCCCATGGCGTACCAGAAGCCCTCCTCGCCGAGCATGCGGATCGACGAGCGCACGGAGCCGGGCGTGCCGGAGCGCAGGGCCGCGCCCTTCTCGGTCAGCTCGTACGCGTCCGCCCCGGCCCGCCCGACCAGGCCCATGGCGGCCAGTTCGCGCAGGACCCGGCGCAGCGAGGGGGCGTGCGCCCCGCACCGCCCGGCCAGCTCGCCCGCGCCGAGCGGCCCGTCCGCGAGGTGGTCGGCCAGGCCCAGTTCGGCCATGGTGAGCAGGGCCGCGAAGCGGGAGATGTCACCAACGGCTCCCCAGAGGAGCTCAGCGGAATCCGGCATATGTCCTTCCAGGGGGATCACCTGCGGACGAGCGGTACGCAGCGTGATCGTAGCCCAGACGCGGGCGCCGTCGAAGGGGGTGTTGATCAATATGCCCTTTGCCGGTTGTGCGTCATTCGTGGCAGGCTCAGCTCCGAACTCATCTGATCATCGGACCCACCGCGCCTCTAGCCCCCTGCGAGGAAAGCTGATGAATGCCAAGGAGTACATGGCCGGCCTGTTCGACCGCGCGTCCGGCACCTACGAGCGGGTCGGCGTGCCGTTCTTCGCGCCCGTCGCCGCCGAGCTGGTCCGGCGTGCCGCGCCCCGGCCCGGTGACCAGGTGCTGGACGCCGGGTGCGGGACCGGCGCCTCGCTCGTGCCCGCCGCCCACGCCGTCGGCCCGACCGGCCGGGTCGTCGGGCTTGACCTGGCTCCGGGCATGGTGGCCGCCGCCGCGGCGGAGATCGGCCGCCAAGGGCTGAGCCAGGCGACCGTGCTGGTGGGCGACGCGGAGCGGGCCGAGGAGTTGCTGCCCGGCGAGCGGTTCGACGTGGTGCTGGCGGGAATGATGCTGTACTTCCTGCCCGATCCGTCGGCCGCCGTCAGGTCGATGGCCGGGTTGCTGCGGCCCGGTGGCAGGCTGGCGGCCAGCCTGCTCGTCAGGTCCAGCCCCAGCGAGGCCGAATTGCTGGGGCTGGTGGAGAGGGCGCTGGAGCCGTACACGACGGGGGCGGGCAGCGCTCCCTTCCAGCACCAGTTGGGCGGGCCCGAGGAGCTGACCGGATTGTTCGAAGAGGGCGGCCTGCGCGAGGCGGCCTGCGCCGACGTGGTGTTCGAGGTGACGATCCAGGCGGAGCAGGTGTGGGACTGGCTCTGGTCCGCCGCCCGCAGGGCCTCGCTGGAGACCATCCCCGAATCCCTGCGGCCCGAGGCCAGGGCGGCTCTTGAGGCGTCATTGCCTCAGGAGCCCTTCGTCCTGGAGCGCACCGTGCGCTATGCCACGGGCCGGTTGTGAGAGAGACAAGAGGACATGAGCACCACCACGAACGACCCCTTGCTCGACGCCGTACGCGGCGGCGTGACGATCTACGACCTGGGCAGGCCGCTCTTCGCCGGCATGCCGCAGTCGCCCAACCACCCCGCCTACACCCACACCCTCCCGCGCCGGCACGGTGACAAGGTGCGTCCCGACGGGGGATCGGCGGCCAACGACCTGATCTTCATGGGCACCCACGTCGGCACGCACATCGACGCGCTGGCCCACGTCTCCCACGACGGGAAGCTGCACGGCGGGGCCGACGCCGCCGCCGCGTGCGTGGGCGGCCGCTACCCCGAGCTCGGCGTGCACACGATCGCCCCGATGGTGCGCCGCGGCGTGCTGCTCGACGTGCCCGCCACGCTCGGCGCGGACTGCGCGCCCGGCTACGAGATCACCCCGGCCGACCTGGACGCGACCGTCCGCCGCCAGGGCGTCGAGCCCGCCCCCGGCGACGTCATCCTGGTACGCAGCGGCTGGGGCCGCCACTTCGCCGACCCCGACCGCGAGGTCTACATCGGCGGCGAGTCGGGCGTCCCCGGCGTCGGCGAGGCCGGCGCCCGCTGGCTGGCCGGCCGCGGCGCGCACGCGGTGGGCGCCGACACCATCGCCTTCGAGCGCCTGGCCCCCGGGCAGGGGCACAGCGTGCTGCCCGGGCACCGGGTGCTGCTGGTGGAGTCGGGAATCTACCTCATCGAGGCGATGGACCTGGAGGTCCTGGCTCGAGACGGGGTGCACGAGTTCACGTTCGTGCTGTCCCCGCTGGCGTTCGTCGGCGCGACCGGCTCGCCGGTACGCCCGCTGGCGCTGGTCGGCGGAGGCTCCCGTGGCTGAGCCGACCCTCGGCCGGCTGCTGGCCGACTTCGCGGTGGACGCCTCCTACGACACGCTGCCGGAGGCGGTCACCGACAGCGTACGCAAGCGGGTGCTCGACGTGATCGGCCTCTGCGTGGCCGCGCACCGGCTGCCGACCAGCAGGAGCATCCTCGACTACGTCCTCGACCAGGGCGGACGCCCCCAGGCGCACATCGTGGGCGGTGGCCCGCCGGTGCCCGCCGCCCTGGCGGCCCTGGCCAACGGGGTGCTCGCCCACTCCCTCGACTACGACGACACCCACCTGCCGTCGGTGCTGCACCCCAGCGCCCCGGTGATCCCGGCCGCGCTCGCCGCCGCCGAGCTGGCCGGCGCCTCCGGCCGCGACACGATCCGCGCGATCGCCGTCGGCCTGGAGGTCTGCGTACGGCTGGGCATGGCCGGCTACGACCCCGAGGCCGGCAACTCGATCTTCTTCGAGCACGGCCAGCACGCCACCTCGATCTGCGGCACCATGGGCGGCGCCGTCGCGGCGGCCCTGCTGCTCGGCCGGTCCCGTGACGGCGTGCTCGACGTCCTCGGCGTGGCCGCCTCCACCGCCGCGGGCATCATCGAGGGCAACCGGACGGGCGGCACGGTCAAACGGCTGCACTGCGGATGGGCGGCACACGCGGCGGTGACGGCGGCCGACCTGGTCAGGCGCGGTTTCACCGGTCCGCCGACGGTGCTCGAAGGGCGGTTCGGCTTCTTCGAGGCGTTCCTGCACGGCCGCTACGCCGCCGAGGAGATCACCAAGGGTCTCGGCACGGACTGGGCGGTGCCCGGGATCTTCTTCAAGCCCTACCCCGCCAACCACTTCACCCACGCGGCCATCGACGCCGCGATCGGGCTGCGCGAGCAGGGCCTGGACCCCGCCCGTGTGGAGCGCCTGACCCTGGGCGTGCCCGCGCCCGTCATCCGTACCATCGGCCAGCCGATCGAGGCCAAGCGTGCTCCGGACACGGGGTACCAGGCCCAGTTCAGCGGCCCGTACGCGGTGGTGGCCGGGCTGCTCGGTGGCGGCGGGCTCGGCGTGGGACTGGCCGACTTCACCGACGAGCTGGCCCGCGACCCGCTGCGGCGGGAGCTCATGGCCAAGGTGGACGTGGTGCCCGACGACCGCGCGACGGAGATCTTCCCGCACCAGTTCCCCGCCGTGCTGCGCGCCCGCGACCTCGACGGCCGCGAGTGGACCCAGGAGGTGCTCGCCAACCGCGGCGGCCCCGCCCGGCCGCTGTCGTCGGCGGAGCTCGCGCTGAAGTTCCGCGACAACACGGCCGGCCGGCTCTCCGGAGCCACCGCCGGCGCCGTGACCGACCGGGTGGCCCGGCTGGACGAGGCGGACGACGTCGGCGACCTGATGCGCCTGGTGGCGGAGTTCGCCTGACACCGCCACCGGCGGACCGCCGGTGGCGGGCTCAGCCGCGCGTGGCCTGCCGGTGCCAGACCAGGACGCGCCGCTCGGCCAGCACGAACAGCGAGTTCACCACGTAGCCGAGGATGCCGAGCAGGGCGATCGCGGCCCACACCCCGGCGCCGTCGAAGCTGCGCTGGGCCTGAAGAAGCTGGTAGCCGATGCCGTCGGTGCCGCCGATGAGCTCGGTGATCACCATGAGGATCAGCGCCAGCGACAGGCTCAGCCGCAGCCCGGCGAAGATCTTGGGCGAGGCCGCGGGCAGGACGACCACGCGCAGGCGCTGCGCCCGCGACAGGTTGAACACCGTGGCCGTCTCCACGTACGTGCTGTCCACCGACCTGGCCCCATCGATCGAGTTGAGCAGCACCGGCCAGATCACCCCGAACACGATCGTGGCGAGCTGCGTGGCCAGCCCCGTCTGGAACAGGATGAGGAACACCGGCAGCAGCAGCGGCGGCGGGATCGACCGGCCGAACTCGATCAGCGGGTCCACGTAGTCGGTCGCCGTCCGCGAGCGTCCGAGCAGCACGCCCGCGGTGACTCCGATGACGGCGGCCAGGACCCAGCCGCCGAACATGCGGCCGAGGCTGGGCAGGAGATTGTCGATGGCATCGTCGGTGAAGACCTGGGGGCCGGAGAACCACAGCTCGTACATGCGGGCGACGATCGTCGTGGGCGGCGGGAAGTCGGTGTCCGCCAGCCCGCGGGCGACGAGCTCCCAGACGGCGAGCACGAGCGGGATCACCCAGAGCCTGGCGACGGCCTTCATGTCGTGACCCCTGTCCGCATCCGGTGCCAGTGGAACAGCCGCCGCTCGCCGGCGAGCAGGGCCAGGTTCGCGGCCACGCCCAGGACGCTGGCCCAGCAGGTGGCGGCCATCATGAGGTCCGTCCTGTTGCCGCTGCCGGCCACGCCGACGTAGACGCCGATGCCCGCCGAGCCGCCGGCGACCAATTCGGCGCTGACGGCCAGGACGAGCGCGACCCCGGCGGCGATCCTGACGCCGGTGGCCACGAACGGGGCGGAGCTGGGCAGGCTCACCTTGGCGAGCACGGCCAGAGGGCCGAACCCGAAGGCGCGCAGGGTCTCCTTGGCCAGCGGGTCCACGTCGTGCATGCCGTACAGGGTGTTGATGAGGATCGGCCAGATGGAGGCGTACACGATGACCGAGACCTTCATCAGCTCGTCCACCGGGATCAGCAGGATCGCGAGCGGGATGATCGCCACGGACGGGATCGGGCGCATGAACTCCAGCACCGGCCGGACGGCCCGCTCCACCGGCGGCAGCGCGCCGAGCAGCACGCCCAGGGGCACGGCCACCACGGTCGCGATCAGCAGGCCGAGCGCCCAGTTCGACAGCGTGACGGCGACCCCTTCCAGGAACTGCGGGTCGGCGGGCAGCCGCCCGGCCTCGTTCAGGACGGTCGACGGTGCGGGGAAGACGAACTTCTCGCTCAGGCCGAAGCGGACGAGCAGCTCCGCGGCCACGAGGAACCCCGCGACGCCGGCGGCGCCGCGGAGCATTCGCGCACCGGTCATCAGCCGGAGGTGGTCGCGACGACCGACTTCACGTCGATCGGCTGCGGGATGTACTTGTACTCGAGCATGAGGTCGGCCACCTTCTGCAGCCGGGCCGGGTCCAGCGTGCTCGGGTAGGCGCCCAGCGTGATCGCCGCCGCGGTCTTGGCGTCGATCTTCGTGTACGTCGGCAGGATGGCCTCGATCTCCTTCCTGTCACCGGACGCGAGCTGCTGTGCCTTGGAGATCGCGCGCTGGAAGGCGGCCAGCGTCTTCGGGTTCTTCTTGGCCCATTCGTCCGTGGCCATCCACCCCGCGATGGACAGGTCCGCCGTCGGCCCCGTCATCGTGTCGGCGACCGTACGGAAGCCGAGCGCGTTCTGGTTGGCGGTGATGAACGGCTCGGTGATCCAGCCGGCGTCCGCCTGCCCGGAGTTGATCGCGTTGCCCATCTCGGGGAACGGCTTCTCGGCGAACTTGACGTCGGTCTCGGTGAGCCCGGCGGCCTTGAGCTGCGCCGTCACCGCCAGCGTGGCGATGTTGCGCAGATTGTTGACCAGGACGGTCTTCCCCTTCAGGTCCGCCACCTTGGTGATGGGGGAGTCCTTCGGGACCATGATGTTGAAGGTGTTGGGCGCCGCCTGGTACATGTCGGCGACGATCTTGACCTGCTTGCCCTGGCTCAGGGCCAGGAACGCCGAGACGTAGTTGGTCTGCGAGATGTCGAGCGCACCGCTCTGGATCTGCGGTAACGCGGCGGCGCCACCGGTGATGGTCACCGGTTCCACCGTGAGGCCCTCTTCCTTGAAGAAGCCCTTGGCGTTGGCGATGTAGAGGGCGGCCGGGTCCGGAATGGGCAGGGCCCCGACCTTGATGGTGGTCTTCTCGAGCCCGGTGCCTCCGGCGGCCGGGGACGAGGGGGTCGGGCTCGCTTCGCCGCAACCGGCGAGGCCGAGAGCTGCGGCGAGACCGAGAGCGAGTGCGCGACGGGACAGTTTGCGGGTCATGCGGATCTCCTACCAGGGGGGTGGAAGGCGTTGGAGCGCGACCGACGTCACTGGCGGAGCGTACCCGAACAATGATCCACTTCGCAGCGCGACGCCGCCGGTAGGCGGCGTCGCGTTCGCGGGTCAGGCGGGACGGTGCTGGAACCGGCCCACGGGAAGGCCGACGATCTTGCCGGCGTCGAGCACGTGGTGGCCGCGGACGAACGTGTCCGTCACCTTGGCGGTCAGCTCGAACCCCTCGAAGGGCGTGTACTCCTGCGTCGACTCCGAGTCCTGGGCCCGCACGGTCCAGGTGTGCGCCGGGTCGATCAGGGCGATGTCGGCGTCGAAACCGGGGGCGATCGTGCCCTTGGTGCGCAGGCCGAACCGCTTGGCCGGGTTCCACGAGGTCAGCGCGGCGATCCGCCCGTACGGCAGGCCCCGGCGGCGGCCCTCGGTGACCAGGCCGGGCAGCAGGTACTCGGCCCCGCCGAAACCGGACTTCGCCAGGAAGACGTTGTCGCGCGGCTCACCGAACTTGACCTCGTCGCGGCAGCAGGCGTGGTCGCTGACGACCCAGTCCACGGTGCCGTCGAGCACGTACTCCCACAGCGCCTCGACGTCCTCACGCGGCCTGATCGGCGGATTCACCTTGGCGCCGAGCCCGCTGGCGGTCTCCACGTCGGCCAGCAGGTGACCGACCGTGACCTCGCGGCGGAAGTCGATGTGCGGGAACGTCGCCGCCATGCGGACGGCGGCGTCCATCGCCTTGCGGGAGGACAGGTGGAGCAGGTTGACGTTGGCCAGCCCCGTCTCGTGGGCCAGGTAGGAGGCGATGAAGACGGCCAGGCCCTCGGAGTGCGGAGGACGGGAGGCGCTGTAGGCGGCCAGCCCGCTCAGGTCACCGGCCTCCTCCACCAGCCTGGTGTAGGCGGTCATGATCTCGGCCGTCTCGCAGTGCAGCGACAGCGAGATCTCCTCCGCCAGCTCGGGGAGGCGCTCCCTGGCCGCCTGCACGCCGCGCATCACGAACTCGAAGTGGGCGTAATCGTAACGCTCGCCCTCGGGCAGCATGAGGAACGAGCTCTGGTCGTCGGAGCGGCCGTGCAGCCCGTGCCCTCCGTAGAACATGAAGATCTTGAACGACGGGACGCCGAACCGCTCGACCAGGTCGGGCAACTCGTCGATGTGCCCGCTCGACATGGGCGCCAGGTGGAACCCGTAGTCGATGTAGGCCCGGCCCTCGGCCTGGCGGAGCACCTCGGGGAAGAACTCCGCGTAGGGGCCGCCCTTGTTCAGGTAGTACTGCCCGGTCCGCATGTACGTGAGCGCGGTCGTGACCCCGCCCTGGGCGCTCGCCCTGCTCTCCGACTCGGTGTCCTCGGGCAGGGCGTTGTAGATCCCCCAGTGCTGGTGGGCGTCCACGACTCCGGGGAAGGCGAGCTTGCCACCCCCGTCGATCACCTCGCCTGCTGTGGACAATCCCGGCTCGACCCGGACGATACGGCCGTCCTCGATGGCGATGTCGGCGTCGACGGGCTCGTCCCGGTCGTGGGTCACGACCTTCACGTTCTTCAGCAACAGCTCGGTCACAGGGGTGAACTCTCCTAAGCGAGGCGGTGGGCGTCGCGGTGCCAGGCGAGCACACGCCGCTCCACCATGAGGAACAAGGTGTTGAGTACGTAGCCGAGCACGCCGAGCACGAGCACACCGGCCCAGATGGCCGGCATGTCGGCGTTGTTGCTGGCCAGGTTGAGGAGGTAGCCGATCCCCTCGGTGCTCCCCTTGAGCTCCGAGATGACCATCAGGATCAGCGCCAGCGAGACGCTGAGCCGCAGCCCGGCGAAGATCTTCGGCGCGGCCGCGGGCAGGATGATCCGGGTGAACCGCAGGTGCGCGGGCACTCCGAAGACGGTGGCGGTCTCGATCTTCAAATGATCGAGGTTGCGCGCGCCGTCGATGGAGTTGAGCAGGATCGGCCAGACAATGCCGAAGACGATGGTCGCGACCTGGACCTGCGTGCCCATCGTGAAGAGCACGAGGAAGACCGGAAGCATGGCGGGCGGCGGCACCGCGCGGCCGAACTCGATCAGCGGCGAGATGTAGTCGGCCAGCCAGGCCGTCCTGCCGAGCGCGACGCCCAGCGAGACGCCCACGATCACGGCCAGGCACCAGGCCCCGGTCACGCGGACCAGGCTGGGGACGAAGTTCTCGATGGCCTCGTCGGTGAGGATGTAGGGGCCGGAGAACCACATTTCATACATCCGGGACACGATCCGGACCGGCCCCGGAAGGTACGGGCTCTGGGCGGACAACGCCGTCAGTTCCCAGGCGCCCAGGACGACGGGGACCAGCCACAGGCGCTTGATGAGGGTACGGATCATGTCGATCGCCACTTGAAGAGTCGCCGTTCGGCGCGTACGAGAAGGGAGTTGACGACGAGACCGATCAGCCCGGCCCACAGGAGGGCCGCGATGACGTCGATCATGGCGTCGGCGCCGATGCCCGTGCTGGCCTCGATGAGGAAACTGCCGATGCCGCTCGAACCGCCCACGATGTACTCGAAGCTGACGGCCAGGATGAGCGTGATGCTGGCGGCGAGCCGCACCCCTGTCGCGATGAACGGGGCCGCGCTCGGCAGGGAGACCCGCCAGATGATCGCGCCCTTGCCGAAGCCGAACGAGCGCAGCGTCTCCTTGCCCAGCGGGTCCACGTCGCGCACGCCGTACACGGTGTTGATGAGGATCGGCCACGAGGCGGCGAAGACGATGAGGGCGACCTTGGCGTTGATCTCCGGCTGGAAGAAGAACAGCGCCAGCGGGATCAGCGCCACCGAGGGGATGGGCCGCAGGAACTCCACGAACACCCGGGTCATCTCCTCGACTGCCGGGACCGTTCCCAGCAGCAGGCCGATCGGCACGGCGACCAGGACGGCCAGCGGCAACCCGATGAGCGCGGCGCTCAGCGTGCCCCACAGGTCCTCGAGGAAGACTGGGTCCACGGTGAGTGAGACGGCCCTCGCCAGCGTGTCCGCGGCCGACGGAAGCCATTTGACCAGGCCCGACGCTCCGAGGAACTGCCAGGCGAGCAGAAAACCCGCCACGCCGACGGCGTGGCGGGTCATCTTCATCAGCTTGGCGCGGGCGAGCGGAGCCCGCTCGCGCCGCGCTGCGGTGATTGTTGCCATCATCCCTGGGGAGCTGTGTAAATCATCGAGTTGACGTCGATCTTCTGCTTGAGCATGCCGGCGTCGAGCATGAGGTCGGCGACCCGCTGGATGCGCTGGGCGCTCAGCGTGGTCGGGTAGGCGCCGAGGTTGATCGTGGCGGCGGTCTCAGCCGGGATCTTGGTGAAGGTCGGCAGCACCTTGGTCACCGCGCTGCGGTCCGTGGCGGCGATGTTCTGCGCCTTGGCCATCGCCCGCTGGAAGGCGGCCAGCGTCTTGGGGTTCTCCGCCACCCACTTCTCCGTGGCGGCCCAGCCGGTGATCGGCAGACCGTCGGTCGGGCCGGACATGGTGTCCAGGAGCATGGTGGCGCCGAGGTCCTTCTTGGCCTGGCTGACGTACGGGTCGGTCATCCAGACGGCGTCGACGTCGCCCTTCTCCAGGGAGGAGAGCCAGTTGGTCGTCGGGACCTCGGTGTACTCGATGTCCGCCTTCGGGTCGAGGCCCGCGATCTTCATGTGCGGGTTCATCGTGAGGACGCCCAGACCGGCCAGAGCGTTGACGCCGATCTTCTTGCCCTTGAGGCCGGCGACGTCCTTGATCGGGGAGTCCTTGCGCACCATGATGCCGAACGCACCGGCGGCACCCTGGTAGGAGTCGGCGATGTACTTGAACTTCTCGGTGCCGGCCTCCTGAATCGTCAGGATGGTGGCGTAGCTGCCGAGGACGACGTCCATGGCGCCGTTGGAGAGCTTGCCGAGGACCGCCTGCGGAGCCTGGATGGGCTCCTGCTTGACGTTGAGGCCCTCTTCCTTGAAGAAACCGCGCTCCATGGCGATGAACAGCGGGGCGGAGTCCGCGCCGGGATACTGGCCGATCAGCAGGTCGGTCTTCATGCCGGAAGACGCACCGGTGCTTGATGACGGGTCGCCCGAACTCGAACACCCCGTGACGACGAGAGTGGCGACAAGCCCAACCAGGGCCGTGCGCCCTAATGCACCGAACCGCATTGCGGGTCTCCTTTGAACCGGGGGGGTGGAGTGCGAACGGGAAGTGTTCAGCGACGGTGGCACCCTAGCGCAGGCGGCACTGCCCGCCGCAGCAAGTACATAGGAAATTAACTAGATATATACACATATATGGCGATTCGTCATGTTTGTCCGAATATCTTGGGTCACAACCTCTTGACTTCCTGGCTCTGCAACAGGTGTTGTGATTTGGGCAAATTGCCGGGTTGTGCGTCGACTGTGATCTTTGCGCTATTGGCCGATCTCCTGTTGATGTGCTCCAATTAGCACTCGCCCCAAGGGTGCGTCGGCGTCACTCGGCAACCACCGGTATGACGTGATCTTCGTGCACCAGACCATCCGAGGAGAGGTTGCGGAGGCAAGTGAAGAGTGTTGTCCCCTCTGTGGGCGGGGATCAGGGCTTAGCAGACGAAGCCCCCCGACATGCGTCCCGTAGGCCACAGGCGTCGATGCCGGGCAATTCGGAATCCGGCAAGCGAAAGACGGGGGCTCGCTTCTCCCTGCGCAACTGGCGAGTGCGCTCGAAGCTGGTGATCCTGGTGATCATCCCGACCATCGCCGCGCTCGCGCTCGGTGGTCTGCGTGTCACCACCTCGATCGCCACCGCCAACGAGTACGCACAGGTCAACGAGGTCGCCGTACTGGCGCGCCAGTTGACCGAGCTCGCGCACGAGCTGGAGATGGAGCGCGACCTCAGCGCCAAACACGTCGCTCAGGGACGCAGGGGCAGCAATGCTGACGTGAGCGCCCAGTACGACCGCGTAGACAAGCTCGTCACTCAGGTCAGGGGCGGCGTCGAGGCGCTCGTGACCAGCGGTGGCCAGCACGCGGCCGAGGCCCTGCCCATCAAGAACCGCCTCGACGAGCTCCCCACCTCGCGTAAGAACGCGATCGACTCGCAGCTTGACGTCAACTCCGTCATCACGCTGTACGACCGGTCCATCTCGGACCTGCTCTCCCTGAACGACAAGATCGACCGAGGCGCGGTCGACGAGGAGCTGTCGGCGGGCGTCGCCGGCTTCGCCGCCCTGTCCCGCGCCAAGCAGTACGTCTCCACCCAGCGCGCCCTGCTCGTCTCGGCCCTGTCCACCAGGTCCTTCGGCAAGGACGACCTCGACGCCTTCATCGCCGCCCGCGCGCAGAAGAACAGTGAGCTCGCGACCTTCAGATCGCAGGTCTCCCTCTCACTGCGCCAGCTCTACGACGACACCGTCAGCGGCAAGGCCGTCGACCGCGCCGAGATCCTCGCCGCCCGAGCACTGGTCCTGCAGGACGCCGGCCTTCCGCTGGTGGACCGTCAGCTCCAGCTCACGCGCGACGGCGACGCCTGGTACGACGCCATCTCCGAGACCATCGACGGCATGCGCAAGGTGGAGAACCAGGCCGCCGAGGCGATCGTGCTGCGCAGCCGCACCCTGGAGGGCGCGGAGCAGCAGAGCGCCGTCATCGTGGCGGGCGCCATCGTGCTCCTGCTCATCCTGGTGCTGCTGGTCACCGTGATCATGGCCCGTTCGCTGAGCGGCCCGCTGCGCAGGCTGCGCAGGGAGGCCCTGTTCATCGCCGGCCGCCGTCTGCCGGACACCGTCCGCCAGTTGCGCGAGTCGGAGGCGTCCAGCGAAGGCGTCGAGGTCGAGCCCATCGGAGTCGCGTCCAACGACGAGATCGGTGAAGTGGCGCGGGCGTTCGACGAGGTGCACCGCGAAGCGGTCCGCCTGGCCGGCGAGGAAGCCCGCCTGCGCAGCAACGTCAACGCGATGTTCGTGAACCTGTCACGGCGCAGCCAGACGCTGGTCGAGCGGCAGATCACCCTGATCGACGGCCTGGAGCAGGGCGAGCAGGACGAGCAGCGGCTCGGCAACCTGTTCAAGCTGGACCACCTGGCCACCCGCATGCGGCGCAACAGCGAGAACCTCCTGGTCCTCGCCGGTCAGGAACCGCCGCGCCGCTGGAGCAAGCCGGTCAAGCTGGTCGACGTCGCCCGCGCCTCGCTGTCCGAGGTCGAGAACTACGAGCGCGTCGTGCTCCAGGTGCCCGACGGCGTCGCCGTGGCCGGACAGGCCGTCAACGACGTCATCCACCTGATCGCCGAGCTGGTCGAGAACGCGCTGTCGTTCTCGCCCCGCGACACCCGGGTCACGGTCTCCGGCAGCCGGATCGACGGCGGCGGTGTGATGCTGTCCATCAGCGACTCCGGCATCGGCATGACCGCCGACGAACTGATCCAGGCCAACGAACGCCTCATCGACGCGCCCAGCGTGGACGTGTCGGTGTCGCGCCGCATGGGCCTGTTCGTGGTCGCCAGGCTGGCGCACCGCCACGGCATCCGGGTGCAACTGCGCCCGCACGGCACCGGCGGTCTGACCGCCATGGTCCTGATGCCGGAATCCCTCCTGGGAGCGCAGGCCCCGGCCTACGCCATGCCGGGCAACGGCATGCCCGGCAACGGCATGAACCCCATGAACCCCATGGACATGATGCGGCACGACGACGGCTTCGCCAGTCAGCCGTCCATGCCGCCGCCGCCCATGCCCCAGTGGGGCGGAACAGGCGGGGAGTACCGTCCGGGGCCCGGGCATCCGTCCTTCCCCTCGGGGCCGAGCATGGACACGGGCTGGCCGTCCGACCCGCGCAGCAACAGCGGCGTCGGGGGTGGCGGCTACGACACCTCCGACGTCTGGGTCCCCTCGCGCAACCCGTCGGGCGCACCGTCCAACACCTGGACTGCCAACAACCCCCTGCCCCAGCGCCCCACCGGCGGCGACCGCCCCGACATGGGCTGGGCAGAGACGGACATGAGGCGGTCGCGATTCGACCTGCCCGAGACGGAGTCGGCGGCGACGGGCCCGATCCCCGTGGTCAAGCCGGCTTCCGCCGGAGACGAGTATCTGCCGATCTTCGCCTCCGTCGAATCCGCCTGGTTCGAGCACGGCAACGAGGGCGAGGCCACGTGGGGCTCGTCGAAGGCCGACGCCGGCTGGAGTGCGGCGCAGGCCGTGGTGGAGCCGGTGCGCGACGGTTCGACGGCGGCCGGGCTGCCCAAGCGGGTGCCCAAGGCCAACCTGGTGCCCGGATCGGCGGACACCGTCTCGGCACCGAAGGGAGTCGCACCCATGCCGGCGGTCTCGCCGGATCGGGTACGCAGTCGTCTCTCGAGCTTCCAGCAGGGATTCCGGGCAGCACGAGACGACATCAGTGAGGGAAGAACGTATCCCTCCGGTCCGAGAAGTGTTGAGAGCAGGGATGAGCGCGCATGAACGACCTGAGCCAATCGGCACGTGGGGTGGATTGGTTAATCACCGACTTCGTCAGCACGGTCCCAGGTGTGGCGCACGCGGTCGTGGTCTCGTCCGACGGGCTGCCGCTGGCGGCTTCGTCGGGCTTCCCGGCGGACCGGGCTGACCAGCTCGCCGCGATCGCGTCGGGCCTGGTGAGCCTGACGCAGGGCGCGGCCAGGGTGTTCGAGGGCGGCGCGGTCAACCAGACCATCGTGGAGATGCAGCGCGGGCTGATGCTGATCATGTCGATCAGCGACGGCTCGTGCCTCGCGGTGCTGGCGGCCCCCGACTGCGACATGGGTCTGGTGGCCTACCAGATGACCTTGATGGTCGATCGCGCCGGTCAGGTGCTGACTCCGGCTGTGCGCGCGGAACTACGCGCCAGCCAGACCAGGTGATATAGGTGACAGACCCCAGATGGAACAGCGGCGGGTGGAATAGTGGTGGCTGGGAGCCGCCGCCACCCCCGCCCTCCAGCTCTGACCCCGCCTCGCCGGTGCGGCCCTACGCCGTGACCGGCGGGCGGACCGCGCCCAAGGTCAAGCTGGCGATGGAGGCCCTGGTGTCCTCGGCGACGGCCGAGCACCGGGAGTTCTCCCACATCACACCCGAGTACAAGGCGATCAGCCAGCTCTGCCTGCAGGTCAGGTCGGTGGCCGAGGTGTCGGCCCTGCTGCGGATCCCGCTCGGTGTGGTGCGTGTTCTGATCGCGGACATGGCGGCCGAGGGCCTGGTTCGGGTACATCAGCCGCAGTTGGATGCGGGTAGACCGGACGTCAACCTGCTGGAAAGGGTGCTCAGTGGACTTCGCAGGCTCTAGCCCCGGTTTGACCTCGACGAAGATCGTGGTCGCCGGTGGGTTCGGGGTGGGCAAGACGACGTTCGTCGGCGCGGTGTCGGAGATCATGCCGTTGACCACGGAGGCCGTCATGACCGACGCCTCCGCCGGCATCGACGATCTGGGCATGACGCCGCTGAAGTCGACCACGACCGTCGCCATGGACTTCGGCCGCGTGTCCCTCGACCGCGACCTGATCCTCTACCTGTTCGGCACCCCCGGGCAGCACCGGTTCTGGTTCATGTGGGACGACCTGGTGCGCGGCGCCATCGGCGCGGTCGTCCTCGTGGACACCCGCCGCCTGGCCGACAGCTTCCCCGCCATCGACTACTTCGAAGAGGCCCAGCTCCCGTTCATCGTGGGGGTGAACGGGTGGGACGGTTCGTACGCCCACAGCGATGCCGAAGTACGCGACGCGCTCACTCTCGCGCCGCACATCCCGATGGTGCGCCTGGACGCCAGGTCGAAGGACTCGGTCAAGAGCGCGCTGATCAACCTCGTCGAGCACGCGCTCACGGTCCGGATGGCCGTGCCAGGCTGGAGCGGCTAGCGGAGCGGATAGGCTGGAGTCTTAGACGACGACGTACATTCGCTTCGAGGACTGGCCAACCACGTGTTCGAGACGCTATCCGACCGGTTGACATCGGTCTTCTCCTCCCTCCGTTCCAAAGGGCGGCTGTCCGATGCCGACATCGACGCCACCACCCGTGAGATCCGCATCGCCCTGCTCGAGGCCGATGTCGCGCTGCCGGTGGTCAAGGCCTTCGTCGCCCAGGTCAAGGAGCGCGCCCGCGGCGCCGAGGTCTCCCAGGCGCTGAACCCGGCGCAGCAGGTCGTCAAGATCGTCAATGACGAGCTGATCGGCATCCTCGGCGGCGAGACCCGCAGGCTCCGCCTCGCCAAGACGCCGCCGACCGTCATCATGCTCGCGGGCCTCCAGGGCGCCGGCAAGACGACGCTGGCGGGCAAGCTGGCCAGGTGGCTGCGCGAGCAGGGCCACGCGCCCGTGCTGGTCGCCGCCGACCTGCAGCGGCCCAACGCCGTCCAGCAGCTCCAGGTCGTGGGCGAGCGCGCCCAGGTCGCGGTCTACGCGCCCGAGCCGGGCAACGGCGTCGGCGACCCGGTCGAGGTCGCCCGCCGCTCGATCGACGAGGCCAAGCGCCTGCAGCACGACATCGTCATCATCGACACCGCCGGCCGCCTGGGCATCGACCAGGAGATGATGAAGCAGGCCGCCGACATCCGCGACGCGGTCTCGCCCGACGAGGTCCTGTTCGTGGTCGACGCCATGATCGGCCAGGACGCCGTCACGACGGCGCAGGCGTTCATGGAGGGCGTCGGCTTCGACGGCGTCGTGCTGACCAAGCTCGACGGCGACGCCCGGGGCGGCGCGGCCCTGTCGGTCAGGCACATCACCGGCCGGCCGATCATGTTCGCCTCCACGGGCGAGAAGCTGGAAGACTTCGACGCCTTCCACCCCGACCGGATGGCCTCCCGCATCCTCGACATGGGTGACATCCTCACCCTGATCGAGCAGGCCCAGAAGACGTTCGACGAAGACCAGGCCGCCAAGATGGCCGGCAAGCTCACGTCGGGCGAGAACTTCACGCTCGAGGACTTCCTCGAGCAGATGATGATGGTCCAGAAGATGGGCCCCATCAAGAACCTGCTCGGCATGATGCCCGGCATGGGCCAGATGCGCGACCAGCTCAACGCCATCGACGACCGCGACCTCGACCGCATCGCGGCCATCATCCGCTCGATGACCCCGGGCGAGCGCCAGGACCCGAAGATCATCAATGGCTCCCGCCGCGCCCGCATCGCCGCGGGTTCCGGCGTCACGGTCAGCGCCGTGAGCAACCTGGTGACCCGGTTCTACGAGGCCCAGAAGATGATGAAGCGGGTCGCGGGCGGCATGGGCATCCCCGGCATGCCGGGGGGCCGGGGCAAGGCCGGCAAGGCCCAGAAGAAGGCGAAGAAGGGGCGGCGCGTCAGCGGCGACCCGCGCAAGGCGGCCCTGGGCAAGCCGCCCGCCGAGACCCCGGAGGAGCCGAAGCAGCAGGGTGGTGTGCTGGGCAACCTCGGTGGCAAGCTGCCGCCCGGCCTTGAGCTGCCGCCCGGCTTCGACCCGTCCAAGCTGCGGCTTCCCGGTCAGAAGTGACCTCACGCCGCCGGGCGCTCCCCGGCGGCGTTCGCCGTTTTCGGCCCTTGTGTCAAGAGCGTTTGTGGCATCCGTAAAATACGTGGCTTAAACGTACGGATGTGACATGAGGTGCTTGACGTGACAACGGTGCTCTCCCGCAGGAGCCTGCTCAAAGCCGGCGCGATCGCGGTGCCGGCCGCCACTCTGGCCGGAACGCGTCCCGCGCAGGCGATCGCGCCCGCGCCGGTGGTGCAGACCTCGGGCACCGCACCCGCCTCGCTGGCCGGGTTCGACAACGTGGTGAAGAACTTCGTGAAGGCCCGCAAGATCACCGCCGCGCAGCTCGCCATCATGAAGAACGGCAAGATCGTGCTCGCCCGCGGCTACCGCTACTACGACTACTCCCGGGCGCTGCCGACGGTCTCGCCGACCTCGCTGTTCCGGATCGCCAGCCTCAGCAAGAACATCACCTCGGCCGCGATCATGCGCCTGGTGCAGGACGGCAAGCTCAGCCTGTCGGCCAAGGTCACCCAGCTCCTGGGGCTCACCCCTGCCGACACCCGCATGGAGCAGGTGACGGTGCTCAGGCTCATGCAGCACCTGGGCGGCTGGGACCGCGACGCCTCCAAGGACCAGCTCTGGCTGGACCACACGATCTCGGCCGCGCTCGACGTGCCGCTGCCGATCAGCCACGCCGACATCATCCGGTACGCCACCGCCCGCCCGCTCGACTTCGCCCCGGGCACGAAGATGGTCTACAGCAACTACGGCTACATGCTGCTCGGCCGGATCATCGAACGGGTCTCCGGCATGTCGTACGAGTCCTACATCCAGACCAAGCTGTTCAAGCCGCTCGGCATCACCCGGATGCGGCTCGGCGAGAGCCTCAAGAGCCAGGCGGCCCCCGGCGAGATCGGCTACGACTCGCAGTACACGAACAAGTCGGTGGTGGACACCTCAGGCACCACGGTCCCGTACCCGTACGGCGGCTTCAACATGCCCAACCAGGACGCCAACGGCGGCTGGCTCGCCTCCGCCGTGGACCTGGTCCGCTGGACCCTCGCCTTCGACCGGCCGGGCACGGTGCTGAGCACGGCCTCGATCGCCAAGCTGGTCGCCAAGCCGGAGATCGGCGTCAACGAGTTCGGCTCCTGGTACGGCGGCGGCTGGTGGGTCCGCCAGGTCACCGGCCACCTCAACACCTGGCACAACGGCTCCATGCCGGGCACGTTCTCCTACCTGGCCCGGCTGCAGAACGGCTTCAGCTACGCCCTGGTGTTCAACCAGCGCGAGGAGGCGGGTTCGCTCGACTACGACGCCATCGACGACGACATGAACAAGGTCTCCGTGTCCTCCTGGCCGACCACGGACCTGACCTCGAAATACTTCTGACGGGCGGGCCGCTCGACGCTTCCGGGACAGAGCCTTTACACGGCACTGCCGCGACCGGTCGTGGGCAGTGCCGTCCATCTGGCACAATGACATGTTGGAACACCGTGACCAGGTGGGTGCCCTCTCATCTCCCGCCGGACGCGCCTGTCCCTGGAGCGTCGTCCCGTCGTGCCCCACTCGGCGAGATGCCGTTCACCCACGCTCGAATGCAGGAGAGACCACACCCGTGGCAGTCAAGATCAAGCTCAAGCGGCTCGGCATGATCCGCAACGCGCAGTACCGCATCGTCGTCGCCGACAGCCGCACCAAGCGTGACGGCCGGGCGATCGAAGAGATCGGCCTGTACCACCCGAAGAACGACCCTTCGCGCATCGAGATCGACGCCGAGCGCGCGGCCTACTGGCTCGGTGTCGGCGCGCAGCCGACCGAGCCGGTGCTCAAGCTGCTCAAGCTCACCGGTGACTGGCAGAAGTTCAAGGGCGAGCCCGCCCCTGCGCCTCTGAAGGTCGCCGAGCCCGCGCCCGACCGTCACGCCCTCTACGAGGCCGCGGCCAAGGAGACGCTGTCCGGTGGCGACACCGGCACGGCGGCCACCACGCCGAAGAAGGCCAAGAAGAAGGAAGAGACCGAGGCCGCCGCCCCCGCCGAGACCCAGTCCGAGGGCGAGGCCTGACGTGCTCGAGGAGGCTCTCGAGCACCTCGTTAGAGGCATCGTCGAACATCCCGACGATGTCCGGGTCCGCGCACGCCGCATTCGCAGCGGGCGCGTCCTGGAGGTCCGGGTGCACCCCGAGGACCTGGGCAAGGTCATCGGACGCGGCGGGCGCACCGCCAAGGCGCTGCGCACGGTCGTGAACGCCCTGGCCGACGGGAAGTACGTGCGAGTCGACCTGCTCGACCTGCACGAAGCGGTCCGTTAGCGTCAGGTTTTTTGCGCGCCCTCATCGGTTCTTCCGATGGGGGCGCTCCGCGTTGAGAAAGGGCAGGTTCAGGTGCAGCTGGTCGTCGGCCGGATAGGCCGTCCGCACGGGGTACGCGGCGACGTGACCGTGGAGGTGCGCACCGACTATCCCGACCTGCGCTTCCCCCCCGGCGCGACGATCGCGACCGACCCCGCGAACAAGGGGCCGCTCGTCATCGCGGGCCGCCGCTGGCACAAGGGCATGCTGCTGGTGACCTTCGAGGGGGTCCACGACCGCGACGCGGCCGAGGAACTGCGCGGCACCATGCTGGTCATCGACTCGTCCGAGGTGACGCCGTCCGACGACCCCGACGAGTTCCACGACCACCAGCTCATCGGCCTGGCCGTGGAGACCGTGTCAGGCGAGCCGGTCGGCGAGGTGCAGGACGTCCTCCACCACGGCCAGGACCTGCTCGTGGTGCGCCGCAAGGGACAGGACGACGCGCTCATCCCGTTCGTGAAGGTCCTGGTGCCCGAGGTGGACCTGGAGGCGGGCAGGCTGGTCGTCGACCCGCCGGAGGGGCTGCTCTGATGCGGCTCGACATCGTCTCGATCTTTCCCGAGTACTTCGCGCCGCTCGACGTCTCGCTGATCGGCAAGGCGCGGGAGCGCGGCACGCTCGACGTACGCGTGCACCAGTTGCGCGACTGGGCCCACGACGTGCACAGGACCGTGGACGACACCCCCTACGGCGGGGGGCCGGGCATGGTCATGAAGCCCGAGGTGTGGGGCGAGGCCATCGACACGGTCTGCGGCACGGCTGTTGGCGCTGTTGCCGGCACGGCTGCCGGAGGTGGGTCGCCGCGGATGATCGTGCCGACGCCGAGTGGGCGGCCGTTCTCGCAGGAGCTCGCGCAGGAGTTGGCCGAGGAGCCGTGGCTGCTGTTCGCGTGCGGGCGTTACGAGGGCATCGACTCGCGGGTCATGGAGGAATACTCCTCCCGGCTGCGCGTCGACGAGGTCAGCATCGGCGACTACGTGCTGGCCGGCGGCGAGGTGGCGGTGCTGGTCATGGTGGAGGCCATCGGCCGGCTGCTGCCCGGCGTGCTGGGCAACGCCCAGTCGGCCGTCGACGACTCGTTCGCGCCCGGGTCCATGCGGAACCTGGTGGAGGGCCCGGTGTACACCAAGCCGCCCGTATGGCGGGGTCACGAGGTGCCCGCCGTGCTGCTGTCCGGACATCACGGAAATGTGGCCAGATGGCGGCGGGACGAGGCGATCCGGCGTACCGTACGGAATCGGCCGGAATTGGCGGCGGAGCTCGATCCTGAGACGCTCGACAAGCGCGACAGGAAGCTGCTCGAAGAGCTGTCGTTTCGCGTCGGTCAGAAAGATGTGGCAAACTGAATCGCTACCGACCATCAAGCGGTCGGTGTTGCGTGCCCGGGGCCAAGTGACCCGGGGGCCCAAGAGACAGCAGGCGTGTCCACTTCTGCTGCCGTGCTCGCCTTTGAGCGCGGCCGGGTGGACCTCCGCGTGCCCGCGAAGACTTTGAGGAAAAGACTCTCATGCACACGAAGATCCAGGAGCTCGAGAAAGCGACCCTGCGCAGCGACGTGCCGGACTTCCGTCCCGGTGACACGCTCGAGGTTCACGTCCGAGTCGTCGAAGGCAGCCGCTCCCGCATCCAGGTCTTCAAGGGCTTCGTGCTGCGCAGGCAGGGCAGCGGGGCCCGCGAGACCTTCACGGTCCGCAAGGTCAGCTACGGCGTGGGCGTGGAGCGTACGTTCCCGGTGCACAGCCCGGTCATCGAGAAGATCGTGCTCGTGACCCGCGGCGACGTGCGTCGCGCCAAGCTCTACTACATGCGCGACCTGCGCGGCAAGGCCGCCCGTATCCGTGAGAAGCGCGAGACCACGGTCGCCAAGTAACCGTGTTTTCGAATGGCCCGCGCCCTGCGCGGGCCATTCGGCTTTACAGGGCCGTTTCCTTTATGTGGAGCGACTCGTGCACGGTGTAACGTCGGTCGAGGCTTGTCGAGCCGTTCCATCATCTAGGCTCGTCAGCGATGACTAGCGAGAGCCAGGAGCACGGCGCGGCGCGCCGCCCTGTCGAGGACGAGGTGGAAGTGGTCGCCGAAGAGACTCAGAAGCCGGCCAAGGGCGAAAAACAGGAGAAGAAGGGGTCGTTCTGGAAAGAACTTCCCGTTCTTGTCGTCGTAGCCTTGGTGCTGGCCCTGATCATCAAGACGTTCGTTGTCCAGGCCTTCTACATTCCGTCGGAGTCGATGGAGAACACCCTGCTGAAAAACGACAGGGTCCTGGTCAACAAGCTCGTCTACCACACCCGTGACATCGAGCGCGGCGACGTGGTGGTGTTCTCGGGCGTCGACTCCTGGGACGGCGGCGAGTTCCAGTTGGAGGAGCCGTCCAACCCGGTGGCGGGGTTCTTCCGGTGGGTCGGCACGGCGTTCGGGATCGTGCCCGGTGAGAAGGACTACATCAAGCGGGTCATCGGCGTCGGCGGCGACCACGTGAAGTGCTGCGACTCCAAGAACCGCATCACCGTCAACGGCACGCCCATCGACGAGGAGAGTTACCTCTATCCGGGCAACGTGCCGTCCGACAAGTTCTTCGACATCACGGTGCCGCCCGGGCGGCTGTGGGTGATGGGCGACCATCGCTCGGTCTCGCTGGACTCCCGTTCCCACACCGGCGACGCGGGCGGCGGCTCCATTCCCGAAGGTCAGGTCATCGGGCGGGCCTTCGTGATCGTGTGGCCGTTCAACCGATTCTCATCCATAGACATCCCCGACACGTTCGCGCAGCCCGCGCTCCAGGCGCTGGGTGGGTCGGTGCCGCTGGTCGCCGGCTTCGCGTTCGCCGTACCCTTGGTGCTGGTCCGTCGACGCTGGCTGCTGCGTAGGAGGCGTTGATGGCCGTCACCAAGAAGGCGGAGGGCGTGGGGAAAGAGAAGAAGAAGGGCGGGTTCCGCGAAACCGTCCTGCTGCTCGTCATGGGCGTCGGCATCGCACTGCTGCTGCAGGCGTTCGTGGTCGGCTCGTTCTACATCCCGTCCGTGTCGATGGAGAACACGCTGCTGGTCAACGACCGCGTGTTCGTCAACAAGCTCGCGGGCAAGCCGGAGCGCGGCGACATCATCGTGTTCAAGGGCTGGAACGGCGAGGACACCATCAAGCGGGTCATCGGCGTCGGCGGCGACAAGGTGGTGTGCTGCGACTCCAAGAAGCGCATCACGGTCAACGGCACGCCGCTGGAGGAGAAGTCCTACCTCTACCCCGGCGATTTCCCCTCCGGTGACAAGTTCGACGTCACGGTGCCCGCCGGGAAGTTGTGGCTGATGGGCGACCATCGCAGCGCCTCGGCCGACTCCAGGGCCCACCAGGAGGAGCCGGGCGCCGGCTTCATCGCCGAGGACGCGGTGGTCGGCAAGGCCGTGGTCCGCTACTGGCCGCTGTCGCGGGGCTATCTTTTCTCGCGTCCCGACACTTTCGACAAGGTCAAGTAGAGGGGGCTTTCGGTCGCGGTTTGCGGCGAATGGGGCGTACGCTGCCTGTGTCATGACAGTTGCGTTCCGCCCTCGACCGAGCGTAGTCCGGCGTGATTCCGGGCTCTATGCCTATGAGCGGGCGCTGGCCCGCCGCGGCCTCACCCCCATCGCGGGCGTCGACGAGGCCGGACGTGGCGCGTGCGCCGGGCCGCTGGTGGTCGCGGCCGTCATCCTGCGCAAGCAGATCGACGGCCTGGGCGACTCGAAGCTCCTGTCCCCGCTGGTGCGCGAACGCCTCTACGACCAGATCATGAACATCTCCCATGTGGGCATAGTGATCATCCCACCTGGGGAGATCGACGCCAAAGGTCTTCACAAGTGCAATGTTTCAGGAATGCGGCGAGCTGTCGCACAGTTGCCCTGTGACCCGGAGTACATCCTGACGGACGGTTTCCCGGTGCCGGGCCTGCCGGCGCCGTCGCTGGCGGTATGGAAGGGGGACCAGGTGGCCGCATGCGTGGCGGCCGCGTCGATCGTGGCCAAGGTGACCAGGGACCGCCTGATGGTCGCGCTGGACGCACGCTTCCCGCAGTACGGCTTCGCCGAACACAAGGGGTATGTCACACCAGGACACCGGCTGGCGCTGGAAACGCACGGGCCGTGTCCTGATCACCGTTTCTCGTTCGTCACGGTGGCGAGGGAGATGGGTGAAAATGAAATGGGGGCCGGGGTTGCCTGACCAGGCGAACCGGGGGACCGGTACGACAGGAGGACCGCGATGAGCGCAGAGGATCTCGAAAAGTACGAAACCGAGATGGAGCTGCAGCTTTACCGCGAATACCGTGATGTCGTCGGGTTGTTCACGTACGTGGTGGAGACTGAGCGGCGCTTCTATCTGACCAACTCGGTGGATCTCGACGTCCGTACCGCGGAGAACGGTGACGTCTTCTTCGATGTGAAGATGCAGGACGCCTGGGTGTGGGACATGTATCGGCCGGCGCGGTTCGTGAAGAACGTGCGGGTCGTGACGTTCAAAGACGTGAACGTGGAAGAACTGGCCAAGGCGGACCTGGAGATGCCGAAGGAAGGGTTCTCGGGGTAGGGGCTGGGGCGCCTTGGGGGCTTGGGCTGGGGTGGGTTGTCTGGGCTCTGGGGCGTCGGTTTCTGCGGGTGACATGGGGTCTGCGTGCGTCGTGGGGCCGGGGTGGGTGGCTGCCTGGTGAGCCGTACTTCGTCGCTGTATGCAAGTAACCGGCGGCACCGACGTTCGGGTGCGGATGACTTCACCAGCCAATTCAGACGCCTGTGCAGCCATCCCACCCCACCTGCCTGCCTAACCGCCCACCTCCATGCCTCTCACCCACACCACTTTTGCTCCAGGCCGCTCACGCGGACCATCCCGCCGCCATGCTGGCCGCCCATGCCCGCCTCCATGTCCGCGCGCCCTCACCGCGCGGCCACCCACAGCGCGACGCATAGCCGCGTATCACCCTCCCGGACCGTCTCCCGCGCCACGATCCCGCGCCACGATCCCGCGCCACGATCCCGCGCCACGATCCCGCGCCACGATCCCGCGCCACGATCCCGCCACAGCCGCCAGTTCCCGAGCGCATAGGCATCGGGAGTCGCATGCGCCGCATGAGGCACGTAAACCACGTGAGCCACCCCGCGGCGTGACCACACCGCTCGCCCTCGCACAAGTCACACCTCACACAAGTCACGTCGGTCGCGCCTCCACAGGCCAGCACCCACACATCCACCAAGGCGTGTCAGCCAGCGGTCACCGGCCGACGAGCACATAACCTCAAACCCGCCCCGTCGGCGCCATGTGCTTTATCCACAACCTCCGACCACCCGCCACCCGTCATCCCCAGAATCACGTTCGGCCGCCCCCGTCCCATCCCGCATCCGCGAAGGTCAGGCACAACCCGACCGGACGGAGATGGCACATGGCCACAAAGAGCAAGAACAGGCTCGAACTAGGTAAACAAGGCGAGCAGATAGCCGTGACCTACCTAGAGGCCGAGGGCATGCGGGTGATCGACCGCAACTGGCGCTGTCGTCACGGCGAGATCGACGTCATCGCCGAAGACGGCCCCACCCTGGTCGTCGTCGAGGTCAAGACCCGCTCGGGCAGATCCCACGGCACAGCACTGGAGTCCGTACGCCCCGCCAAGCTGGCCAGGCTCCGAATGCTCGCCGCCAAATGGCTGTCCACCCAGCCCCGTACGTTCGAGGCCGTAAGAGTCGACGTGATCGCTCTGGAACGCTTCGCCGGCGACTTCGCGCTGAGCCACGTACGGGGGGCGATCTAGATGGCCGTGGCCCGCACCCGCAGCGTGGCCCTCGTCGGGGTGACAGGCCGCACTGTCGAGGTCGAGGCCGACGTGGGCAACGGCCTGGCGGGAATCCACCTGATCGGCCTCCCCGACACAGCACTCAGCGAGGCCCGCGACCGCGTCCGGTCCGCGACGGTCAACAGCAGCTACCCCTGGCCCGACGCCCGCATCATCGTCAGCCTCTTCCCCGCAAGCCTCCCCAAAAGGGGCTCGCAATTTGACCTCGCCATCGCCGTGGCGATTCTGGGCGCGGCCGGGGTGGTTCCCGCCGAACGCATCGCGGAGCTCTTCTTCCTGGGAGAACTCGGGCTCGACGGCCGCATCAGACCCGTACGCGGCATCCTCCCCTCCGTCCTGGGCGCGGCCAAGACCGGCGACGTCACAGTGGTCGTCCCGGCGGGAAACTCGGCCGAGGCAATCCTCGTACCCGATGTGAAAGTCGTCCCGATGGCGCACCTACGCCAGCTCGTCGAGTGGCTGCGCAAGGGAGACGACCCGCCTGAGCCGGAGATCGAGGAGGTCGTGGAACCCCCCAAATCCACCGCCACCCCAGACGTCGACCTGGCGGACGTCGTAGGCCAGCCGGTAGCCCGCCGAGCCTTGGAAGTGTGCGCGGCAGGCGGCCACAACCTCTGGATGCTCGGCCCACCAGGCACCGGCAAGACTTTGCTTGCCGAACGCCTCCCCACTCTCCTGCCAGCCCTGGACCTCGACCATGCTCTGGAGGTCACGGCCATCCACTCGGTCGCCGGCGTCCTTCCGCCCAGCGCCCCCATGATGAGCAGACCTCCGTTCGTCAGCCCACACCACACGGCGACGTCCGCCGCGATCATCGGTGGCGGCAGCACGATCGTCCGGCCCGGAGCCGTCTCCCTGGCGCACAGAGGCGTCCTGTTCATGGACGAGGCCCCAGAGTTCCCCCGCCATGTCCTGGACGCGCTGCGACAGCCACTGGAGTCGGGCCGCGTGACCGTATCCAGATCAGCGGGCTCGGTCACCTTCCCCGCCAGGTTCATGCTCATCCTGGCCGCCAACCCCTGCCCCTGCGCCCAGCCGGAGGAACTGAACGACACCTGCAAATGCTCTCCCACCGTCAGGCGCCGCTACCTGGGAAGACTCTCGGGCCCGCTCCTCGACCGTGTGGACATGAAGGTCACCGTGGTCCGCTCGACCAGGCGTGAGCTCCTGGCCGACCGCCAGTTCGTGGAGACCAGCAAGACGGTGGCCGAACGCGTCCTCATAGCCCGCGAACGGGCCGCCAAGCGCCTGGCAGGCACTCCCTGGCGTACGAACGCCGAAATCCCCGCCTCCGTCCTCAACACCGACTACCGCCCCTCGTCCGCCGCCATGCAACCCATGACGTCCTGCCTGGACTCAGGCACCCTCACAGCCCGCGGCCTCGACCGCGTCGTCCGAGTCGCCTGGACCCTCGCCGACCTGGCCAACAAGGACAGCCCAGAACAAGACGAAACCAACGCGGCCCTCAGCTTCTGGCTAGGAGTGAAGTCGTAATGCCCAGAAGCCAAACAAGCCACGCAACCCCCCTCGCCTCCCGCCGCCTGCATCACCCCCGGGACCCCACCCCGCACATGCGTCCTACGCCGCCCCCAGCCCGGGGATCCCACACACAGCGCTCTACGGGCACATGCGCGGCCACCAACAGCTCCCATGCTCCAGTACGCCGCCCGCACCGCCGACGGGCTCTCCGCACGTGTCGTGCGCTCTAGGGGAGTAGTTGTGCCCAATCCGCCCATCCGAGCCCCCAAGCATGGAGGACACCACCGTGTCCCACCCGTGCCCGAACATCCGTCACACCGCACTCGTACCTGAGAGGTCACCGTGAGCAGCACAACCTCACAACCAGCCGCACCCCATGCCGGCAGGACCCCCGCAGACCCTCACGCCATCAGCCGTGCCCCAACGGAGCCAGAACCCGCGCCTTGGACCACAGCTGTTACTGGTAGGGGAGCCACAATCGGAGCAGGAACCGCAACAGGCGGCGAACCTGCACCCACAACCGGTCCCGCTACCGGCCCCAGTCCCAGCCCAAGCCTTGCTCCCAACCCTGCTCCCGGCTCCAACCCCAACCCCGGCCTCGGCCCCGCTACCGGTGCCGGCCCTTGCCCCGAACTCGGTCCCACCACCGGTCCCCGACCCGGTCCCACCACCGGGCCCGGACCCGGCCCCAACATCGGCCCCGGACCCGGCCCCACGACCGGCCCCACCACCCGTCCCGGTCCCGGCGGAACAACTGGGTTGACTGAGGTTGAGGCCAGAGCCGCCCTCATGCGAGCCACAGACGTAGGCGACCCGATCATGGGCCGCCTCGTCACGCAGTACGGCGTGTTGAACGCAGTGCAAGCAATCCGAACCCGCACCCTGCCACCAGAGTTCATAACCACGGAGACCACCCAGCGAGATCGCCCACCGGACCTGACCGCCCGCCTGAACGCCTGGTACGCCCGCCTGGCAGCGGCCAACCCAGCAGCCGACCTGGAAGCAGGCGAAAGATCCGGAGCAAGGCTGATCACCCCCGGCACCCCAGAATGGCCCACCCAACTGGACCAACTAGGCTCCAGCCGCCCCCTGGCACTGTGGGTACACGGCACCGCGGACCTCCGCTTCTCCTGCCTCAAGTCCGTGGCGGTGGTAGGTGCTCGAGCCGCCACCTCATACGGCACGCACATCGCGGCAGAGTTCGGCGTGGGGCTCAGCGAGGCAGGCTGGACCGTCGTGTCAGGCGGCGCTTTCGGCATCGATGGGGCAGCTCACAGGGGAGCCCTGTCCGCCGATTCGCCAACAGTGGTGGTGCTGGCCTGCGGCGTGGACATCTGCTACCCGAGCAACCACGACACCTTGTTCGCCGCCGTCAGAAGGCAGGGGGTCGTGATCAGTGAGTGCCCGCCCGGCGTACATCCCACCCGGGCACGCTTCCTCATCAGGAATCGCCTGATCGCCGCCCTGTCGAGAGGCACGGTCGTGGTGGAGGCAGCCGTACGCAGCGGCGCACTCAACACAGCCACCCACGCCATGTCCCTCAACAGGCACCTTGGAGCAGTACCAGGCCCGATCACCTCAAGCATGTCGGCCGGCTGCCACCGACTCCTCCGAGAACGCAAAGCCGTCTGCATCACCTCTCCCGAGGAGATGATCGACCTCGTAGGCGTCATAGGCGACGACCTGGCCTCGCAATCCCGAGCCCCCGCCGTTCCCCGAGACAGGCTCAACGAGCCCACCAAGAGAGTCCTGGACGCGATCCCCACCCGAGGCGGCGCAGGCCCGGCATCCATAGCGGTGGCGGCGGGAATGAGCCTCGACGCGACCTTGAGCGCTCTGGGCGGCCTGGCAGCCGCAGGCTACATAGAGCGAACCGCCAGCGGCTGGCGGCTCCGCAAGCAGACGACCTCCTACCGCAAAGCACCAGATTCCGCCGCCCTAGAACCTCCACCCACCCCACAACATGCCCCAACGGACCATCCACCGTTCCCAGATCCAGAACAGGACTCCCCAGAGGCCACGTAACTGACTCACCGCGAAACAGCGTGACGGCACCCGCCTGAATACGGTAAGCAGCTCCCTAACGCCTTCGGCCCCCTATCCATGCTCAACAAGCTTGTCGTAGATCGCCCCGTACAGCGCGGCACCAGTTCTCACACGGACCACCACCCCATTCGCGTTCTCCAACTTGGACCGCCACAAAGTAGGGGTCACCGGTGGCGGATCCACTTCGCCAGCGATCGCTCAGACGCCAGACTGTGTCTGCGGCCATCGTTCTGCTCTCCTTCGGTCTCAACGAGACCCTCCAAGGATCAAGCGGTGGCCGTCACCATGCCCCCAGCCCCGCGCTCGCCGTCGGTGCCGGAACCCGAGTATGTCCAGGTAAGGGCGTCTCTCGATCGCGATCGATCTTCGAGGGCCGTCGATCGGGCTGTTCGCCTGCGAGAAGGTCGGCGAGGCCGTGCGGCCGTCGAAAGCGCTGGCGGAGACGTTGAGTGCAACCTTCCTCGGGCACTCCCGCGTCAGCGGCTCCTCGCACCAGTCGGACTATGTCCCGTGACGAGATGTGGCTCCAGCACGGGCTCGTTGCGTCCCGTGGAGCGGCATGGCTAAGCATTCGTCTGCTAGCTGCTCGCGTGGTCGTGGCGTTTGGACCGTCCCTGCCCGCCGATCGGGCGGTGTTACAGGCTGCTGAACAGAGCAACAAGCGCCGTCGCTAGGCGTACGGTGCGGGTAACCGGTTGGGCAGTGAGCCATCGAACTGAGGCCGATAAGGACTGGGCGTCAGTGTGGGCCCTGACGGTGGTAGAGGTACCTGACGGCGCTAGAGGTAGATGTGTGCGTGCGGCCGCGTGTGGCGGTAGAGGCGGTGTCTGCGTGTGACTGAGTGCGCCGATGGAAGAGGAGGTAAGTGTGAGGCCGCGTTTGGAGGCGGAGGTGAGCGTATGTGCGTGACTGAGTTCGCAGGTGGAAGTGGGCGTGAGCATGAGGCTGTGTGGCGGTGGACGTGGACATGAGCGCGAGGTCGCGTACGGCGGTAGGAGTTGGGTGTGAGCGGAAGTTCGGGAGATGCCGGCGGGAGCGTGGGTGTGAGTAGGGAGGAGGTCGTTGCCGAGTTCGGGCGGTATCTGCGGTTCGAGCGCGATCTTTCTCCGCATACCGTTCGGGCTTATCTGGGCGACGTCAACTCTCTGCTTGACCACTTGGGCGGGCGGATCGAGGTGCTTGATATCGCGACGCTCAGGGAGTGGCTGGCTGAGCAGCATGGCGAGGGCAAGGCGAGGGCCACGCTGGCGCGTCGGACCGCCTGTGCTCGTACCTTCACCGCGTACTGCCATCGGCGGGGGTGGTTGGCGGTTGATCCCGGATTGCTCCTGGGGAGTGCCAAGGCGCCGCGGCCGTTGCCGGCCGTACTCGACCATCGGCAGGCAGAGGCGGTTCTTGAGGCGGGGGCGACCGTGGAGCCGAAGGAGCTGCGGGATCAGGCGCTTCTGGAGTTGCTGTACGCCACCGGTGTGCGGGTGAGCGAGCTTTGCGGGCTGGATGTCGATGATGTGGACCGCGAGCGGCACATCATCAGGGTGCTGGGCAAAGGGCGCAAGGAGCGGTCTGTGCCGTTCGGGCTGCCCGCTCTTCGAGCTTTGGACCGATGGTGCATTCATGGGCGGTCATTGTGGGTGAGGGCGGGGTCGGGGCCGGCGCTCTTTCTCGGGGTACGCGGAGGGCGCATCGACGCCGGGACCGTACGACGAGTGGTGCATGCGCGGCTGGCGCAGGTGGAAGGGGCGCCGGATATGGGGCCGCATGGATTGCGGCACACTGCGGCGACTCATCTGCTTGAGGGTGGGGCGGATCTACGGAGCGTTCAGGAACTGCTGGGCCATGCGTCGTTGAACACCACACAGATCTATACGCATGTCTCGATTGAGCGTTTGCGGGCGGCATATCGGCAGGCGCATCCGAGGGCATGAGGGCGCATTCGTGGGGCGGTGCGCGCTCTCCGCTGGGCGATAGTGGGTGTTTCCGCTGAATATCTGCGTGCGCGGAGATGAGTATGGCAGAAGTCGGTGCGTTCACGACTGCTGGTGAGGGGATGATCCGCTGAACGCGGGCGACGTGATTCAGGCTAATGGGATGTGACGTCGAGGGTTTCGGGCTTGGCGTCGGTCTGAGCATCTGTCGTCGCTAAGTTTTTTGGCCTCTGCTTGGCTTCGTCGTTCAGCGAGGTTCGTCTTCCGCCAAGAGCTTTGTCTTGTCCCCACCTCTGTGTTCGCCTTCTTGTGAGCTCTGGCGTGTGTTAGTTTCCGCCTTCGCGTCTGTGTCTGACTGGGCCTCGGCGTCTGCCCTTGCCTCTGCCTTTGCGGTGTTGGCCTCTGGGTGGGTTGTATCGGGTCGTCGTTCGGGGATGGTCGCTTCGGCGCCTGCGGCGTAGGGCGATCAGCAGGAGAATCGCGCCCAGAAGTGTCCCCAGGCCGATGATGGCGGTGGTGGTGGTTGAGGTCGACGCTGAGCGTGTCAGGAGCCGGATCGCCTGGGTGGGGCTTGAGGGTTGCTCTGGTGATGCGGTTGTGGTGGTGAGGATTTCCGTTTCTGCGGACATTGCTGGGGGTGCGGCTTCGCGTCCCGTTTCTGACAGCGCGTTGGTTGTGGGGGTGGCGGCCCATTCTGGTGGGGTCGTGGTGTGGGGTGTGAATTCGGGCTGTGTCGGACCGAAGCCTGGGGTTGGAAAGTGGAACGCATGGGTTGCTGAATCGGGTGCTTCTGGTGGGCCTGCTTGAGCCGGTGTGTTGGGTCGTGCTGGGGTGATGCTCTTGGGGGTGAGGGCGGTTGTGGGTGAGGGCCAGAAGGGGAGTAGGCGGGTGGGGGCTTGGCCTAGGAGTAGGAGTGGGTTCAGGTAGCGGGTGTCGCGAATGAGGCCCCAATGTAGGCAGGACTCTTGGCAATGGGGTTTCGTCGCTTCTATGACGCCTAGTTTGGCTCCCAGCGTGACGGATTCGCCTCGGCGGACCGAGGGCGTCACCGGGAGGTATGTCGTGCGCAGGCCGTTCGCGTGATCGATGGTGATCACGCCCTTTCCTGCCACGGGGCCGGCGAAGCGGACTGTGCCTGGGCCTGCTGCTCTGACTGGGGTGGCCTTTGGAGCGGCCAGGTCTATGCCGCGGTGACCGGCGAGCCAGGGTTCGGGGGGTGGGGTGAAACGGCGCAGGATCCGGGGAGTGCCGTCCAAGGGCCAGCGCCAGGTAGGGGGAGAGGTGGCCCGAGCTGGGAGGGCGGGGATTGAGAGGGCTATGGCTGCGGAGAGAATCGCTGTCAGGACGGCTGTTCTGAGGGGCGTGGCTCTTGGAGCCGTTCTCTGGGGTGAGATGTTGCGGAGGTGGCGCTCGGGTGGGGGTGGGGTTGGGCTTGAGGCGTAGAGGTGGTGCTTCTGCGGGGTTGGTGTGCCGCCGGATGTGCATAGGCGGGAGTGTTTCGCTGGGGCTGGGGCTGGGCTCGGCGCGCGTGGGTGGCATGGGGGTGGGGGTGGGACTCGGCCTTGTGTGCATGAGTGGTCAGGCGCTGGGCGTGGTGCTTGAAATGTGGAGTGAGGAGTGGGTGGCAATGCAGCGCTTGGTCGGATTTTCGGGACGGAGGGGTGGAACTGGTGGGTAGCTGGAGTGTGGGTTACGTCGTGCGTGGGTGTGGTGGGTGTGGTCTGGTTGCTGGAGGTGCTGGAGGTGCTGGAGGTGCTGGAGGTGCTGGAGGTGCTGGAGGTGCTGGAGGTGCTGGAGGTGCTGGAGGTGCTGGAGGTGCTGGAAACGGTGGAGTCGACGTTCATGGGCGGAGTTTGGCGGTGGGTGCCTTGGTAGGGGGAAGCGAACGTCGTTCTGTGGATAGTGAGAGCTGGGTGTGGGTGGGGTGTGGATGAAGCGGCGGAGTGGTGGTGGGGAAGCGGGATGATGGGAGCGGCTTCGGCGTACTGCGAGGGGTGGCTTCGGGCGTAGCGCAAATGGTCGGTTGTTGGTGGTGGTTGGGAACCGGCCAGGTTGAGTGTCTGGCGGTGGGTTCTGTGCTTCTTGGCGGGTCTTGTGGGGTGGTGCCGCTGCGCTTTGGTGCGGTCGTGGGTGTGTGTGGGGCTGGTCAGGAGTGGCGTTTGGTGGGGATCAAGGTGTCCAGGGATTCTGGGATTCGCGGAAGCTGGGGTGGCGTTCTCGGGGTGCGGGGCTTGGGGCGGTGGGGGCGTAGAGGTGACGTCCAGATCCAGATGGAGCTCAGGGCCATTCCTGCGGCGCAGATGAGGATGACCGGGCGCAGGCCCAGGAATTCGGCCAGGATGCCTCCGGCCAGGCCACCCAGGGCCAGGACGCCCTGTACGGCGAAGGTCATGGTGGCGTTCACGCGGCCCCGGAGTTCGGGGGAGGTTTCGCGGAGGGTGATGGCGCCCATGCAGGTGGCGAAGGCTACGACTGTGCCGCCGATGAGCGTGCCGGTGAGTGAGAGGAGCGCGAGTTTCCACCACAGAGGGCCCTCGAGCAGGCCTACCGCGAGGATGTCAATGGGGAAGAAGAGCACTGCGATGAGCAGGATGCGGTTTTCGCCGTAGCGCTTGGACAGGCGGGCTGTCAGCCAGGCGCCGAGGAGGCCGCCGGCGCCGCTCAGGGCGATGAGTACGCCGATCAGGGCTTTGGGGATGTGCAGGGTGTTCAGCATGTAGAGCATGTAGACGGCTGTGTACGCCATGGCGAAGAAGTTGATCGTGACGCCTGCGCCCAGGAGCGCGCGAAGTACTGGGTGGGTGACGCTGGCTTTCAGGCCTTCTACGACGTCGCGCCACATGCCTCGGGATTTCGCGGGGGTGGTGTTCTCCGGCGTGCGGATCGAGCGGAGTAGCAGGGCTGAGGCCAAGAACGACAGCGCTTCGGCGAGTACGGCGAGGGGTGCTGTGAGGAGTTGTACCAAGAGGCCGGCGAGGCCGGGGCCGCTCACCGAGGCGACCGAGTAGGAGGCGTGGAAGCCGGCCATTGCCTCGGTTCGCTGCTCCGGGGAGACAACCGCTGCGACGTGGGGGAAGTTCGCGGCTCGGAAGAGCACTCCGGCCGAGCCGATCACGAGGGCTACGACGATCAGCCAGGTGACGTTCATGATGCCGAGGAGCCAGGCGATGGGGATCGTGGCGGCGGCCGCGCAGGAGACGAGTTCGCAGGCAATCATCAGGGGGCGGTGGCGGGTGAGCCGGTCGGCTATGGCGCCTGATTGGAGGCCGAACAGGAGCGCGGGTATGGAGGCTGCGGCGGTCAGTATGCCCATTTGGGCGGGGGAAGCGGTTAGCAAGGTGATCGCGGTCAGGGGGATGGCCAGCTTGGAGACCTCTGAGCCGGTGACCGAGATGGTTCGGGCTGTCCAGAGCAGGCGGTAGTCGCGCTGCTTTCGGAGGGGGACGGGGGGAGGGGATGGCTCTGCGTCATTGATTGCTGTGGTCGATGTCGATGTCGATGTCGATGTCGTGGTGCCGGTGCCCGTCGTCTGAGCTTTCGTGGCGTTGGTGTGAGTGGTCTCTGTGCTCACGATGCCAGTGCTACCGGTGTCGTCTGTGGTGCCGCTGTCGTCTGTGGTGCCGGTGGTGCCTGTAGTGCGGGGAGTGCCTGTGGTGCGGGGAGTGCCTGTGGTGCTCATGATGTTCGTGCCGGAGGCGGCCACGGCCCTCGTATCGGTGGTGCCCGCGTTCGTGCCGATGGCGCCCATGATGTTCTTGCTAGTGGTGCCCACAGCGCTCGTGCCGGTGGTGCCAGCGCTCGTGTTGGTGGCACCAGCGCCGGTGGCTCCTGTGCCTGTGCTGGGGGCGCAAGCGTCGGTGGCGCCTACGCCTGTGCCGGTGGTGTCTATGCCGGGGGTGCCCGTGCCCGTGATGTTCGTGCCCGTCGCGGTGCCGGTGTGGGCGGTTGGGTCGTGGGTGTCGGTGTTTGCGGGCTTTGGGGTGTTGGGCTGTGTGGGCTGGATGGAGTGGGTCGTGTGGAGGTTCGGTGGTGGTTGGCGGGAGGTTTGGCAAGAGTGAGGGGGTTCGAAGGTGGTGGTCGGCGTGAAGGCTTGCGGGGTGACGTTGGTGGGTGAGGAGGCTGGGTGGTTGTGAAGGGAATGCTTCATAGTAGATATGAAGATAATCCTTCATAGATGTGAAAGCAACACTTCAGATCTGAAGATGGGTACCTTTGGCGCATGACGCGGGACAGTGAAGGGCTCAGCGATCCCAAGGCGATGCGGGCGCTGGCTCATCCGGCCAGATTGTTGATCTTGAACAGGCTTGGCGTTGAGGGCAGTGCGACTGCTACCGAAGTGGCGGAGATCGCGGGGATCACGCCCAGTGCCGCCAGCTATCACCTGCGGATGTTGGCCAAGTACGGGTTCGTGGAGGATGCGCCGCCTCGAGGGGATGGCAGGGAGCGGCTTTGGAAGGCGGTGGGCGGGCGGCTCAGCGTCGGAGTTCTGCCTGAGGATCAGCCGGAGGTTCGGGCGGCCAAGGTCACGTTGATGACTGCGTTTCGGCGGGAGGCCAACGAAGAGGCGGACCGGGCCTTGTCCAGGGTCGATCAGGAGTCTGAGGAGTGGCGGGATGCGACCGTCTTCAGCCGCACTCGGCTCAGGGTGAGCGCTCAAGAGTTGGTTCGGGTGTATGAGGAGATCGAGAAGCTGATCGAGCCGTATGAGGCTCAGCGTCGGAGTGAGCAGGATGCGCCGGAGGGGGCGCGGGTCGCGGAAGTGCAGGTCAATTTGTTCCCGGTCGCGAAGAGGGTTGTGCCGGGGCTGCCCACGGAGGATCACGACGCGGTCTGAGCTTGGTAGTGGTCTGGGTCGGTGGAGAGTGCTCAAGGCTGAAGGGCGCCCGGGCTGAAGGGCGCTCAGGGCGAAGGATGCTCAGGGGGCGCGTGGTAAGGGATGCTCAGGGGGTGCGTGGTGAGGGTGCGCATGGTGGGGGGTGTGGGCTGCGCGCGGTGAGGGGTGGATGTGGGGGTAGGGCGTCGTGGTTGGACGATGTTGGGTGCGGGGTGCGGGCGGGTGCTGCAGGTTCCGGGGTTGGTGTGGGAAACGGTGGTGAGGGATTTCTTTGCGGGGGAGGGCTTCGTTGTAGGAGGGGCTCGTTGTGGAGGACGTGGCGGGGGCATGGTTGGGGCTGCGTTGTTGGCGGGTTCGTGGGGGTTCGTCCGCAAGATCTCATTGCTCGCGGAGTGCAGCGTGGGGCGGATCCGCTGTTAGACGGCCCCCTGTGGGACGGGTTCGCTGCTTGACGACTCGCTGCTGGGCATCCCGCTAGCTGGTTCTCCTCGGGCAAATCCTTGCCAAGTGGAATCGCTGGCGTGCTGTGGAGATCGTTGGTCTAAAGGTCGGACGCATCGGTAGTGGGTGGGGTCGTGGTTCGAGGGGCTTGTTGTTGGGATGGTGCGTTGTTGGGTGGGTTTGCGGGTGGTTGGTGTGGCGGGTTGGGCGGGTTTTTTGTTGGGCGGAGTTGCTGTCGCTGGGCTTCTCGTCGAAGGGGTTGGGGCTGGGTGGGTTTGCTTTGGGGGGTGGTGTGGAGGTGGTTGGTGGTGAGGGGCTCGGCGTTGAGGCTGGGGTTGGGTGGGCAGGGTGGGTTTGGGGAGGTCATCGGGGGTTTGTGTGGTTTGGGTGGGGTTTGGTGGGGCGGAGGGGTGGGATGTCCCTTTGACCGCAGACGGTCAGGCTGGGGCGGTGTGGGAGGTAGACTTTTCGGTGGCCTGTGACCACAGGCCGACTTCGCATGCCCCATTGCGGACCGCGCCATCGGTCCGGGCCAAGTGCCCGGCGGGAGCGGGTTCGGGGCATCAGGGCGGCAGACACCGTGCTGTCGCGGCACAACCGAGAACCGCGCCCATCCGCAGGGCGCCAAGACCTGGAGGACCAGCACATGGCCCCCGTCGTCACCATGCGACAGCTGCTCGAGAGCGGCGTTCACTTCGGTCACCAGACCCGGCGCTGGAACCCGAAGATGAAGCGCTTCATCTTCACCGAGCGCAATGGCATTTACATCATCGACCTTCAGAAGTCTCTGTCGTACATCGACCGTGCCTACGACTTCGTGAAGGAGACCGTCGCCCACGGCGGCACGATCCTGTTCATCGGCACCAAGAAGCAGGCTCAGGAGGCCATCTCCGAGCAGGCCGCTCGGGTCGGCATGCCGTACGTCAACCAGCGTTGGCTGGGTGGCATGCTCACCAACTTCTCCACCGTGCACAAGAGGCTTCAGCGTCTGAAGGAGCTCGAGGAGCTCGACTTCGACAACGTCGCCGGCTCGGGGCTCACCAAGAAGGAGCTCCTCATGCGCCGTCGTGAGAAGGACAAGCTCGAGCGTACGCTCGGCGGCATCCGTGACATGGGCCGCGTGCCCAGCGCGGTGTGGGTCGTCGACACCAAGAAGGAGCACATCGCGATCAGCGAGGCCAAGAAGCTTGGCATCCCGGTCGTCGCGATCCTCGACACCAACTGCGACCCCGACGAGGTCGACTACCCGATTCCGGGCAACGACGACGCCATCCGCGCCGTCGGCCTGCTGACCCGGGTCGTCGCCGACGGTGTCGCGGCCGGTCTGATGGCTCGCTCCGGCGCCGCTCGCGGTGACGAGAAGCCGGCCGCCGCCGAGCCGCTGGCCGAGTGGGAGCGCGAGCTCATCGAGCAGGGCACCGGTGAGCGTGCGGCCGACGAGGCTCCGGCTGCTCCCGAGGCCGCTGCCGAGGAGAGCGCCGCCGCTGAGGTCGCCGCTCCGGCTGAGGCTCCGGCCGAGGCCCCCGCTGAGGTCGAGGCTGAGGTTGAGGCTCCGGCCGAGGCGCCGGCCGCCGCTGCCGAGGTCGAGGTCGAGGCCGAGGTCGAGACCGAGAAGCAGGCCTAGGCTTCTAGATCTGCCGCCTGGCGCCTCGCTCTGGTGCTGCTCTGCTGGTATGTCTCCTCGCCGTGGTCATCGTCACGTCAACGTGTTGATGGTGGCCGCGGTGAGGGGCACACGGTAGAGGGCCGGGTGTCTCTGGTGAGGGAGTTGCGTCGCTCCAGAAGTTGGGGTGAGCGACTGCTGGGACAGGGGTGCCGGCGAGGCAAGGGCCGGTTACGGCGGGCTCAGGCGAACAAGGCATGGGCTTGCCAGGCGAAGCAGGGCAATGCGAGGCGCGCTGTTAGCGGAGCGGAGCGGTGTGGAGTTACACCGGCAACGGTGGAAGCTCCGCACGGCAGTGAAGCGGCGGAGCGTCGTGAGGCCGGGCTGAGACTAGGCAAGCGCTCAGGGACTACTGCGCAGAACAGCAGCGCGGCAACGTTACAGCTGAATAGGGCAAGCCACCGGTGGCCGAAGGGTCCGGGTGGTCGGTCAGGCAAGGTGTGTGTTCTGGCTCGGCAAATGGCTGAGCTGGTACGGCATGCCGGGTCGGGTCGATCCGGGCTCAGACGGTAAGCCAGGCCAAGGCGTGACGAGGGCGGCGGCCGTGAGTGCACAAAGGCGTGCAGTGCATGGGCGTGGCCGCTTCTCGGGCGACTTCGCTTGAGTGTTCGGGCCATGGTTCGAACACCGGGTGAGGGAGTGACCTGGCCCGCGACGGCATCGGCGCACTGGTCGCGGCCGGCGGTCGCTTAGCCGGCTGATGCCGAGTGAGGCTGATGTCGAGTGAGGCGGGTGCCGGGCTGAGAGACGCCGGACTGAGGGTGATGCCTCGGGTTCCGGGCGCTGATGTGGTCGGATCTGGCTGCGGAGGTGGTCGGGTGCCGGGCGCTGATGTGGTCGGTGCGCGGCAAAGCCGGTGCTGCGGCGGGTGACGGCCTCGAAGGTCTGTGCACGCTGTAGCGAGCGGCGGTCCTGAAGGTCGGCGCAAGCTGTAGCGTGCGGTGGCCCTGAAAGGTCGGCGCAAGCTGTGGCGGGTGGCGGTCCTGAGGGTCGGCGCAGGCTGCGGCGGGCGGTGGCCCTGAGGGTCGGCGGGAGCTGAGCCGGGTGGTGGTGTCTGCGGTTGGCGGAAGCTGAGCCGGGGCCTGTGGCTTCGCGGTGAGGTGGATGTCTGGCCGATGGTGGTAGCCCTCCGGTGCGGCGGATGCTGAGCTGGGGTTGCCGGGCTGAGACGAGCTGGTGGCAGGTCCTGGGTTGTGCGTGGCAGGGCCGGTGGCGTGAGCTGACGTTAGGCGGTGCTGAGCTGAGGTGATAGGCCGAAGCGAGGCTGGGCAGTATGCCGAGCGAGGCAGCAGCAAAGCCGGGCTGAGCCGGGCCCGAGTACGACAACGCTTCTCGTACGGCGCGAGCCGCCGTACGAACAAAGGGTGGACGGCCGGATATCGGCGGCCACCCCATCCACGATGACGACGACGAAATCCCACAAGGAATAAGAGCAATGGCTTCCGTGAACATGGCCGACGTCAAGCGGCTTCGCGAGATCACCGCTGCCGGCATGATGGACTGCAAGAAGGCGCTTGAGGAGTCCGACGGCGACTTCGACCGCGCCATCGAGCTGCTGCGCCTCAAGGGCGCCAAGGACGTGGGCAAGCGCGAGACCCGCACCGCCTCCAACGGCCTCGTCGCGCTCAAGCAGGACGGCGACTCCTCTGCCGCGCTGCTCGAGATCAACTGCGAGACCGACTTCGTGGCCAAGGGCGAGCGCTTCCAGGAGCTGGCCGCCCAGGTCGTCGCGCACATCCTCGAGAGCAAGCCGGCCGACGTGGCGGCGCTGCTCGAGTCCTCCATCGACGGCAAGAGCGTCAAGGAGCACCTCGACACCGCCAACGCCGCGCTCGGCGAGAAGATCGAGATCCGTCGGTTCGCGGTGCTGGAGGGCGGCTACATCGGCGCCTACATGCACAAGACCGACCCCGCGCTGCCGCCCGCGGTCGGCGTGCTGGTGCAGCTCGACAAGCCGAACGCCGATGTCGCCAAGGACATCGCGCAGCACGCTGCCGCGATGGCCCCGCAGTACCTCAAGCCGGACTCCGTGCCCGCCGAGGTCGTCGAGAAGGAGCGCAAGCTCTTCGAGGAGATGACCCGCGAGGAGGGCAAGCCCGAGGCCGCCATCGGCAAGATCGTCGAGGGTCGCGTGAACGGCTGGTACAAGGACTTCACGCTGGTGCAGCAGGCTTTCGTGAAGGACAACAAGAAGAGCGTGGGCAAGTACGCCGACGAGAACGGCGTCGAGGTCCTTGGCTTTGTCCGCTTCAAGGTTGGTCAGGCTTAGGCTTAGGCAAGCTGCCAGCTCAACGATCCGCCGAATGAAGGAGGCCGCCGCCGTGCAGGACCACCGGGAGTCAGCCCACGAATCCACACGGACGGCGGCTTCCTCATCGCAAAATCCGCAAAACCCGCAAGGGCCACTCCGGTGGAAGCGGGTGATGCTGAAGCTGTCAGGGGAGGCGTTCGCCGGCGGCGAGCCGCTGGGCATCGATCCGGTGATCGTCGATCACCTGGCCGATTCGATCGCTGAGGCGGTCAAGGAGGGCGTGCAGGTCGCGGTCGTGGTCGGCGGCGGCAACATGTTCCGCGGCGCCACCCTGTCGCAAGGAGGCATCGACCGGGCCAGGGCCGACTACATGGGCATGCTCGGCACGGTCATCAACTGCCTGGCGCTGCAGGACTTCCTCGAGCGGCGGGGCGTGGAGACGCGCGTACAGACCGCCATCACCATGCAGCAGGTGGCCGAGCCGTTCCTGCCGCGACGCGCGATCAGGCACCTGGAGAAGGGGCGCGTGGTGATCTTCGGCGCCGGGCTCGGTTCGCCGTACTTCTCCACCGACACCGCGGCGTCCCAGCGCGCTCTGGAGATCGGCGCGGAAGCGCTGCTCAAGGGCACGCAGGTGGACGGGATCTACGACTCCGATCCCCGGAAGAATCCGGATGCGGTCAGGTTCGACCACCTGGACTACGGCGAGGTGCTGCTCCGCGACCTCGCGGTCATGGACGCTACCGCGATCAGCCTGTGCAAGGACAACGATCTGCCGATTGTGGTCTTCGACCTGATGGGCGAGGGCAACATCCTGCGAGCGGTACGCGGTGAGAAAATCGGCACGCTGGTGAGTCCCGCAGGCAAATGAGCGAGCGAGCCCGACACCGCCAGCTAGAAGACGACAGGGAGCCGCTGTGATCGACGAAACCCTCCTCGAAGCAGAGGAAAAGATGGACAAGGCCGTCTCGGTCGCGAAGGAGGACTTCGCGAGCATCCGTACGGGTCGTGTCACACCCTCGATGTTCAACAAGATCAACGCCGAGTACTACGGCACGCCGACGCCGATCCAGCAACTGGCGTCGTTCCACGTGCCCGAGGCGCGCATGATCCTCATCCAGCCCTACGACAAGAGCTCGATGGCCGCGATCGAGAAGGCCATCCGCGACTCCGACCTCGGCGTGAACCCGACCGATGACGGCCAGGTGATCCGCGTGACGTTCCCGGAGCTGTCCGAGGAGCGCCGCAAGGAGTACATCAAGGTCGCCAAGAACAAGGGCGAGCAGGCCAAGGTGTCGGTGCGGAACATCCGCCGCACGGCCAAGGAGACGCTCGACAAGATGATCAAGGACGGCGACGCGGGCGAGGACGAGGTCAGGCGGGCTGAGAAGGAGCTCGACGACCTCACTCAGAAGCACGTCGCGAAGATCGACGAGCTGCTCAAGCACAAGGAGAACGAGCTGCTCGAGGTCTGAGTGGCGGCCGTCGGCCTGACGGCCGAGCCGCTCGAGGAGGCTCGGGTGGCTCGGACAGCTCGGGTGGCTTGGGTGGCTTGAACGGCTCAGGTTGCTTGGGTGGTTTGAACGGCTCGGGCGGCTTGGACGGTTCGGATGGCTGAGGTGCTCCGGTTCTGAGTGGTTCGGTGACTCCTCAGGCGCGCGAGGCTTTTGCGCACGATATGTGCGCAGGTCAGGGCGCGAGTCCAGAGCACGGGTCCTGGGTGGTTCAGCCCGCCGGGAGGTCTCTGAGAGGCCCGGGTCGTGAGCGGTTCGGGCCTGGTAAAGGTTTGGGCGGTGCGCCGCGTGTGGGCGCGCCGTCAGGCGGCTCGTTTTAGGCGGGTCGCCGCAGGTAGTGGGTTTGGACCTGGCGGCCCTCGTCCCGGTGGCGGGGGCCGTGGTTCTCAGGTTCCGACCCGATGGTGGTGGCCGTGGCCGGCCGATCCGAGGGGCGCGGTGGCCGGGGTTGTGGCACGATCGCGATGGTCGCGCCGCGGCTCGTGGTTCCCGTGCCGGAGGTCGTGGCCCGTGGCCTCTGTGAGATGGGGGCGTGGCTCGTGGCCCCGTGAGAGGGGCCGTGGTTCCTGGCCTTGATGGCCGGGGGTCGTGGCTCTTGGAGAAATCTGTGGAAGAACGTACGGCTGGCACCAGCTCGAGCGGCGGCAGCCGTACCGGAAGGAACCTGCCGGCCGCGATCGCGGTCGGCGTGGTGCTGGGCGCGCTGGTCATCGGCAGCCTTTACACGATCAAGGAGTTGTTCCTCCTGGTGCTCGTGGGGGCGGTCGGCGTCGGCGTGCTGGAGCTGATCAAGGCCTTCGCCACCCGTGACATCAAGGTGCCGGCGGTGCCGGTGCTGGGGGCCCTCGCGGCGATGCAGGTGGGGGCGTACTGGGGCGGGCCGATGTGGCTGCTGGCCACGTTCGCTCTGTCCGCGCTCGTGCTGCTGGTCTGGCGGATGTTCAGCGACGGCACGGACGGCTACGTACGTGACGCCTCGGCGTCGGTGTTCACGCTGTTCTACCCCGCGATGCTGAGCGCGTTCGCGGCCCTGTTGCTGAAGGCGGACGACGGCGATCACCGGGTGGTGATCTTCATCGCGGTGACCGTGGCGAGCGACATCGGCGGATACATCGCGGGCGTGCTGTTCGGCAGGCACCGGATGACGGCGATCAGCCCGAAGAAGACCTGGGAGGGGTTCGCCGGGTCGTTCCTCGCGTGCACGGCGGTCGGCGGCTGGCTGGTCGTCTGGCTGCTCGGCGGCGAGATCTGGCAGGGGGCGCTGATCGGCGGGCTGGCGGCGCTGCTGGCGACCGTCGGGGACCTGATCGAGTCGATGATCAAGCGGGATCTCGGCATCAAGGATCTGGGGACGATCCTGCCGGGCCACGGCGGGCTGATGGATCGGCTCGACTCTCTGGTGACGACGCTGGTGCCGGCGTGGTTGCTGATGACGCTGTTCTTCTAGTGCTGCTGGGGCCCTAGCGTCTTCTAGTGGTGCTGGGACTCCAGCGCCTGCGTGGTGATCGGGGAGAGCCAGAGCCACCGTACGGCCTCCCCGCCGAACGCGAATCCTGACATGTCAGGCATGTGGGGTGGGTTGGCCTGCATCAGGACCCCCGAATACTGCGGTCCCAGCGGGAACGTCGACGGCTCGTGATACCACTTGGCCGTGTGCCCGTGGCCGAGCCACGTCACCGAGTGCCACGGATACTGCGAGAGCCACACCAGCAGCAGCGCCGCGTCCCGCGGATCCTCCCGGGTGGCCACGGCCAGCTCGATCCTGGCGTACGCCCCCGGCTTGTCGATCCACTGCTCCACCGTTGGCATGCGCTGGCAGCTCATCCCCACCGTGGACAGCACGGTGAAGCCGCGATCGGGCTGCGGCGGGCGCTCGGTGATGCCGACGGTCGGCAGCCGCTCGCCGCTGGCGTCCCAGTATCTCCCGGCCGGCCCCAGCACCCGGTCCAGGTGGCCCATCACGAACTCCTGGAACGACGGCCACGACCCTTCGCCGTGCCGCCAGCGCCAGTAGGATCTGGCGTTCGAGATACGGGGCCGCAGCCCCTCCAGCGCCTCCGACAGCGCCCACGCGAACGGTGACTCGCCCACCGCGTCACGCGCGTATCCGGGCATGCCCCTGCTCATGTCGGCCCAGCCGGGGATGACCGCGAGCAGGTCGTCGTCCTCGTAGAGGGCCACGCCGTCGCCCTCCTCGAACCACAGCGGGCTGAGCTGGCCGAGCGGACGGCGGCCGTCGGGGTTGAGCGTGTTGGGCCTGGGCATCAGCGGAGGCAGGCCGGCGTTGATGCGGGCGAGGTCGACCACGGGAGGGGCGGGGCGATGGTTGGCCAGCCACACGGCACCGTGGACCGTGCCGTCAGGCGAGCACAGGTAAGCTACCGAGGAGTCCTCGTCCCGCTCGACCACGAGCGTTCGGCTGCCGTACGGGTTACCGGCGGCGAGAACGACCTCGGTGCCACCCTCGCCAGATGCCGACCGAAAAATCGCCATACGAGATGACTGTAGATCCGGTGGAGACCAGGACGCGAGCCGTAGGAAGACCAGGAATGCCACCTCCGATCCGAACGTTCACTACCCTGGTCGACAACCCCTCAAGCAAAGGCAGCAACGTGTCCCAGCCAGCAGGTCAGCTCACCTTCGTCGCGCCCCGGCGGGCCAAGCCCGCCCGGCACCTGGCCGACCTGTCGATGGCCGACCGGCGGACGGCGGTCACCGAGCTGGGCGAGAAGGCCTTCCGCGCCGACCAGCTCTCGCGCCACTACTTCGAACGCCTCACCACCGACGTGAGCGCGATGACCGACCTGCCCGCGGCGGCCAGGGAGAAGCTGTCCGCGCTGCTGCCCAGCCTGCTCACGCCGGTCAGGGAGCAGAGCACCGACGGCGGCACCACGCGTAAGACGCTGTGGCGGCTGTTCGACGGGGCGCTGGTCGAGTCGGTGCTCATGCGTTATCCCGACCGGGTGACGATGTGCGTGTCGTCGCAGGCCGGCTGCGGCATGAACTGCCCGTTCTGTGCCACGGGCCAGGCCGGTCTCACCCGCAACATGTCGACCGCCGAGATCGTTGAGCAGGTCGTGTCCGGGGCCAGGGCGCTGGCCGCCGGAGATGTGCCTGGCGGGGTGGCGCGGGTCAGCAACGTGGTGTTCATGGGCATGGGCGAGCCGCTGGCCAACTACAAGCAGGTGATCGGCGCGGTGCGCCGCCTGGTCGAGCCCGCCCCCCACGGGCTGGGGATCTCGGCGCGCGGCGTCACGGTCTCCACCGTCGGCCTGGTGCCGGCCATCGGCAAGCTCGCCGACGAGGGCCTGCCGGTCACGCTCGCGCTGTCCCTGCACGCGCCCGACGACGAGCTGCGCGACACGCTGGTGCCGATCAACACGCGGTGGAAGGTGGCCGAGGTGCTCGACGCGGCGTGGGCGTACGCGGCGAAGACCAAGCGGCGGATCTCGATCGAATACGCGCTGATCAAGGACATCAACGACCAGGAGTGGCGCGCCGACCTGCTCGGCAAGCTGATCAAGAACAAGCTGGTGCACGTCAACCTGATCCCCCTCAACCCGACGCCCGGGTCCAAGTGGACGGCCTCCCGGCCGGAGGACGAGCGGGCGTTCGTCCGGCGGCTGGAGTTCCATGGTGTGCCCGTGACGGTGCGCGACACGCGGGGCCGCGAGATCGACGGCGCCTGCGGGCAGCTCGCCGCCGCCGAGTGAGCTACCTGCCGCGCCTGAGCCACACATAGGCGACCAGGCCCGCCACACACCAGGCCAGGGAGATCGCCGCGAGTTGCGGCGCCTGGCCGAGGAGCTCGCCGGCGTTCGCGGCCTTCATCCAGGCGATGAGCGGGACCGTGAGCCAGTAGAGCGGCGAGGCGCTGATCAGCAGCATGGCCAGGAAGCCGAGCAGCAGGAGCATGATCGAGACGGCCGGCGACGGCAGGATGACGCGGCTGGTGAGGGCGCCCAGCGCGGTGCCGGCCAGGGCGGCCAGCACGTGCAGGACGAGTGCCGCGCCCAGCACTCCGGACGGTGGCGTACCGGTCACGCCGAGGAGCAGGGCCAAGGCCAGGCCCAGCCCCGAGAACGCGGCACACGCCGCGAACGCCGCCAGCAGCCCCGCCGCCACCTCCCTGGCCCGGCCGCCGACCTGGATCGCCGACATCTCGCGCTGCCGGTCGGGCTCGGTGTCCAGCAGGCTCCGGGCGGCCCAGGCCAGGATGGGGATGAGCAGGATGGCGCCGTCGGTGAGTACGGAGGCCTCCGCGCCTCTCGGGGCCCGGTTGCCGTGGATGATCGCGAGCATGGCCAGAGCCAGCAGGAACGCCTGGTAGACGCGGTGGGAGCGGACGTAGGCCGCCAGGCGGAACGTGGCCAGGGCGATCATCCGGTCTCCTCGATCTCGGCGGCCGGGTAGCCTTCGCCGCGCATCCTGGCCAGGAAGTCCGGGAGCTCGTCGGCGGGCACGGTCACGGCCACCGTCACGGTCTGGGGGGCAGGGGTTTCCGCCGGGTTCCGCAGTGCGGGCCGGGTCGTGCTCTCCTTCAGGTGGCCGTCGAGCACCGTCCAGTGGCGCAGGCCCGACAGGTCGCGTAAGCCGCCCTGGTGGTCGCTGGCGATGACGATGCCGCCCTTGGCCGCCACCTCCGTCGCGATCGACGGCAGCGTCGCCCGGGTGTCGGTGTCCAGGCCGGCGAACGGCTCGTCCAGGATCAGCAGCCCAGGGTCGGCCATGAGCGCCTGGACCAGGCCCACCTTGTGCGCGCTGCCCTTCGACAGGTCGCTCAGCGGGGTGTTGAGGAGGTGTCCCATGTTCAGGCGCTCGGCCCAGGGTTCCCAGCGGGCCTGGCCGCGTACACGGGACATGTGGCGCAGGTACGCCGTGACCGTGAACGGCTGGTCGGCGGGGAAGCGGTCGGGCGCGAACCCGACGATCGCCGGGCGGTCGTCTATGGTGCCCGTGGTCGGGCTGGAGAGACCGGCGAGGAGACGGAGGAGGGTGGACTTGCCTGCTCCGTTGACGCCGGTCAGCTCGATCACGTCGCCGGGGGCGAGGTGGGCGTCGGCGTCTTCGATGACGAAAGGATCACGTCTTCGGTAGCGGAAAGAGACATTGGTCAGGCGCATGGTGCTGTAACGGTATATGTCGGGTCGCATGGTCGTGATAAAGCTCCGACAATGGAGTGTGAACCCCCAGCACATCTCAAGAGGAGTGAGGCTTGAACCGCTTTCCACGCGTCATGGGCATGCGTTCAGGCTATGACCCCGTAGAAGTCGACGCCCTGATCGGGCGGATCGAATCGACTCTGGGCAGAGGCACGCACACCCTCGAACCCGTCAGCGCGGACGAGGTGCGCCGCGCCACGTTCCGCGCCAAGCGCGGCGGCTACCAGGAGACCGCCGTGGACTTCGCGCTCGAAGCCTTCGTGGTGGCGTTGGAGACGCAGGCCAGGCGGCCCATCCGGCTGGCCATGCACGAGCCCACCGGCGAGATGCTGCGCGAGGAGTGGTTCGAGACCCAGGCCGCCCGGGTGGAACGGGTGGCCTTCCGCCCCGGCCGCATGGGCACCGGCTACAACGAGGACGAGATCGACGCCTTCCTCGACCGCATCGTGGCCACCCTGCGCGGGACGACCGACTACCCCGTCACGGCCAAGGAGGTGCGGGACGCGAAGTTCTCGACCGTCATGTTCAGGTCCGGCTACCTGATCGCCGACGTGGACTCCTTCCTGGCGGGCATCGCCGACGTGCTGGAACAGCGAGCCTGAGCGGTGGTGCGGGCCTGGGCGGTGGAGCGGGCCTGAGTGGTGGTGCGGGCCTGGGCGGTGGTGCGGGTCTGAGTGGTGGTGCGGGCCTGGGCGGTGGTGCGGGTCTGGGTGGTCAGGCCGCCTCGACCGCGCGCAGCAGGCCGCGCAGGTCGGGCAGGACCTGCTGGACGACCGTCTCGTCGGCCGGGTGCTCGCCCTGCCGGTTGATCCACACCCGCGGCAGGTCCAGCCGCCGCGCGGGCAGCATGTCGTGGAAGTAGCTCTGCGCCGCGTGCACCCACACCTCCGGCTCGTACGAGCTCCGGAACAGCTCGAAGTGCGCCTCCGCCGGCTTGTACGCCCCCGCGTCCTCAGACGTCACCACCGCGTCGAACGGCACCGGCAGCCGCCGCCGCGTCTCGGCGATGAGGTCGCGGTCGCAGTTCGTCAGCAGCGCCAGCCGCCACCCGGCCCCCCGCAGCGCTGACAGCTCGGCCCCCACCTCGGGGAACACCGGCCAGTACGGCAGCGTCGTCGCCAGCACCGAGGCGTCGTCCGCGCCCAGCTCCACCTTCTCCTCCGCGCACGCCCGGCGCAGCGCCTCGGCCAGCACGAGCCGGTAGCGCATCCCCGGCGACTCGGCCTGCACGTCGGCCTCGTGCCTGTTGTACGTCTCCAGCAGCCGCGCCCCCTGCCCCGGGGCGACCAGCTCGGCGCTGGTCCGGATGCCGTGCCGCCAGTCGACCAAGGTTCCGAAACAGTCGAACGTTACCCATCGCATAGGTCTCATAATGACCCCATGGCGATCTCGGTGCGCCCCATTGGGCCGGACGACCTGCCGGACGTCACCCGCGTGCTCACCGGGAGCTGGGGCGGCTCCACCGTGGTGGCCCTGGGCCGGGGTGAGCTGGTGGACGCGGCCGAGCTGCCCGGCTTCATCGCCGAGTCCGGTGACGAGGTGGCGGGGCTGGTGACGTACGCGGTGGGCGAAGGAGCCGTCGAGATCATCACCATCGACGCCGTGCTTCCCGGGAAGGGGGTCGGCAGGGCCCTGCTCGACGCGGTGCGGACGGTCGCCGCCGAGCGCGGCGTGACCCGGCTCTCTCTTCTCACCACCAACGACAACACCCACGCCCTGCGCTTCTACCAGCGCTACGGGTTCGACCTGGTCGCCCTGCACCGGAACGCCGTGGACCGCGCGCGGGCGCTCAAGCCCGGCATCCCGGCCGAGTCCGACGGCATCCCGATCAGGCATGAGCTGGAGCTCGAGCTGCTGCTGGAAGAGCGCTGACCGGCCACCGCAGCCGGTCAATGATCAAGCGGGCGCGGGCGGTGGATGATCAAGCGGGCGCGGGCGGTGGAGAAGGGCGACGATGACCGAGGTCACCGGGGCGGCCAGGAAGGCGCCGGCGATGCCCGCGATCAAGCTGCCCACCGCGATCGCCACCAGGATGACCGCGCTGGGCAGATCCAGCGCCCTGCCGTAGATCTGCGGCGCCAGCACGTGCCCCTCGATCTGCTGGACGGCCACCGTCACCGCCACCACGATCAGCGCCACCAGCACGCCCTTCGACACGAGCGCCACCACCGCCGCCAGCAGCCCGGCCATGAACGCCCCCACCACCGGCAGGAACGCCCCCACGAACGTCAGCACCGCCAGCGGCAGCGCGAGCGGCACCCCGAGGATCCACAGCGCGATCCCGATGAAGAACCCGTCCACCACGCCCACGATCGCGATGCCGCGAATGTAGCGGCCGATCACCGAGAACACCAGTTGGCCGCCCTCCGACAGCCGCGTCCTGGCATCGGCGGGCGCGAGCTGGACCAGCCACCGGAAGAGCCGGTCGCCGCCGTGCACGAAGTACACCGACAGGATGACCGCCAGCACGGCCCCGATGATGATCTCGCCCACGGTCCTGACCCCGGCCAGGGCTCCGGTGGTGAGCTGCCGGCCCTGCCCGGTCAGATATTCCCGGGCCCGCGCGATCAGCTCCTGGTCGTCGAGGCCGAACCGGGCCGTCAGCTCGTGCAGGTCGTCGAGCACCTTGCCGATGCTGTCGCTCAACTGCGTCACGCTGTCGATGGTGGGCTGCACCAGCAGCGCCACGAACGCCCCCGCCAGCAGGAGCCCGCCGACGAAGACGATGGCGGTGGCGAGAGCGCGGCCCAGCCCGCGTGACCTGAGCCAGCGGGCCGGGGGCAGCAGCAGCGCGGTGAGAAAGAGGCCGATGACGATCGACATCGCCACCGTCCGTACGTGGTAGAGGCAGAAGCCGGCCACCGCGACGAGCGCGATCCACCCCAGCAGCCGCCACGGCCTCATCTTGTCGCCCCCCTGTCGAGCCTGGTCAGAGGCGTTCCCCAGGGTGATCACGGGCAACCCTGATCAGGCGGGCGGGGTCAGGCAGGGCGGGGTCAGGCGGGTGGGGTCAGGTGCGGGCGTTGGGAGCGCTTGCTCAGCTCGTACGTCCCCCGCGCCGCGTACGTGGCGCTCGTCGTCCCCACCTCCGCCACGGGCACGTCCCACCACGCCTCCGAGGACGGCGCGTCGTCGGCCATGGGGTCGGTGCGGACGTAGATCACCGTGGTCTCCGTCGCCGAGCGCGCCGTGTCGAGCGCCTTGCGCAGGTCGGCGACCGACTCGGGGCGCAGCACGGTGGCGCCGAGGCTGGCCGCGTTCGCCGCCAGGTCCACCGGCAGCGGGCCGCCGTCGCGGCGCTTGTAGGAGGTGCCGAGCCGCTCCGCGCCCACGCTCTCCGACAGGCGGCCGATGGAGGCGAACCCGGCGTTGTCCACCAGGATCACGACCAGCTTGACGCCCTCCGAGATCGCCGTGACGAGCTCCTGGGCCATCATCAGGTACGAGCCGTCGCCCACCAGCACGAACACCTCGCGCTCCGGGACCGCCATCTTCACGCCCAGCCCGCCGGCGATCTCGTAGCCCATGCAGGAGTAGCCGTACTCGACGTGGTAGCTGCCGGGGCCGCTGGGACGCCAGAGCTTGTGCAGGTCGCCGGGCATCGACCCGGCCGCGCACACCACCACGCCGTCGTCGCCGGCCGCCGTGTTGACCGCGCCGATCACCGCTGACTGGGGCAGGGGCGTGCCCTCCAGCCCGTACGCCGCGTCCACGGCCACGTCCCAGGCCCGTGTGAGGTCGGCGGCCCGCTCGCGCTGGCCGGCCGGGGCGCTCCAGCCCGCGCACGCCTCGGTCAGGTCGGCCAGCCCCTCGCGGGCGTCGGCGACCAGTTGCAGACCGGAGAGCTTGGCCGCGTCGAAGCCGGTGACGTTGAGGTTCACGAAGCGGGCGTCGGGGGCGAAGATCGTGCGCGAGGCCGTGGTGAAGTCGCTGTAGCGGGTGCCCACGCCGATGATCAGGTCGGCCTCGCGGGCCAGCGCGTTGGCGGCTGTGGTGCCCGTGGCGCCGATCGCGCCGACGGCCAGCGGGTGACCGTAGGGAAGCGCGCCCTTGCCCGCCTGTGTCTCGGCCACCGGGATCCCGTACGTCTCGGCGAAGGCGCGCAACTGGGCGGTGGCCTCGCTGTAGATCGTCCCGCCACCGGCCACGATCAGCGGGCGCTCGGCCGACGTGATGAGGTCGGCGGCCCGCGCGAGGGCCGCGCGTTCGGGGCGCGGCCTGGGGATGTGCCAGACGCGGTCGGCGAACAGCTCGTCCGGCCAGTCGAACGCCTCGGCCTGCACGTCCTGCGGCAGCGCCAGCGTCACCGCGCCGGTCTCGGCCGGGTCGGTGAGCACGCGCATGGCGGCCAGCAGCGCGGACGGGAGCTGCTCGGGGCGGTTGATCCGGTCCCAGAAGCGGGAGACGGGCTTGAAGCAGTCGTTGACCGAGATGTCGTAGGAGCGCTGGTCCTCCAGCTCCTGCAGCACCGGGCCCGCGACGCGGGTGGAGAAGATGTCGCCGGGCAGCAGCAGCACGGGGAGCCGGTTGATCGTCGCGCCGGCCGCACCGGTGATCATGTTGGTGGCGCCGGGGCCGATCGAGGTGGTGCAGGCCAGTGTGGCCAACCGGTTGCTCGCCCGCGCGTAGGCGGCGGCCGTGTGGACCATCGCCTGCTCGTTGCGGCTCAGGTGGTAGGGCAGGTCCTCGGTGGAGGTGGCCAGCGCCTGGCCGAGCCCGGCGACGTTGCCGTGGCCGAAGATGCCTGCGCAGCCGCCGAAGAACCGGTGCCGCACGCCGTCGCGCTCGCTCCACTGGTGGGCCAGGAAGCGCACGATGGCCTGGGCGACGGTCAGACGGGTCATGGGGTCCTCCCGAACGGCAGTCTGGGGTCGAGGGGCTGGGCCTGCCACGAGGAGCGGATCCAGGCGTGACGGGGATCGTCGCAGAACGCCATCGAACGCTGCTCGGCGGGGCCCGCCAGGACGTTCAGGTAGTACAGGTCGTAGCCCGGGGCGGCCATGGAGGGGCCGTGGTAGCCGTACGGGACCAGGACCACGTCGCCGGAGGAGACCTCGGCGAGGGTGTCGATGTGGCCGCGCTCGGAGGAGTAGACGCGCTGGTAGCCGATGCCCTGGTCGGCGACCTCGAAGTAGTAGATCTCCTCCAGCACGGCCTCGTCCGGGCCCTGGGTGTCGTGCTTGTGCGGCGGGTAGGAGGACCAGTTGCCGTCCGGGGTGAGGACCTCCACGGCCACGAGCTTGTCGCAGTCGAACGCGTCGGGGGAGCAGAAGTTGTTCACCTGGCGGGTGGCCTGGCCCGCGCCCCTGATCTCGACCGAGACCTCGGCGGCGGCGACGTAGCGGGGGGCCAGCGCGCGGGTGGCGCGGGCCGAGGGCAGGGCGATCCGGCCGGCGCCCTGCAAGGTCACTTCCGTAGAAATCGGGATATAGGCGAAATCGGAGGGGCCGTCGAACACCGACGCCCGCCCGGTCAGCACGAACTCGTCGCCGGGGATGGCGACCGTGCAGGAGCCGGCCAGGGGCAGGACCAGCAGCTCCTCCTCGCCCGTCGAGAACGTCACCGGCGCGTCGGTCAGGTCCGCGACGCGCAGGCCCGAGTACGTCCAGCCCGCCAGGGACGGGGTGATCTCCACCGACCAGGGGCCGCCCGCGGCCTCGCCGTAGGGGAGGTGGGTCATGCGGGGACCTCTCGCACCAGCGCCGCGGCACCGTCGACCGCCGCCGCCACGTCGTCGTCCGGCGGATAGAGCAGGGCACGCCCGACGACGAGACCCCGCACCCCGGGCAGGCTCAGGGCGCGGTGCCAGTCGGCGTACGCGGCGTCGATGTCGGGCGGGTCGCCCCCGAGGAGCAGGGCGGGCAGCGTGGTGGCGGCCATCACGCGCTCCATCTCGGCCACCGCGGGGATCTTCAGCCAGGTGTAGGCCGACGTCACGCCGAGGGCCTGGGCAACGCTGATCGCGCGGATCACGGCATCGGGCGACAGGTCGTTGCGCAGGACGCCCGACTCCGTGCGCAGCGACCAGAACGGCTCGACCATGGCCACCAGCCGCCGCCTGGCCAGGTCGGTGACCGCACGGGCGCACGACTCGAGCGTGGTCACGGTCGCGTGGTCGGTCGGGTCGATGCGGCAGAGCATCTTGCCGCCGTCGAGCCGCATCGTGTCGATCGAGGCGGCGTCGAAGCCGGTGAAGCGGTCGTCCAGCTCGAAGACCGAGCCCTGCAGGCCGCCCCGGTTCATGGAGCCGAAGGCCAGCTTGCCCTCCAGCGCCCCGAGCAGGAGCAGGTCCTCCAGGACGTCGGGGGAGGCCAGGATGCCGTCCACGCCCGGCCTGGACAGCGCGAGCCGCAGGCGGTCGAGCAGGTCGACGCGGCTGGCCATGGCCAGCGGCCGGTCGCGCACCCCCAGCGCGCCGCGGGCCGCGTGGTCGGCGGCGATGATCAGCAGCCGCTCGCCCTCGGCGGGCAGCCCGCGCCGCTCCCGGCGGGCCGCGGCCTCGGCGATCTCCTCCGGCCGGGTGGCGCGGATGTGGGTGAGCCGCCCGTAGTCGGCGGTCCTGGGCAGCGTGATGTCGCTCAAGGACGCACCCCGTTCAGCAGCTCCTCCACCTCGGCGGTGGTCGGCATGGCATCGGCACAGGCCAGGCGGGCGGCCACGAAGGCCCCGGCGGCGTTGGCGAAGCGCAGCGTGCGCTCCAGCGGCCAGCCGCGCAGCAGCCCGACACAGACGGCGCCGCCGAACGCGTCGCCCGCGCCGATTCCGTTGACCACCTTCACCTCCATGGGCTCCACCAAAGCGCTCTCCTCAGAGGTACGCGCGAAAACCCCTTCAGGGCCCATTTTCACGATCGCGACCCGTACGCCGGCGTCCAGCAGGGCCTGGGCGGCGGCCTCCGGATCGCGTACGCCGACCGCGACCTCCACCTCCTCCAGGTTGCCGACCGCCACGTTGGCCCGAGGCAGCGCCCGCTGGGCGGCCTCGTGGGCCGCCTCCCGCGACTCCCAGAGCGAGGCCCGGTAGTCCAGGTCGAAGACCGTCCATCCGGAGGAACGCTCCGACAGGGCGGCGGTGTGGGCGGCGGCGCTCGGCTCCTGGCTCAGCCCGGTCAGCGAGAACCAGAACAGGTCCGTCTCGCGAATCGCGTTCAGATCGAGCATCGAGGGGGAGATCTGCAGATCTGGCGGATGCTCGCCGCGGTAGAAGTAGATCGGGAAGTGATCGGGTGGGAAGATCTCGCAGAACGTCACGGGCGTGGGCCGGCCCTCGATCGTGCTCACGAAGGCGTCGTCCACGCCGAAGTCGCGGATCGCCCGGCGTACGTAGTCTCCGAACGGGTCGGCCCCCACACCGGTGATCACGGCGGGGCGCAACCCGTGACGGGCGGCGGCGACGGCGACGTTGGTGGGGCTACCGCCGAGGAACTTCCCGAAGGTCTCGACGTCGGCCAGGCCGACACCGGTCTGCAGCGGATAGACGTCGACGCCGGAGCGGCCGATCGTGATCAGGTCGTACAACGCACCTCCTGAGGCCGAGCTTACTCGCGGACACTATGGCATATTGTCATGACATTCGGATGTCCGCTATGTTGCCGAACGTCCCCAGACCCTGGGGATTATGGCCAGGTCTTTACGTCATATGCATGTCATGACATATTGGCCAATGGTCTCCTCCCTTTAGGACACGTCGGAGGGTTTGCATGGCATTGCGGAAACGGTCGATGGGTGTGGTCGCGGTCATCACCGCGGCCGGTCTGGGGCTCGCCGCCTGCGGCCAGTCGTCCGGCGGAGGCGGGGACACCATCGAGCTGACGATCGCCCAGAACGCCATCGCCGGTGGGAAGAACGCGGCGGCGGCGAAGTTCATCGCGGACTGGGTCATCCCCAAGTTCGAGGCGGCCCAGAAGGCCAAGGGCAAGGACGTCACGGTCAAGTTCGTTCCCAGCGGCGTCGACGACGAGCAGTACAAGACCAAGCTCTCCCTCGACCTCAAGTCCGGCAAGGGCGCGGACGTGATCGACATCGACGGCATCTGGGCCGGCGAGTTCGCCGAGGCGGGCTACATCAAGCCGCTGTCCGAGCTGGTCGGGGCCGAGGCCGAGAGCTGGGACGGCTGGTCGCAGATCCCCGAGGCCGTCCAGGGGATGGCCGAGTTCAACGGCAAGAAGTACGCCCTGCCGGTCGGCACCGACGGCCGGGTGCTCTACTTCAACAAGACGCTCTTCGCCAAGGCGGGACTGCCCGCCGACTGGCAGCCCAAGAGCTGGCAGGAGGTCCTCGACGCCGGGGCCAAGCTGAAGTCGTCCGGCGTGCCCGTGCCGATCCAGATCAACGCCGGCACCGCGATGGGCGAGGCCACCTCGATGCAGGGCGTGCTGCCGCTGCTCGCGGGCGCGGGCGGCGAGGTGCAGAAGGACGGCAAGTGGACCGGCGCCGGCCAGCCGCTCAAGGACGCGCTCGGCCTCTACCAGAAGATCTACGGCGGCGGCCTCGGCGATCCGAAGCTCCAGCAGGAGGCCAAGGGGCGCGACAAGTCGTTCCAGCAGTTCGCCCAGGGCAAGATCGGCATCCTGCTGGAGGGCGACTACTTCTGGCGCGGCGTGGTCAACCCCAAGGACGGCGTGGCCAAGATGGCGGACCGCGACCAGGTGGTCGGGTACGCCATGATCCCCGCCATCGAGCCCGGCAAGGGCCTGCGCGGCCAGGACTTCGTCAGCATGTCCGGCGGCGCGCTGCGCACGGTCAACCCCGGCAGCAAGCACCCCAAGGAGGCGTTCGAGCTGCTGGCTTTCACGCTCTCGCCGGAGGCGCTGAAGGAGGAGACCAAGGACGGCAACGTCCGCACCACGCCGCGCACGGACGTCAACAAGGAGATCCTGGCCGGTGAGCCGCTCCTGACGTTCATCTCGGAGAAGGTGCTGCCGCTGACCGCCTACCGTCCGCCGGTGGCCGTCTATCCGCAGGTGTCGGTGGCGCTGCAGGAGGCCACCGCCGCGGTCGTGGGCGGGACCGCGCCCGACCAGGCGGCGGCCGACTACCAGAAGAAGCTCGAAGGAATCGTCGGTGGCGCAGGCAACATCGCCTCCTGAGGTACGCACAGAGGAACAGGCCCCCCGCTACAGCTCGGACGCGGCGGGCCTGGGACGGGCGCGGGCCGGGGCCTTCGTGGCCCCCGCCCTGCTGCTCATCGCCGTCTTCCTCGTCTTCCCCGCGCTCTGGGTGCTCTACCTCGGGCTCACCAACTACCGCCTGACCGGGGCCGCCGCGGCCGCGCCGCAGTTCGTCGGGCTGGGCAACCTCCTCGACGCGGTCGCCAACCCCACGTTCTGGAACTCCACCTGGCTGACCACGCAGTTCGTGCTGGGCTCGGCCGTCATCGGGCAGGTCGGGCTGGGCTTCACCATCGCCTGGCTGCTGCGCGACCGGCGCGGCCCGCTCAAGCGGCTGGTCGAGGGCCTGGTCATCCTGGCCTGGATCCTGCCGAGCGCGATCGTGTCGTTCCTGTGGGTGGCGCTGCTCGACCGTGACGGCGGCACCCTCAACGCGCTGCTCGGCATCCCCGGGTTCGCCTGGCTGCTCGACCATCCGATGCTGTCGATCATCGTGTTCAACACGTGGCGCGGCACGGCGTTCTCGATGATGCTGTACGGCGCCGCCCTCGGAAACGTGCCCCCCTCGCACCTGGAGAGCGCCCGCCTGGCCGGCGCCTCCGGCTGGCAGCAGCTCAGGGACGTGGTGTTCCCGCACATCCGCGGCCACATCCTGACGAACCTGCTGCTGATCAGCCTGTGGACGTTCAACGACTTCACCCCGTTCCTGCTCACCGCGGGCGGGCCCGACGGCAAGTCCGAGGTGCTGGCCGTGCACGTCTACAAGGTCGCCCTGCAGAGCGGCGAACTCGGTTACGGCGCCGCCGTCTCCACGATCATCCTGCTGATCAACCTGGTCGTGGCGGTGTTCTACCTGCGGCTGCTGCGGAGCAAGAAATGACGCGTTTCGTCCTGGGTCGGATCGGGTTCTGCACGCTGATCGCGGTGCTGCTGGCCTTCTTCACGATCCCGCTGCTGTGGCTGGTGACGGCGCCGTTCACCTCGGACCCCACGTACGAGGTCGTGGTGCCCGACTTCACCCTCGACAACTTCCGGGCGGTGCTGGAGCACCCGTACGCGCTGCCGTCGCTGTGGAACTCGGTCGTCCTGTCGGCCGGGACCGCCGTGCTGGTCGTGATCCTGGCGGCGCTGGCCGCGTACGCGCTGAGCCGGGTGCGGCTGCCCGGCCGGGACGCGCTGCTGTACGCGTTGCTGCTGCTGTCGTCGATCATCACGGGGACGGCGGCGATGGTGCCGTTGTTCCAGCTCGCGGTCGAGCTGAACCTCATCGACTCGCAGCTCGGGCTCATCCTCATCCTGACCGGCGGCCTGCTGCCCGCGGCGATCTTCATGCTGAAGGACTTCATGGACTCCACGCCGAAGTCCTACGAGGAGTCGGCGCGGGTGTTCGGGGCCTCGCCCCTGCAGATCGTGCGGCACGTGGTGGTCCCGCTGGTCCGGCCGGGGCTGGCGACCATCGGGGTCTGGGCCGTGGCCAACGTGTGGGGGAACTTCCTGATGCCGTACCTGTTGCTGAGCGATGTGGACAAGCAGCCGGCGGCGGTGATCACGTACACGCTGTACACCGAGGGCGGACAGGCCAACCTCAGCATGCTGTCCACGTTCGGGCTGCTGTACTCGATCCCCGTGGTCCTCATGTATCTGTTCGTCAGCAAGAAGTACGGCTTCCGCTTCCACGGAGGGATCAAGCGTTAATGGCCGCCATCGAACTACGCGGGCTGACCAAGGTCTATCCCGGCGGGGTGAAAGCCCTCGACGCGCTCGACCTGGCCGTCCCCGACGGCGAGTTCTTCGCCCTGCTCGGGCCCTCCGGCTGCGGCAAGACCACGCTGCTGCGCACGATCGCCGGGCTGGAGACCGCGACCGGCGGCGCCGTCCTCATCGGCGGGCGGGACGTGACCGGCGTGCAGCCGGGCGGCCGGGACGTGGCGATGGTCTTCCAGGACTACGCGTTGTTCCCGCACATGGACGTCTCCGACAACATCGCCTACCCGCTGCGGATCAAGAAGGTCGCGCGCGGGGCACGGCGTGAGAAGGCCGCCGAGGTGGGGGCGCGGCTCGGGCTCGAACAACTGATGGACCGGCGGCCGGGGCAGCTCTCCGGCGGGCAGCAGCAGCGGGTGGCGCTGGCCCGGGTGATGGCGACGCAGGCGCAGGCGTACCTGTTCGACGAGCCGCTGTCCAACCTGGACGCCCGGCTGCGGCTGGAGGCCCGCACGTTCCTCAAGAAGCTCCAGCGCGAGCTGGGCGTCACCACCGTGTTCGTCACCCACGACCAGGCCGAGGCGCTGGCCATGGCCGACCGGATGGCGGTCATGGAGGCCGGGCACATCCGGCAGATCGGTACGCCGGCCGAGGTGTTCCAGCGGCCGGCCAACACCTTCGTGGCCGGCTTCATCGGCTCGACGCCCATGAACCTGCTGGACGGCGCCGTACGAGGTGACACGCTGGAGGTGGCAGGCTGCAAGGTGGCGGTCCCGGCGGCGGGACTGTCCGACGGCGAGCAGATCGTGTACGGCGTGCGGCCCGAGTACATGTCCTACTCGGCCGAGCCCGTGGAGGGCGCGCTGGGTGGAAAGGTGGTCATCGTGGAGAACCTCGGTGCCTCCCACCTGGTGACCCTCGACGTCAACGACGTGACCGTGCAGGCCGTCGTGCCCGAAGGGAGTGAGCCCGCCGTCGGTGACGAGGGCCACGCCCTGCCCCGGCGCGATCGGGCCCTGGTCTACCGGGACGGAGAACTCGTGTGAGAGGCCACTGGACGCTGGACGACCGGCTGGAGCGGATCCTGCGGGAGGTGCCCTTCGAGGTGCCCGCCGGGGCCGCCGCCGTCACCGTGCGGCTCTCCTACGACCGGTCACAAGGGGTGATCGACCTCGGGTGCGGCTCGCCGGACGGCTTCCGCGGCTGGTCGGGTGGCGCGCGGGACGAGTACACGATCACCCCGGGCTGGGCCACCCCCGGCTACCTGCCGGGCGAGCCGGAGACCGGGACGTGGCACGTGTGGCTGCGGCTGCACCGGATCCCGCCCCAGGGGCTCGACTACACCCTGGACATCTCGGTCGAGACCGTCGCGCCCCCCGAGCCTCCGGCCGAGGAGCCGCCGCACGGGGAGCGCCCGCCTCGGCGGGACATCCCCGACGTCGGCGGGCTGCGGTGGTTCGCGGGCGACTTCCACGCCCACACCCTGCACAGCGACGGCGCCCTGACCATCGCCGAGCTGGCCGAGCTCGCCTACGGGCGCGGCCTCGACTTCCTGGCCGTCACCGACCACAACACCGTCAGCCACCACCCCTGGCTGGGCAAGATCGACCGGGACATCACGCTCATCCCCGGCCAGGAGGTCACCACCGACCGGGGCCACGCGAACGTGTTCGGCGACGTCGGCTGGGTGGACTTCCGGCGGCCGGCCGACTCCTGGGTCGAGCACGCCGAGCGCGCGGGCGGGCTGATCTCGATCAACCACCCGCTCGGCGGCGACTGCGCCTGGCTGCTGCCGATCAGCCGCCGCCCACGCGTCGCGGAGGTGTGGAGCTCCGGCTGGTGGGACCGCCGCTGGGGCGCGCCGCTGACCTGGGCGGAGGCCTGGCGCGACGACGTGATCGCGATCGGCGGCAGCGACTTCCACCGCCACGGCTCCGACGGCCTGCCCGGCGGACCCACCACCTGGGTGCTGGCCGAGGACACCACGACGGTGCTCGACGGCGTGCGCGCGGGCCGTACCGCCGTGTCCACGGGACCCGACGGGCCGCTGCTGGTCAGACTGGGCGACGAACTGCTCGCCCTGGACGCCGACGGCCTGGTGCTGGTCCGCCCCGACGGCACCCGGCAGGTGGTCCGCGGCGAGCGCGTGCTGCTGCGGGCGATCGACGGGCCGCACCGGTTGGAAACCTATGAGAACGAGGTGATCGCCCTATGCGCGTGAGGAAAGTCGCCAACGCCCCTGTGAGCTTCGGCGTGTTCGAGCTGAGCGACGCTCCGCCGCCGCTGACCGCCGACGAGATGGTCCGCGCGCTGTCCGAGGCGGGCTACGAGGGCATCGACTCCGGGCCCATCGGCTATCTCGGCACCGGCACCGAGCTGGCCGACCGGCTGAGCTCGAACGGGCTGCTGCTGGCGGGCGGCTGGGTGGACCTGCGGTACGGCGACGCGGACGCCTACGCCCAGGGGCTCCCGGCCCTGGAGGCCGCGCTGGACGTGTTCGCCGCCGCGCCCGCGGGGGACCTGGCGCCCCGGCCCACGCTGGCCTGCTCGGGCTCGCCCGAACGGTTCGCCCGTCCCGGCGGGAGCGTTCCAGGGCTGGCGTCGCCGGAGTGGCCCGCGTACGCCGCCCGCGTCCAGGAGGCCACCGACCGCTGCCGCGAGCGCGGATTCGAGCCCGTCTTCCACCACCACCTCGGCACCTACGTCGAGACCCCCGACGACGTCGAACGGCTGCTGGAGCTGACCGACGTGCAGCTCTGCCTCGACACCGGCCACCTGCTGCTGGCCGGGGGCGACCCGGTGACGGCGCTGCGCGCCTGGGCCGGGCGGGTCGGGCACGTGCACATCAAGGACGGCGACACCAAGATCCTCGAGCAGGCCCTGAGCGACGGCGTGGACCTGCGCGAGCTCATGGGGCGCGGCGGGTTCGCGCAGCTCGGTGAGGGCGAGCTGGACCTGCCCGGCGTGGTCGCGACACTGGACGAGATCGGTTACGAGGGCTGGATCGTCATCGAGCAGGACACGCTGCCCGGGCGGCGCACGGTCGCCCAGAACGTCGCCGACCAGGCGGCCAACCGACGGAAGCTGAAGGACTTGGGACTTTGAGAATCGCGCTTGTGGGTTGCGGGGCCGTCACCCAGGCGGTCTACGTGCCGCTGCTGTCGAGGCGGCGGGACCTGTTCGAGGTGGTCGCCGTCTGCGACCTGTCGAAGACCCTCGCCGACGCCGTGGGCGACCGGCTGGGGGCCGAGCGGCGGTACACGTCGGTGGCCGACCTGCTCGCCGCCGGCGGCTTCGAGGCGGTCGTCGTGCTGGCTTCCGGCTCCCACGGCGAGACCGTGCGCCAGGCGCTCGAGGCCGGCCACGCGGTGCTGTGCGAGAAGCCGCTCGCGCTGACCAGGGCCGAGGTGGCCGCGCTGCCCGAGGGGCGGCTGATGGTGGGCTACATGAAGCAGTACGACCCGGCCGTGCGCCGGGCCGAGGAGCTGCTGGCCTCGCTGGGCGGCCCCGGGATCATCCGGTCGGTCGAGGTGAGCGTGCTGCATCCCAGCGGGGAGTCGCAGCTCGCGTTCGCCAACCTGACGCAGGCCCGGGACGTGGACGCCGGGCTGCTGGCCTCGCTGCGGGCCGCCGAGCACGAACTGGTGTCGCGGGCGCTGGGGGAGTCGGCGCCGGAGGCGGTCAGGAACCTGTACGGAGTGGCGCTGGGGTCGATCTGCCATGACTTGTCGCTCTTGAGGCGCTTTACCGGCTCTCCTGCTGAAATTTCGTACGTCGAAGCCTGGGGTCCCGCGCCCGGCTCCATCGAGATCTCCGGACCGCTGCCCGTCCAGGGCCGGTTCGCCATCCGGTGGCACTACCTGGAGGACTATCCCGCCTACCGGGAGACCGTGGCCATCCATCACGACAAGGGCTCGATCGAGCTCGTCTTCCCCTCGCCGTACCTGATGAACGCCCCGACCACGCTCACCGTGGTGTCCGGTGGTGAAAGCCGGACGGAGTGGCGCGAGGTGACTGAGGCGTTCGAGGTACAGCTCGCCGCTTTCCATGCTTTCGTGAACGATGGCAAGCCGCCGCTCACCGACGTGGGCGGCGCGCTCGAGGACATCGTGACGGCTCAGCGGATCGCGGCCCGCTACGCCGTACGGCATGAACTGCCCATGGGAGGGGAGGCAGCGTGAGCACGGAGATCGTCGTCGTACCGCACACACACTGGGACAGGGAGTGGTACGAGCCCTTCCAGCGCTTCAGGCTGCGCCTGGTGGCGCTGCTCGACGAGGTGCTCGACACGATGGAACGCGAGCCCGCCTACCATTTCACCCTCGACGGGCAGCTCGCCTGCGTGGACGACTACCTCGAGGTGCGCCCGGAGAACCGTGACCGCATCGCGGCGCTGGTCGAGGCCGGGCGGCTGGCGGTCGGGCCGTGGCAGATCCTGCTCGACGAGTTCCTGTGCTCGGGCGAGAACATCATCCGCAACCTCGAGCTGGGCATGAGCCGGTCGGACAAGCTCGGCGGGTCGATGCCGGTGGGCTACCTGCCGGACATGTTCGGGCACACGGCCCAGATGCCGCAGATCCTGCGCAAGGCCGGGCTGCTACACGCGTGCGTTTATCGCGGCGTGCCGTCCGCCGTCACCACCGACGCCTTCGCCTGGGTGGCGCCCGACGGCACGGCGTTGCGCACCCAGTACCTGCCGGCCGGCGGCTACGGGAACGGGGCGCACCTGTTCTCCGACACCGACGGGCTGACCGGGCGAGCGCAGGCGTTCGTGAAGACCATGCGCGAGTGGCGCGGGCCCGAGGGGGCGCTACTGGCCATGTACGGCACCGACCACTCCGCGCCCGTGCGCGGGCTGCCGGAGATGGTCGCGGCGATCGGTGCCCGCATGGACACCTTGTCCGGATATATCGGGGCATTCTCTGGCGACGTCGCTGGGCTGCCCCGCGTCCACGGCGAGCTGCGCTCCCACGCCCGCGCCAACATCCTGCCCGGCGTCATCTCGGTCCGCGCCCACGTCAAGCAGGCCATGGGCCGCGCCGAGCGGATGGTCGAACGCTACGCCGAGCCGCTGGCCACGCTCTGGGGCGCCGAATGGCCGGGACGCTTCCTGGACATGGCGTGGTGGCGGCTGGTGGACGCCAGCGGGCACGACTCGGTGACCGGCTGCGGCGTGGACGACACCGCCCAGCAGGTGGCCGCGCGCATCGCGGAGGCCGAACACCTCGGGCAGGCCGTCCGCGACATGGTGACCGCCCGCCTGGCCGCGTTCGTACCGGTCGACGGGGTGCTGATCGTCAACCCCACGCCCGCTCCCCGGCGCGGCGTCGTGATCGTGGACATGGCGGGCACCGACCCGCTGGTGGACGCGACGGGCCGGCCGGTGCCCACCCAGCCGCTGGAATACGCCGCCACGCTGCTGCTCGACGACGAGGTCGACCCGGCCACGGCCCTGACCTTCATCCACGGGACCGAGCTCTACGGCCAGCACGTCACCTCCTGGGCGGTCGAGGGCGAGACGCTGACGTTCACGGTGGCGCGCGAGAGCACGGTGCCCTTCGACGTGGACGACCTGCGCGGCGCCCTCGACGGCGTCACCCACCTGCGCATCCTCGCCGAGCCCCGGCGCACGGTGGCGGCCCTGGTGGAGGCGCCGCCCCTGGGCCACACGAGCGTCCGCCCGGCGCCACGCGACCAGGTCTACGGCCCCGGCACCGCCGGGCGCCTGCCCGGCGAGCACCACCCGTCGTGCTGGCTCAGCTCCGACTCGGCACCCCTGCCGGTGCGCGGGGACGAGCAGGTGCTGGACAACGGTCTGCTGCGGGTCACGATCGGCTCCGACGGCACGCTGACCCTGGTCGGCCAGGACGGGACCACGGTCACGGGCGCGGGCCGCATCGTGGACGGCGGCGACGTGGGCGACACCTACAACCACGCGCCCCCGCCGGTGGACGTGGTGGTGTCCGAGCCGGAGTCGGTGGCGGTCGAGGTGGTCTGCACGGGGCCGCTGCTGGCGATCGTCGACGTGCGGCGCACGTACCGGTGGCCGGCCTCCGGCGAGTCGATCGAGGGCGCCCCCGAGGTGCCCGCCGGGACCCGCGCGCACCGCATGGAGCGGGCCACCGTCATGACGCGCGTCGAGCTGCGGGCGGGCGAGCCGTTCGTACGGCTGGACGTCGAGTTCGACAACCGCTGCGCCGACCACCGGGTGCGCCTGCACGTGCCGCTGCCGACGCCGGACGCCTCCGAGTCGCACGCGGAGGGCCAGTTCGCGGTCGTCACCCGGGGACTGACCGCCGAGGGCGGCTGCGGCGAGACCCCGCTGCCCACGTTCCCGGCCTCGTCGTGGGTGGCGGCGGGCGGCGTGGCGGCGCTGCTCGAGCACGTGACCGAGTACGAGGTGGTGGAGGGCGAGCTGGCCCTGACGCTGCTCCGCTCGGTCGGCTACCTCTCGCGCAACCGCAACGGCCTGCGCCCCGAACCGGCCGGCCCCCAGTTGCCCACTCCCGCCGCGCAGTCGCGCGGGGTGCGGAAGGTGAGCTTGGCGCTGATGCCGTACCAGGGGGCGTGGGGCGAGGTGGTCCCGCAGGCGGAGGCCTTCCGGCACGACCTGCTCGTGGTGCCCGGCACGGCGGAGAGCGCCCTGCCGCTCCCCTCCCCGGCCGCCGGGCTGTCGGTGACCGGCGAGGGCGTTGTGATGACCTCACTCCGGGACCGGGACGGCTGGTGCGAACTCCGCGTCGTGGCCCTCACCCCGGACCCGACGGAAGCCGTGATCTCCGGCTCTCTCACAGAAGCCCGGCACGCCGACCTGCGTGGGCGTCCGGGAGAGTCTGTGCAGGTCAGCGATGGAGTGGTGCGCTTGCCCCTGGGTGGCTGGGAAATCGCCACCATCCAGTTCCGTCAACTCTAGGTAATGAATCGAACGCACGTAGTAATGTCCCCGCATGGTCACGGCACAGCACGAAGGTCTCAACAAGATTGCGACCTTCAATGTCGAGTACACGAGAGACATGTTGCGGGCGCTGTTCGATCTGCCGATTCCGAAGTCGGGCGAGGCGTGCCTCGCTTCACCCGACCTGTCGGAGGCGGATCCCGGCGTCTGCCGGGCGGACGCCGCGATCCTGTACGGGAAGGGGAAGGAGAAGTTCGGGGTCATCGTCGAGACGCAGCGCGCGCCGGATGATGACAAGCTGTATTCGTGGCTGGAGTACATCGCGAACTTCCGGGCCCGCGAGCACTGCCCGGCCTGCCTGATCGTCATCTGCCCCAATCGCGAGGTGGCCCGATGGGCGGAGCAGGAGATCTTCACCGGCCATCCAGGGCTGACCCTGAAGGTCCTGATCATTCACGAGGGGAACACGCCGGTCATCACGGATGTCCCTCAGGCCACGGAGAACATCGGGCTGGCGGTCATCTCGGCCATCACGCAGAGCCGGCATCCGCGCTTCGCGGACATCGCGGCCACGGTGCAGCAGGCGCTGGATCATATCGATAGCGACCAGGCTTGGCGGTACGCTCGATATATCAATCTGTCACTGGAAGGCGACGCACAGCGAGAGTGGGAGCGGGGCATGAGCACGATGACCTATCCATACCAGGGCGAATACGCCGAGGGCCTACTGGCGCAAGGTGAGGCGCGGGGCGAGGCGCGGGGTGAGGCTCGGGGTGAGGCGAAGTCCGTGCTGAAGATCCTGGAAGGGCGTGGGGTCGTCGTGTCCGATGCGGTGCGGAGTCGGGTGATGGAGTGTGAGGATCAGATCACCTTGGATGGGTGGCTGATGCGGGCGATCAAGGTCGAGGCGGCGGAGGAGCTTTTCGACTGAGTCGCCCCGGGCTACGGTCCGAGGAGGCCGAGTTGGCGGGCGGCGCGGACGGCGAGCCAGACCTCCGCGAACGCCGCGCTTGACGACAGGTCGCGCCCGGTGAGGGCGGAGAAGCGGCGCAGCCGGTAGGAGAGCGTGTTCGGGTGGATGTGGAGGGCGGCCGCGGCGTCCTCCACGTGCCGGTTGCGTTCCATCCAGACCCGCACGGACGTCAGCAACTGCGAGCCGTGCCCCTCGTCGTAGGCCAGCACCTCGCCCAGGACATGATCCACCAGGGCCGTCAGCGTCGCCGGGTCGTCGGGGAGCCAGCGGCCCGTGGTGTCCTCGCCGTAGTGGACCAGCGGCTTGCCGGCCTCACCCGCGTGCGAGGCCGCCCACACCGCCTCCCGCTGGGCCACCGTCAGTGACTCCCCGGGCGGGAACGGGCGGCTCATCCCGGCCGCCGCGCCCGGCAGGGCGGCCACGGCCGGGCCGAGGGAGGTCGGGCCCAGGACGTGGTGGTCGTCGCCGCGTCTCAGCATGAGGTGGGGCAGGTCGTCCAGGGCCCTGCGGAGGGCGTCGTCCGGGACGCCGCGCACCACCAGCAGCACCGTGTCCGCGTCCATGGGCAGGCCGAACCGGGCCAGGCGGCGGCGGGCGGCGGGTGGGTCGAGGATGTTCTGGAGGAGCTCGGCCAGGGTCTCCGCGCCCTCTCTGCGCAGCGTCTCCCGCTCGTGGCGGGCCATCGCCACCTGGAGGGCCGCCACCGTGGCGATGTGCTGGACCACCGCCAGGCCCGCCGGCCGGGCGCCCTCGCGCTCGAAGGCCACCAGATAGCCCGCGGGGCCGCCGGGCGCCGAGACCGGCAGGACGAAGCCGCCCGGGATCGTGGGCGGGGCGTCGGGCTCGGCCGGGAGGACGTCCAGGGAGGGCACCGGGACGCCCGGCAGCAGGGGGCGGCCGTGACGGGTGGAGAGGTAGACGTCGTAGCCCGACAGGCGTTCCAGGCGTTTGAAGAGGGTCGGGGTGTCCAGGTCCTCCGAGGCCAGCCAGCGCAGGGCGCCGAACACCTGGAGCTGGGCCCCCAGACGGTGGCTGGCGTCCTCGCGCAGGGCCGCCGCCACCTCCTGGGAGATCGCGATGAACGGGACCGCCAGCGGGACCTCCAGCACCGGCATGCCCCGCGCCCGCGCGGTCTCGAAGAAGATCGGGTGCAGGGGCGGCACGTGGAGCTGGGCCGACAGGGCCAGGGCCGAGACGCCGGCGTCGTCGAGGCGTTCCAGGTAGGCGCGCTGCCTGGCCGCCGCACGGGGGACGCCGATGCCGGTGGTCATGATGACCTCCGCCCCGAGCAGCCAGGGCGTGGGGTCGTCGAGTTCGCTCACGTGCGCCCACGAGACCGAGCGCGACAGGCCGGACTCGCCGGCCAGGACACGGAGCTGGAGGGCGGGGGAGCGGAGCAGGTCTTCGACCGTGAGCTTGTGGTCAACCACAACACACACCGTAATAGATTGTGATGACCACAATTGTCGCAGGTCAGAAGCATGACGAACACTTGCCGCATGAACACAGGCCCCGTCGACTCCACCAGGGTCCCCCGTTTCGCCGGGCCCGCCACCTTCGCCCGCCTGCCCAGGATCGATCAGGTCGAGCGGGCGGACGTGGCGGTCGTCGGGGTGCCCTTCGACACCGGCGTGTCCTACCGGCCGGGCGCGCGGTTCGGGCCTTCGGCGGTGCGGGAGGCGTCCCGGTTGCTGCGGCCGTACCATCCGGGGCTGGACGTCTCGCCGTTCGAGCGGGTGCAGGTCGCCGACGCGGGGGACATCGCGGTCAATCCCTTCGACATCGGGCAGGCCATCGAGACCATCGAGGCGGCGGCCGGCGAGATGGACGCCCGGCTCGTCACCATCGGCGGGGACCACACGATCGCGCTGCCGCTGCTGCGGGCGGCGGCCAGGAAGCACGGGCCCGTGGCGCTGGTGCACTTCGACGCGCACCTCGACACCTGGGACACCTACTTCGGGGCCGCGTACACGCACGGCACCCCGTTCCGGCGGGCCGTGGAGGAGGGCATTCTCGACACCGAGGCGCTCAGCCACGTCGGCATCCGCGGGTCCCTGTACGGCAAGAAGGATCTGGCGGAGGACCGGCGGCTCGGGTTCGGCATCATCACCGCCGCCGACGTGCTGCGGCGCGGGCTGGATGAGGTCATCGACCGGCTGCGGCAGCGGGTCGGCGACCGGCCGCTCTACGTCTCCGTCGACATCGACGTGCTCGACCCCGCCCACGCCCCGGGCACCGGAACCCCGGAGGCGGGCGGGCTCACCAGCCGGGAACTGCTCGAGATCCTGCGCGGCCTGGCCGGCCGCAACCTGATCGGGGCCGACGTGGTCGAGGTGGCCCCGGCCTACGACCACGCGGAGATCACCTCGATCGCCGCCTCCCACGTGGCCTACGACCTCGTCAGCCTGCTGGCGATCCAGGAGAAGACATGAGCTCCCTCACCGAGATCGAGACCTACGGGGTCGAGCGGATCCCCGACGCCGACCGTACCGCGCGGCCCGTCGATCTGTTCCGGGTGGCGTTCGGCGGCGCCAACACCTTCGCGACCTGCGTCCTCGGCGCCTTCCCCATCCTGTTCGGGCTGTCGTTCTGGCAGGGGCTGGCCGCCACCGTGCTGGGGCTGGTGGTCGGGGCGCTGATCCTGGCGCCGCTGTCGCTGTTCGGGCCGCTCAACGGCACCAACAACGCCGTCTCCTCCTCGGCGCACCTGGGCGTGCACGGCCGGGTCGTGGGGTCCTTCCTGTCGCTGCTCACCGCCATCGCGTTCTTCTCGATCTCGGTGTGGTCGTCGGGGGACGCGCTCGTGGGCGGCGCGCACCGGCTGATCGGGCTGCCCGACACCGACCTGTCGTACGGCGTCGCCTACGCCCTGTTCGCCGTGCTCGTGCTCATCGTCTGCGTGTACGGCTTCCGCTTCATGCTCTTCGTCAACAAGATCGCGGTCGCGGCGGCGTCCCTGCTGTTCGTCCTGGGTGTGTTCGCCTTCGCCGGCGACTTCGACCCGTCCTACCCCGGCGCGCTGGCCCCGGGCGACCCGCTGTTCTGGCCGTCGTTCATCGGCGCGGCCCTGATCGTGCTGTCGAACCCGGTCTCGTTCGGCGCCTTCCTGGGCGACTGGTCCCGCTACATCCCGGCCGCCACGCCGAAGTCGCGGGTGATGGCCGCGGCGTTCCTGTCGCAGATCGCGACCATCCTGCCGTTCTTCTTCGGCCTGTCCACCGCCTCGATCATCGCCGCCAAGGCCGCCGAGTACGTGGACCCGGCCGCGCCCAACTACGTCGGCGGCCTGCTGGCCGTCTCACCCGGCTGGTATTTCGTGCCCGTCTGCCTGATCGCCCTGATCGGCGGCATGTCCACCGGCACCACCTCCCTGTACGGCACCGGCCTCGACTTCTCCAGCGTCTTCCCGCGCTTCTCCCGGGTGCAGGCCACGGTGTTCATCGGCACGCTGTCGATCGTCTTCATCTTCGTCGGGCGTTTCGCGGCCAACCTCACGCAGAGCATCTCGACGTTCGCCACACTGATCATCACGTGCACGGCGCCCTGGATGGTGATCATGATGCTCGGCTACGTGACGCGGCGCGGCTGGTACGACCCCGAGGCGCTCCAGGTGTTCAACCGCCGCCAGCGTGGCGGACGCTACTGGTTCGCGCACGGCTGGAACTGGCGCGGGCTGAGCGCCTGGCTGCTCTCCGCCGGGCTGGCGCTGCTGTTCGTGAACCTGCCGGGGCAGTTCGTCGGCCCGCTGGGCCATCTGGCGAGCGAGGTGGACATCTCGCTCCCCGTCGGGCTGGCCGTGGCCGCGCTGCTGTACCTGGCGCTGCTGGCCGTCTTCCCCGAGCCGCGCGAGGTCTACGGTCCCCGCGGGCCGCGCCTGGTCCGCTCGGCCGACACCCCGATCGTGCCCATCGTCGACGCCGCCGCCGAGCCGGTCGCGTGATGACGCTCATCGACCTGTCGGTGCCGGTCGAGACCGGGATGCCCGTCTATCCGGGCGACCCGGAGGTCTCGATCGGCCCGGCGCTCACCGTGGCCCACGACGGCGTGAACGTGCTGGGCCTGCACCTGGGCTCCCACTCGGGCACCCACGTGGACGCCCCGAGCCACCTCGACGACTCGCTGCCCACGCTGGACGACCTGCCGCTGGAGCGCTTCGCCGGGCCCGCCGCCGTCGTGGACGTCCGGGGGCTGGCGCCGCGCGCGCCGATCGGGCCCGAGGCGTTCATGGAGGTGCGGGCGGGGACGATCGTGCTGGTCGCCACCGGCTGGTCCGCGCACTGGGGGACCGACGGCTACCGGGCGCATCCGTTCCTCACGGAGGAGGCCGCGACACTGCTGGTGGAGCGGGGGGTGCGTACGGTGGGGATCGACGCGCTGAGCGTGGACCCCACGCCCGCCGACGACTTTCCCGCGCACCGGGTGCTCTGCGGCGCGCACGCCGTCATCGCCGAGAACCTGACCGGCCTCGGCCGCCTGCTGGAGGCGCGCGGCCCGATCGAGGTGTCGATGTTCCCGATCAGGCTGGCGGGCGCGGACGGCGCGCCCGTCCGGCCCGTGGCGAGGGTGGGTTAGCGGGTGCCCCAGGAGTATGTCTGCTTACGCAGCTTCAGGTACACGAACGACTCGGTCGCGCGTACGGCCGGGATGGCGCGGATCTTGCTGAGGATCTCCAGCAGGTGGCCGTCGCCCTCGCAGACCACCTCCACGATCACGTCGAAGGAGCCCGCCGTGAGCACCACATAGTCGATCTCCTCGATGGCCGCCAGTTCGTCGGCCACCGACTCCAGGTCGCCCTCGCAGTTGACGCCGATCATGGCCTGCCGGGGGAAGCCGAGTGTGAGGGGGTCGGTGACGGCGACGATCTGCATGACGCCGGCGTCCTGGAGGCGCTGGACGCGCTGACGCACCGCGGCCTCCGAGAGGCCGACCGCCTTCCCGATCGCCGCGTACGGCATCCGCCCGTCGTTCTGGAGCTGCTCGATGATCTGTTTCGACAGATCGTCGAGGACCACCGGACCGGCGCTCGAATTGTTCCGGCGTACGCGGGGCGGTGTCGTCATAGAGAGGATTCCTCCTACCCGTCCGGCGTTACGGGGGCGTTCCCCCTGGATTGCCGTCCTGGTGCGACATGTTGTCAGTTCTCGGCGGTCTGTCAAGCGAATTCGTAGCAATTTGATATCTTCACCACGAAATCCCTTGTCCAGATGCTGTTGCTCTGTCAGAGTCGCGGCATCTCAGACACCTCATCAGGAGGTCACCTTGACGACCCGTCTGCAGAACTTCATCAACGGTGAGTTCGTGGACGCCAAGAGCGGCCGATTCTCCGACATCATCGATCCGTGCACGGGTGAGGCCTATGTCCAGGCTCCCGTCTCGGGCCCCGATGACGTCGAAGCCGCCTTCGCCGCCGCGGCCGCCGCCTTCGAGTCGTGGGGCAGGACCACCCCGGGTGAGCGGGCGAACCTGCTGCTCAAGGTGGCGGACGCGATCGACGCGCGCGCCGACGAGATCAACGAGGCCGAGTGCCTCAACACCGGCAAGCCGCGCGCCCGCATGGCCGAGGACGAGACGCCGGTCGCCGCCGACCACTTCCGCTTCTTCGCGGGCGCGGCGCGCACGCTCGAGGGCCCCACGGCCGGTGAGTTCCTCGCCGAGCACACCAGCGTCATCAGGCACGAGCCGATCGGCGTGATCGGCCAGGTCACGCCGTGGAACTACCCGATGATGATGGCGGTCTGGAAGATCGCCCCCGCGCTGGCGGCGGGCAACACGATCGTGCTCAAGCCGTCCGACACCACCCCGGTCTCCACGCTCAAGCTCGCCGAGATCCTCGGCGACGTGCTGCCGGCGGGTGTCTTCAACGTCGTCACCGGCGACCGCGAGACCGGCGCCCTGGTCGTGGGTCACCCGACCGCCGCGATGGTGGCCATCACGGGCTCGGTCGGCGCGGGCATGTCGGTCGCCAAGACCGCCGCCGACGACCTCAAGCGCGTGCACCTCGAGCTCGGCGGCAAGGCGCCGGTCGTGGTCTTCGAGGACGTCAAGGACCTGGGCAGGGCCGCCGCCGACATCGCCACCGCCGGTCTCTACAACGCCGGCCAGGACTGCACCGCGGCCTGCCGGGTGCTGGTGCACGAGAGCGTGCACGACGAGTTCGTGGCCGCGCTCACCGAGGCCGCCGCCGGCACGGTCACCGGCGACCTCGGCAACGAGGACGCCCTGTACGGGCCGCTCAACAACGCGAACCAGCTCGCCCGCGTCCAGGGCTTCATCGAGCGCGTCCCCGCCCACGCCAAGGTCCTCACCGGCGGGCAGCGCGTCGGCGACAAGGGCTACTTCTTCGCTCCCACCATCGTGGACGGCCTCAGGCAGGACGACGAGATGGTGCAGAACGAGGTCTTCGGCCCCGTGATCACCGTCCAGACGTTCACCGACGAGGCCGACGCGCTGGCCAAGGCCAACGACGTCCGGTACGGCCTCAGCGGCTCGGTCTGGACCTCCGACCACGGCCGCGCGATGCGCATGTCGAACCGGCTCGACTTCGGTGTGGTCTGGGTCAACACGCACATCCCGTTCGTATCGGAGATGCCGCACGGCGGCTTCAAGCACTCCGGGTACGGCAAGGACCTGTCGGTGTTCGGTCTGCACGACTACACCAGGGTCAAGCACGTCATGCACTACATCGGCGAATAGCTAAGGAAAAATCCTGGATATGACCGGGCTGAGTGCGATTGAGCTTGAAGACGTCGTCAAGGAGTATCTCTCGCATGGCGAGGTCGTCCAGGCGGTCAGGGGCGTGACGCTGGACATCGGCGAGGGGGAGTTCTTCTCCCTCCTCGGCCCGTCCGGCTGCGGCAAGACCACCACCATGCGGATGGTCGCGGGCTTCGAGGCGCCCACGAAGGGCGTGGTGAAGCTGCGCGGCCAGGACGTCACGAACGTCCCGCCGAACAAGCGCGACGTCAACATGGTCTTCCAGTCCTACGCGCTCTTCCCGCACATGAGCGTCTGGGACAACGTGGCGTTCGGGCTGAAGCAGCGCAGGACGCCGCAGGAGGAGATCAAGCGGCGGGTCGGCGAGATGCTGGAGATCGTCGACCTCACCGGCAGGGAGAAGCGCAGGCCGCGCGAGATGTCCGGCGGCCAGCAGCAGCGTGTGGCCCTCGCCAGGGCCCTGGTCAACCGGCCGCGCGCGCTCCTGCTGGACGAGCCGCTGGGCGCGCTCGACCTCAAGCTGCGCCAGGCCATGCAGATCGAGCTCAAGCGCATCCAGCGCGAGGTCGGCATCACGTTCGTGTACGTGACGCACGACCAGAACGAGGCGCTGACCATGAGCGACCGGATCGCGGTCATGAACGACGGCCGGGTGGAGCAGCTCGCCGGGCCGCGCGAGATCTACGAGCGGCCGGCGACGGCGTTCGTGGCCGGCTTCATCGGCACCTCCAACCTGCTCGCCGGCGCCGCGACCGGCGGCGAGATGGAGGTCGGCGGGGGCCGGGTGCTGGTGCCGGGCCACGACGGCGACGTGACCGTGACCGTCCGGCCGGAGAAGATCACCATCGACACCGGGGAACCCGAGCAGGGCCGCAGCGCCGTCCGCGGCACGGTCTCGGAGGTCGTCTACCTAGGCACCTACAACAGTTACGCGGTGAGTCTCGCCGACGGGGCCGAGATCACGGTGTTCCAGCAGAACGCGCACGACGCCACGGCCACCGCGGAGCGGGGCGACTCCGTGTGGCTGTCCTGGCAGGCGCAGCATTCGTATGTGATTGGAAGTTGATAGCACCCCATGAACCCTCGCCTTCACCTGCCTCGTCGTGAGGCGTTCAGGATCGCCGGCCTCTCCGCCGCCGGGCTCGCCCTCGCCGCCTGCGGCGTGCAGGGGCAGAAGGCGGCGCCCCCGAAGGCCGACGCGGTCGCCGACTTCTGGTCCAAGCAGACCAAGCACGGCAAGCTCGTGTTCGCCAACTGGCCGGAGTACATGCCGGAGGACAAGGGCCCGCTCGAGAAGTTCAAGTCCGACACCGGCATCGCGTACGAGTACAAAGAGGTCATCCAGGAGAACGCCGAGTTCTTCGGCAAGGCCGACCCCGTGCTGCGCGCCGGGCAGTCGCTGGGCTACGACATCGTGGTCATGACCAACGGCATCCAGCTCCAGCACATGATCGAACTCGGTTACGCGGTGCCGCTCGACCACTCCAAGCTGCCGAACTTCCAGGCCAACGCCGGGCAGAAGTACAAGGAGCGGGCGTACGACCCCGGTAACAAGTACACGATTCCCTACACCTCCGGGGTGACCGGGATCGCGTACAACACCGATCACGTCAAGGACGACATCACCAGCATCGAGTCGCTGTTCGATCCCAAGTACAAGGGGCGGGTCGGCATGATGGCCGACGCCCAGGAGATCGCGAACTTCGGCATGATCGCGCTGGGCATCGACCCCGAGAAGTCGACCGAGGCCGACTGGAAGAAGGCCGGGGAGAAGCTGAAGGCGCAGCGCGACGCCGGACTTGTGCGGAAATATTATGATCAAGGGTATATCGACGCTGTCTCCAAGGGCGACGTCTGGCTGACCATGGCCTGGTCGGGCGACGTGTTCCAGCGGCAGCTCGCCGGCGAGCCGGTCAAGTTCGTGGTGCCGGAAGAGGGCGGCACGATCTGGACCGACAACATGCTCATCCCCAAGGGCGCCGCCAACCCGGTGGACGCGCTCATGCTGATGGACTACCTCTACCAGCCGGCCGTGGCCGCCGAGCTGGATGAGTTCATCCAGTTCGTGACGCCGGTCCCCGCCGTGCAGGACCTGCTGCGGGAGAAGGCCAAGACCGCCAAGGGCGAGGACAAGAAGGCCCTCGAGGAGATGGCCGACAGCCCGCTCATGTTCCCGGGCGAGGCCGACTACGCCAAGCTGCGCAGCTACACGCCCCTGAACAACAAGCAGCAGCAGGTGTTCAACCCGATCTTCCAGTCCATCACCCAGGCGTAGCGATGAGGCGGCTCACCCCCTACCTGCTGGCGCTGCCGAGCTGGATGTGGCTGGCGATCTTCCTGGTCGTGCCCATGGTCGCCATGGCTTCGGTGTCGTTGCAGACCGGCAACGCGATCGACGGCTTCGCGATGACGTTCAGCGTCTCCAACTACAGCGACGCGCTCGGCAGGTACAGCACCCAGCTCGTCCGCTCGCTGCTCTACGGCGGGCTGGCGACGGTGGCCATGCTGCTGATCGGGTATCCGGTGGCGTACTGGATCGCCTTCAAGGGCGGCAGGCGCAAGTCCATGTACCTGTTCCTGCTGCTGCTGCCGTTCTTCGTGTCGTTCGTGCTGCGGACGATCTCGTGGAACTTCCTGCTGTCGGACAACGGCATCCTGTTCGGCACGCTGAAGGACTGGGGGCTGCTGCCGGCCGACTTCCACGTCCTGGCCACGACGTTCGCGGTGGTGGGCGGGCTGACGTACAACTTCCTGCCGTTCATGATCCTGCCGATCTACGTGGCGCTCGAACGGGTGGACCCGCGCGTGGTGGAGGCGGCCCAGGACCTGTACGCCACCCGCGCCGCGGCCTTCCGCAGGGTCGTGCTGCCGCTGTCGCTGCCCGGGGTGTTCGCCGGCGTGCTGATGACGTTCGTGCCCACCACGGCCGACCCGATCAACGCCCAGATCCTCGGCGGCACGGGCAACACGATGATCGGCAACATCATCCAGACCGAATACCTGACCAACCTCAACTACCCGACCGCCTCGGCCCTGTCGTTCACGCTCATGGCGGTGCTGCTGGTCGGGATCTTCATCTACGCGCGGGCTCTCGGGACCGAGAACGTGCTCGAGGCGGCGGCCCGATGAGAGGGATCCGGACCGGCGACCGGCTGCTGCACATCTACACGTGGATCGTCATCGTCTGGCTGTCGTCGCCGATCGCCGTGATGATCCTTTTCGGGTTCAACGACAAGAAGAGCAAGTCCAACACCACCTGGCAGGGCTTCACCCTCCGCTGGTACACCGAGCTCTTCGACATCCCCGACCTGACCGTGGCCCTGCGCAACTCCCTGGTGATCGCCCTGGTCACCACCGTGATCACGGTGGTGATCGGCACCATGCTGGGCCTGGCGCTGGGCCGGCACCGCTTCCGCGGCAAGGGGGCCACGAACTTCCTGGTCTTCGCCGCCATCTCCACGCCCGAGCTGGTCATGGGCGCGTCGCTGCTGTCGCTGTTCGTCTCCGGCAACGTGCCGCGCGACGCGAACACGATCATCGTCGCGCACGTGCTGTTCTCGCTCTCCTTCGTGGTCGTGACGGTACGGGCCCGGATCGTCACCCTGGACCCGTCGCTCGAGGAGGCGGCCAAGGACCTGGGGGCGACGGCCTGGGGGACGTTCCGCCAGGTGACGCTGCCGTCGATCATGCCCGGTGTGATGGCGGGGGCGATGCTGTCGTTCGCGCTGTCCGTGGACGACTACGTGGTCACCAGCTTCGTCAACGGCTCGACCGTCACGTTCCCGCTGTGGATCGTCGGCGCGGTGAAGACCGGCATCCCACCGCAGGTCAACGTCATGGGTACGCTGATCTTCGGCATCGGGGTGCTGATCGCGATCGCCAACGCGGTCGCGGCGCGGCGCCGTACCTGAAAGCATGCATCCGGCTTCCCCTCCGCACACCCGCGGAGGGGTTCGGTCTCTTACGGCAAAGAACAGGGAGGCGAGATCGGATTCCGGCGGGGGGAACCCGCGCGTGATCACCTCATGGGGTCCCGCAATTCGATGACGAACACTTTGACTCTCGTAGGGAAGTGGGATTTGTGGATCCGCTGAAGGCGCTGGCTGACGCGGAGCGCAAGCCGTACTGGCTGGACAGCCCGGCCAGACCCGAGCCGCGACCGCGGCTCTTCGGACATACCACCGCCGACCTGGCCGTGGTCGGTGGAGGCTTCTCGGGGCTGTGGACGGCCCTGATGGCCAAGGAACGTGACCCTTCGCTGGACGTCGTCCTGCTCGAGGGCCGCAGGATCGGCTGGGCGGCCACCGGCCGCAACGGCGGGTTCTGCATGGCGACCCTCACCCACGGCCTGGCCAACGGGCTGGAGCGGTGGCCGGAGGAGATCGACCGGCTCGAACGCATGGGGGTCGAGAACCTCGACGAGATCGAGCGCACACTGGAGCGCTACGGCGTCGACTGCTCGTTCGAGCGCACCGGCGAACTGCACGTCGCCACCGAGCCGTGGCAGCTCGAAGGGCTGAACGAGCACCTCGACCTGATCGCCGACCTCGGGCTCGACTACCTGCCGCTGGACCAGGAGCAGGTGCGGGCCGAGGTGAACTCGCCCACCTACCTGGGCGGGCTCTGGGAGCGCAGCGGCTGCGCCATGGTCGACCCGGCGCGGCTGGCCTGGGGGCTGCGGGAGGCGTGCCTGCGGGCCGGCGTACGCGTCCACGAGCGCAGCCCGGTCCGCTCGATGGACGACGACGGCACGACGCTGACCCTGCGCACCCCGCACGGCACGGTCGGCGCGCGCCAGGTGGCGCTGGGCACCGGCGTGTTCCCGCCGCTGCTGCGGCGGCTCAGGCACTTCGTCGTCCCCGTGTACGACTACGTGCTCATGACGGAGCCGCTCACGCCGGCGCAGCTCGACGAGGTGGGCTGGCGCAACCGGCAGGGCGTGGGCGACTCCGGCAACCAGTTCCACTACTACCGGCTGAGCGACGACAACCGGATCCTGTGGGGCGGCTACGACGCCGTCTACTACAACGGGGGCCTGGTCAAGCCGGAGTACGACCAGCGCGACGAGACGTTCGTCAAGCTCGCGGAGCACTTCTACGACACGTTCCCGCAGCTCGACGGGGTGCGGTTCACCCACAGGTGGGGTGGCGTGATCGACACCTGCAGCCGGTTCAGCGCCTTCTACGGCCAGGCGCACGGCGGGCGGCTCGTCTATGCCACCGGCTACACCGGCATGGGCGTCGGGGCCACCAGGTTCGGCGCGAACGTCATGTTGGACCTGCTGTCGGGCGAGCCGACCGAGCGGACCGAGCTGCGGATGGTGAAGGAGAAGCCGGTCCCCTTTCCTCCCGAGCCGGTGCGCTCCGGGGTGATCCAGGTCACCCGCTGGTCGATCGCCCAGGCCGACCAGCACCAGGGCAAGCGCAACCTGTGGCTGCGGGTGCTCGACCGGATGGGACTGGGGTTCGATTCTTAGCGCACACTTGGGCGTATGAGAGTTGAGTTCGTCGTGGACGGCCTCACGCTGGCCGGGGACCTGCGGGTGCCCTCCGGTGTGGGGCCGTGGCCGGGGCTGGTGTTCACGGGGCCGTTCACCGGGGTGCGCGACCAGGTCACCGGGCTCTACGCGGCCCGCCTCGCGGAGCGCGGATACGTCACGCTGGCCTTCGACCACCGCAACTGGGGCGAGTCGGACGGCCTGCCGCGGCGGCACGAGGACCCGCAGGGCAAGCTGCACGACCTGCGGGCGGCGGTGTCGTTCCTGCGCTCGCGGCCCGAGGTGGAGCCGTCGCGGATCGGGGCGGTCGGGGTCTGTCTCGGCGGCGGATACGCGCTGCGGTTCGCGGCCTTCGACCCTCGGGTACGGGCGTTCGCGGGGATCGCGGGGGCCTACAACAACCCCTACGCGATGCGCTCCGCCATGGACTACCAGGCCGCGCTGGGCTCCTTCGCCGAGGTGCTGGAGCGGCAGGACCTGGGCGGCCCGGTCGAATACCTGCCCGCCGTGGCCGCGTCGGGCGAGGCCGCGATGCCGGGCGACGAGCCGCTGACCTACTACGGCAGCGAGCGCGGGGCCTCGCCGCACTGGTCGAACGAGGTGACCAGGGCGAGTGTGCGGGAGCTGATCACGATGGACAACATGATGGGCGCGGACTTCCTGTCGCCGAAACCGGCGTTGATCGTGCACGGCGTCGTCGACCGGTTCTGCCCGCCCGAAGGGGCCGAGGAGGCGTTCAAGCGGCTCGACCAGCCGAAGCGGATCGTCTGGGTGGACGCCAAGCAGCACATCGACCTCTACGACCGTGAGCCGTACGTCACGCAGGCCGTCGACGCCACCGCGGACTTCCTGGGCGAGCATCTCTGAGGCAAGGGTCTGGCCAGGAAAGCGCAGGGCGTGATGGGGCCGGTGGCCGGGCTGGGCAGGATGCGTACGACCCCCGATGAGATCTCGGGGGTTGGGGCGTGCGTGCGAAGTGGACGGCCTGGGTGGCGGGCCTGGCTCTGGTGGTGCCGGGGTGCGGGACCGAGCGGGTGCCGGTGGTGCCGGTCGCGGTGAAGGCGCCGGTGAAGGTGGCGCGGTGCGTACTGAAATTTCCGGATTTGCGCGGCGGTAGAGCCGCCCGCGCCCGCCTCGAACGCGACATCGCCCGCTACGTGGGCGGCCGGCCTGGGCGGATCGTCTACGGCGCGCTGGACCTGGTGACCGGGGTGTCGCTGGGGCGGGGCGAGCACGAGCACGACATGATCACCGCCAGTGGCGCCAAGGTGGACATCCTCGCCGCCCTGCTGCTCGGCCGGGACGGCCGGCTCGGCGAGGGGGAGCGCGACCTGGCGGAACGCATGATCAGGGAGAGCGACAACAGCGCGGCCGACCGTCTGTGGTCGCGGGTCGGGGGCGGCGGCGCCATGAGCGCCTTCTACCGGCGGATCGGGCTGCGCGAGACCACGCCGGGGCCGAGCATTTACTGGGGCGGCACCAGCACCAGCCCCGCTGACCGCATTCGTCTGCTGAAGGTGCTGGTCACCGGGGGGAAGGGGCTGAGCCGCGCCGACCGGGCACTGGTGCTCGGGCTGATGGGGCGGGTGCAGAAGGACCAGGCGTGGGGGGTCAGCGCGGCCGCCAGGCCGGGGGACCGGGTGGCGCTCAAGAACGGGTGGACGCCCCGGCCGTTCATCCAGCACACGTGGGCGGTGACCAGCTACGGGCGGGTGGTGGGGCCGGGGCGGGACCTGCTGCTGTCGGTCCAGACGGACCGGCAGCCGGGGGAGGGGACGGGCATCCAGACCATCGAGGGCATCGCGCGGATGATCGGCACGCGCCTGGACACGTTGTCCCCGACCACCACCCGCCCCTGCCCGACGAACCCCATCGCCTGACACCTTCCGAGGGTCAGGTGACGGCGCCCGTGGTGCCGTCGACCGTGACGATCTGGCCCGTGACGATGCGGTCGGTGGCGTGGGGGACGCCGACCACGGCCGGGATGCCGTACTCGCGGGCCACCACCGCTCCGTGCGAGTTCGGGCCGCCCATCTCCATGACCAGCCCGCCCGCCGTCAGGAACAGCGGTGTCCAGCCGGGGTCGGTGGACGGGCAGACCAGGATCTCGCCCGGCTCCAGCCGCGCCCCGACCGGGTCGAGCACCACCCTGGCCACCCCCGTGACCTGCCCCGGCGAGGCGGGTGAGCCGGTCAGCGCGCCCTCGGCGACCTCTCCCGATGCCACCGCTTCCGGCTCCGTGCCGTCCGACAGCAGCACCCTGGGCAGGTGCCGCCGCCTCAGCTCCCGCTCGTGGAGCTCGCGCCGCCTGGCGACCGTCTCCCGCAGGTCCCGGCCCGCCTTGGCCTCCGCCAGCGTCACGAAGAACACGTCCTCGGCCGCCGCCAGCAGCCCGCGCCCGGCCAGCTCCCGGCCGACGTCCAGCAGTTGCGCCCGCAGTTCGGCGAACACGCGCACGATGATGAACTTCGGCAGCTCCCGCACCCCGATCAGCTCCCTGGCCCGGCCCAGCGCGAAGCGCACCAGCCCGCGGCGCGGGCCGCCGACCCGGCCCGCCAGGTCCTCGATCATGGCCTCGGCCTCGGCGGCGCCCTTGGCGAAGAGCGCGTCGGGGGCCAGGGCGGGGTCCTCGAGACGCAGGTAGTTCGCGATCATGCCGATGACGTGGGTCGGGTCCTCCGACCAGCGGGGCAGCCCGAGGTCGATCTCGGCGACGGCGCGGTGGCCGTACAGGTCGAGGAACTCGCGCACCTCGGCCGGGAGCGGCTCGCGGGCCAGCACCTCGGGCGGCTCGCTCAGGAAGCGCGCGGCCACCTCGGGCTCGCGCCGCAGCCGCTGCGCCAGCGCCCACAGGGCCAGGTCCATCTCGGTGGTCACGTTGCGCGGTACGCCGCGCAGCACGATCTGCAGCTCGTCGGCGCTCGCCCGCCCCTTGAGCAGCCTCGACGCGAGCAGCAGCATGGGGACGGCGCCCATCGCCACGGGGAAGACCCGCGGCGCCAGCGGCACGATGTGCTTGATCAGCGCCGTGGCCACGTGGTCCACCCGCTCGGTCAGGCTCGCGCCCGCCGGCGGGGCGAGCGCGGCCACGTGCCGGTCGGCGTAGCGGCGCAGACGGCGTTCGGCCCCGGCGGGGTCGGCCAGCGCGTGCGCCAGCGTGATCGGGACCCGGTGACGCACCATGATCCGGGCCAGCCGCCCGATCAGCGGCCGCCACGACGTCGTGGTGAGGCTCAGCCTGGGGTCGTCGAACATGCCGCGCAGGATCCGCGCGGACCTGGCCTCCATGAAGTCGAACACGCGCGGCACGATCGTGCGCCCGGCCCGGCTCCGCAGCACGCCCGTGACGTCGATGAACAGCCGCCCGCCCGCCTCGGCGAAGTTCGGCGCGCCGGCCAGCGGCGCGGCCACCGGGGAGCCGAACAGCTCAGCCACGCCGGACGACATGGCCCGCGCCGCCGCCAGGCCCATCGGCGTGAACGGCCGGAAGACGCCCTGGGCCACGCTGAAGCAGAAGTAGACCCGCAGCCCGTCGTGCCGCTCGCCCGGCACCGGGAACAGCGTGGTGATCGGCCTGGCCTGGGTGAGCCAGAGCCGGCCGGAGGCGTCGAAGGCCCACTCGGTGTCCTGCGGGGCGCCGTAGAGGTCCTCGACCCTGGCGCCGAGCGCGGCCAGCTCGGCGAGCTGGGCGTCGGTCAGGCAGGGCTCGCTCATCGCCGTGGTGACGTGCTCGACGCCGCCGCCGGGCAGGGAGCGCACGGCGTGGCGCTTGTCGCCGAGCCGCCGTTCGAGCACCTTGCCGGTCTCCGGGTCCACGGTGAAGTGGTCGGGGTTGACCGCGCCCGACACCACGGCCTCGCCCAGCCCCGGCGCGGCGTCGATGACGGCCTGCCGGCGCCGGCCGGTGACCGGGTTCGCGGTGAACAGCACGCCGGCCGTGGCCGACTGCACCATCTCCTGGACGACGACCGCCAGGCGCACCGAGCCGTGGTCGATGCCGTTGGACTCGCGGTAGGCCACCGCGCGGTCGGTCCAGAGCGAGGCCCAGCAGTGGCGTACGGCGTCGAGCACCGCCTCGGGACCCACCACGTTGAGGTAGGTGTCCTGCTGGCCGACGAAGCTGGCGTACGGCAGGTCCTCGGCGGTGGCCGACGACCGCACCGCGACGGGCCCCGCGGGCAGGGCCTCGACCACGGCGCGGGCGATGTCGTCCGGGATCGGCACGCTGAGAATGTGCTTGCGGGCCATCTCGGGGTCGGACACGTCGCCGAGGTCGGCCGCGATCCTGCGGTACGCCTCCGTGGTGACGCAGAATCCCGGCGGGACCGGCAGCCCCGCCCTGGTGAGCACGCCGAGATTGGCCGCCTTTCCGCCGACCTCGGCGAGCATCGAACCGTCGATTTCAGCAAATTTCAGGATCACATCCATGACCGCCTCCTGAACCCGACGGTAAATCTCAACGCCGTTGAAGTCAACACGAAGTGAATTAAGTCATGCCGTTACGCGTGCGCCTTCGCCAGCACCTCCTCCGGGATGACCTTCGGCACGCCGCGCAGCCCCACCAGAGCCAGCACCGCCACCCCGGCCAGCAGGCCCGCCGTGACGTACGAGGTCAGGTGCACTCCTTCGAGGAAGGCCGCGTGCGCCGCCCGTACGAGCTGGTCCGCCTGGCCGGCGGGCAGCGTCGTGGCCGCGTGCATGGCGCCGGCCAGCGACTCCCGCGCGGCCTCGCCGGCCAGTCCGGCGGGCAGCTCCAGATTGGCCCGGTACGCGCTGGTCAGCACCGTGCCCAGGATCGCGATGCCGAGCGCGCCGCCCAGCTCGAACGCCGTCTCCGACACCGCGGCCGCCGCCCCGGCCCGCTGCGCCGGCGCGGTCGCCAGCACGTTGTCGTTGTTGACCGTGAAGGCGAGCCCGACGCCGGCACCGCCGATGATCATGGCGGGGAGCATGCTGAGATAGTTCAGCTCGGTGCCGAGCGTCGTGTAGTAGAGGAACGAGGCGGCGTTCATGGCCAGGCCCAGCGCGACCACGCCGTTCCTGCCGAGGCGGGGGATCAGCTTGGCGGCCAGCACGCCGCCCACCGCGCCGCTCAGGCCACCGGGCAACTGGGCCAGCCCCGACTGTAGCGGCGACCAGCCGAGCACGAGCTGCAGATACCAGGCGAACATCAGCATCATCGCCGACATCGCGAAGATCGCCAGCAGGTTCGTCAGGATGGACGCGGTGAACGCTCTGCGCGCGAAGAGCCGTACGTCGATCAGCGGCTCGGCCAGCCGCGTCTGCCGCCACACGAACAGCCCCAGGAGCAGCGCCCCGGCCACGCCCGCCGCCAGGACGTCGGCGTGCTCCAGCCCCTTGTGCGCGGCCTCCTTGATCGCGTAGATGACGGTCACGATTCCCACGAAGGACAGGCCCGCGCTGACCAGGTCGATCCGGCCCGCGTGCGGGTTGCGCGACTCGGGCAGCACCAGCATGCCGCCGACCAGCACCAGCGCCATGATCGGCACGTTGATCAGGAAGACCGAGCCCCACCAGAAGTGGTCGAGCAGCAGGCCGCCCACGACCGGCCCGATCGCGAAGCCGGCGGCGCTCATCCCGCTCCAGACGCCGACCGCCACGGTGCGCTCGCCGGGTTCGGTGAACACGTTGCGCACGATCGACAGGGTGGACGGCATGATCGTGGCCCCGGCCACGCCCAGCAGCGCCCGGGCCGCGATCAGCAGCTCGGGGTTGGGCGCGTACGCGGTGATCACGGAGGCGGCGCCGAACGCGGCCGCCCCGATCAGGAGCAGGCGCTTGCGGCCGATGCGGTCACCCAGGTTGCCCATGGTGACGAGCAGGCCGGCCAGCGCGAACCCGTAGATGTCGCCGATCCAGAGCAACTGGGTGGAGCTCGCGCCGAGGTCGCCCACCAGTCCGGGCAGGGCCAGGTGCAGAACGGTGAGGTCGAGGGAGAGCAGCAGGGTGGCCAGGCAGGCGATGGCCAGACAGGACCATTTGTTCTTCATGCCACCCAGTGTCGGGAATGCGGCTGACGGCGGGCCTACCGCTCGCTGACCATCCGGTCGATCTCCGTCAGCGCGGCGTCGATGCGCTGACGCGTCTCCTCGGTGCTGTACCAGTCGGCCGGGCACACCTCCCGCGCCTGGACGAGCAGGGCACGCGCCTCGTCGAGGTCGCCCCGCGACCGCGCCACCTCACCCAGACCCAGGTACGCCCACGACAGGATCTCTATCGAGCCGTTCCGGCGCGACACCTCGGCGGCCAGCGCGTAGTCCTCCCAAGCCCCGGCCCCGTCGGACAGGGCGACCAGGGCGTCACCCCGCCGGCACAGCCCTTCGGCGATCTCCGTCTTCGCGTCCAGCTCCCTGGCGAGCGTGAGCGCCTCGTCGGCCAGCGCGTGGGCGGCGCGGTGGTCGCCGTGCAGATGGCGCAGCGCACCCAGCCCGGACAACACCAGCACGGCGCCCCACCGCTCGCCGATGCTCCGGAAGGCGATCAGGCTCCGGGCGAAGTGGTCCTGCGCCTCGTCCATGCGCCCGAGGACCTGGAACACGAACGCCGCGCCGGCCAGGGACAGCGCCCCCTGCCAGGGCGGGAGGCCGGGCGCCAGCTCCATGATCGCGGCAAGGGCGTGCTCGAAATCAGCGGGCGGCCCCGTGAGCATCGACAGCAGCATCATGAGGAAGTCGAGCCGGACCGGCAGATAGCGCCAGCCCAGCACGTCTCGCACCTCGGCCAGCCGCGCGCGCAGGTCGTCGTCGACCCCGACCCAGGAGGCGATGAGCACGCACATGGCGTATTCCTCCTCCATGCCGGGCAGGCGGTCGTCGCCCATCGCGGCCAGCAGACCGGCCGCCAGACCGGCGCTCGCGACGCGATGCCCCCGCATCCACCAGTAGCAGGCGCTGTTCGCCACCAGCCGCAGGCCCAGCTCCAGCCGGCCGGTCTCGACGGCCCAGCGCGTGGCCGCGGTGAGATCGCCGCTCTCCTCGTCCAGCCGGGCCAGCCACTCCAACTGCTCGGCGGTACGCAGCCGCGGGTCGGCCTCGAGCACCAGATCGAGCTCGTACGCGGCGTGCGCCCCCCGGACCTCCTCGCCCTCGCCCGACTCCGCCAGCCGCTCCGCGCAGAACGCCCTGATCGTCTCGAGCATCCGGAAACGCCCGTCCGCGAACTCCACCAGCGACTTCTCCGCCAGCGAGAACAGCACCTCCTCGGGCAGCCCGCACACCCGCTCGGCCGCCTCGGGCCGCGCCCCGTTCACGAACACGCTCAGCCTGGCGGCCAGCCGCTGCTCGTCGTCGTCCAGCAGGTCCCAGCTCCACGCCACGACCGCGCGCAGCGTCTGGTGCCGGGGCAGCGCCGTACGGCTGCCACGCGTCAGCAGCCGGAACCGGTCGTCCAGCCGCGCCGCGACATCGGGCACCGACAGCGTACGCAGCCGCGCCGCCGCCAGCTCGATGGCCAGCGGCAGCCCGTCGAGCGCCCGGCAGATCCGCACCACCTCGGCGGCGTTGCCCGCGTCCACGGCGAAGCCCGGCCGGACGGCGGCGGCGCGTTCGGCGAACAGCCGCACGGCCGGGTAGTCCATCGGGTCGCCCGCCTCCGGCGGCGGCAGCCGCAGCGGCGCCACGGGCAGGATCGACTCGCCGGTGATGCCGAGGGCCTCGCGCCCGGTCGCCAGCACGCGCAGCCCCGGGCAGGCGGCCAGCAGGTGGTCGGTCAGCTCGGCGGTGGCCGCGACGAGGTGCTCGCAGTTGTCGAGGACCAGCAGCAGCCTGCGTTCGGCGAGCGCGGTGACCAGCCTGGTCAGCGGGGCGAGGGCGGACCGGTCGGCGGAGATCAGGGCGTCGCGGATGTCGAGCGCGGCCAGCACGGCCTGCGGCACACCCGCGCCCTCCGTGACCGGCGCGAGCGGCACGAAGCACACGTCGCCCGGCGCCTGCCCGGCCGCCTCGATGGCCAGCCGCGTCTTGCCGGCCCCGCCCGGGCCGATCAGCGTGACGAGCCTGCTGTCCCGCAACCGGTCGCCCACCTGCGCGAGCTCCTCCGCCCGGCCCACGAAGGTGGTGAGCTGGGCCCGCAGCCCCTGCCGCGACCGCTGCTCGGCGGCGGCGGGGGCGCCGAGCGCCGGGTCGGCCCTGAGCACGGACAGGTGCGCGGCGGCCAGCTCGGCGCCCGGTTCGACGCCCAGCTCCTCGTCCAGCAGCTTCCTGGCCTCGTCGTAGACGGCCAGCGCCTCCGCCTGCCTGCCGCTGCCGTAGAGCGCGCGCATGAGCTGGGCGCGCGGCCTTTCGCGCAGCGGGTGGGCGGTGGTGAGCTGGCTCAGCTCGGCCACCAGCTCGCGGTGGCGCCCCAGGTCGAGGTCCGCCTGCACGCGCTCTTCCGTGGCGGTCAGCCGCAGCTCCTCCAGCGCGGCCCTGGCGGCCTCGGCGTGCGGGGCGTCGGAGAGCGGCGTGCCCCGCCACAGCTCCAGCGCCGCACGCAGCAGCGCGGCGGCCCGCTCCGGGTCGCCGCCGGCCAGCGCCTGCCGGCCGGCCTGGGCCAGCGACTCGAACCTGCGCGCGTCCACGTCCTCCGGGTCGGCGACCAGGCGGTAGCCGGCCGGGTGGAACTCCACCCGGTCCCTGCCCAGCGCCCGGCGCAGCCTGGACACCTGCGACTGCAGCGCGTTGGCGACGCCGTCCGGGGGGTCGGCGCCGTACAGGCCGTGCACGAGCTGCTCCGCGCCGACGATGCGGCCGGCGTGCAGGGCGAGCAGCGTCAGCAGGGCGCGCACACGCGGACCGCCGAGCGGGATCGGCTCGCCGTCCTCGCCCAGCACGTCGGTCGGGCCGAGGATCTGGAAGCGCATGTCTCGATTATCGCGGCAACATGGCGGTGATCTCCGGATATGTGGGTAGATCTGGTGCCGGTTCGCCCCGGATCGCGAGCAGCGCCGCGAGCGCCCCCTGCAGTGAGGCCCGGTAGAGCAGCGACCCGGTGCTGACCCGGGCCACACCGGCCGCGGCGAGATCCGCCAGCGTGGGGCCGCCCGGCTGGTACAGCACGTTGAGCGGCAGCGGCGTGCTCGCGGCCACCCGGGCGATCTCGTCCAGGTCGCTCAGCCCGGGTACGAAGATCCCGTCGGCGTGGCCGTAGGCGCTCACCCGCTCCATCGTGTCGCCGGTACGCAGCCAGCACGTGTCCGTACGGGCGTTGACGAACACGCCGTGGCCCTTGGCGGCCTCGACAACGCGCTGGTGCAGCCCGATCGGCCGCAGCGTGCCGTCGGGGCGGCCGTCCTCCAGGTTGACGCCCGCGACGCCGAGCGTGGCCAGGCCCGCCACCAGGTCGGACACCTCGGCGGGGTCGTCGCTGAACCCGCCCTCGATGTCCACGGTGACCAGGACGTCCAGGTCCTTGAGCGCCTCGGCCAGCTCGATGGTCTCGGCCTTGGTGGCGCCGGCCGCGTCGGGCCTGCCGTACACGGCGGCCACGCCGAGGCTGGTCGTGCCGATCGCCGGGAAGCCCTGGGCGGCCAGGGCGGCGGCGGAGCCGTAGTCCCACGCGTTCGGCAGCAGCAGCGGGTCGCCGGGGCGGTGCAGGTCGTGGAAGCTCATGACAGCAGTCCTTCCAGCACGCCGGCGGCGAGCGCGAGGGCGTGGGCGGGCGCGGGGCAGGGGCGGACGCCGTGCCCGAAGGTCAGGTGCGCGGACGGGCCGCGGGTGAGGTCGAAGCGCTCGGGATGGTCGAAGACGGCGGGATCGCGGTTGGCGCTCACCAGGTCGATCGTCACCTCGTCGCCGGTCCGGGTGTCGAGCCGGCGGGTGGCCTGGAGCGGCGGGTCCTGCCTGAGCGTCTCGTGCAGGAGCGCGTCGATGTCGTCGCCGGGTTCGGCGTGCCGGAGCGCGGCCTCGATCAGGCCCTCCACGGCGGCGTGGCCCTGCAGCAGCAGGGTGATCGCGGGCAGGTCGGCCAGGTCGAGCAGCTCGGCGACGGCGGCGTCGGCTTCGGGGCTCTCCTCACCCGACAGGTAGCCGGCCGCGGCGGCGGGCACGGCGGTGGTGTCCTTCACGCCGAGCGCGGCTCCGAGCACCTCTGTGGGCACGCCTCGCCAGGCGCCGTCCCGGTCCTTCGTCCTGGCCCTGGCCTCGGTGCGCAGGCCGGCGGGGTCCAGCGTGGCCAGCCGCTCGGTCAGCAGGCGGCACCGTGCTGCGTGCGGCTCGCCGGTGCTGAACCGCGACACCTGGGCGCGCAGCCAGGCCAGGGTCCCCTCGGCGCCGTCCTGGCGTACGGGAGGCGGCACGTACCTGGTGTCGGCGAGCACCGCCTCGGCTTCTGCATGACGTGTGATGAGCATGGCTTCACGCTAGGACAGGGTCCTTTCGGCGGCGGTCGAAGTATGTCAGGCGGCGAGTTGTTCCGGCCGCTCCGCCTCGGCCTGGTCGGCCGGGGTCACCGCGGCCCGGACGACCGGCCGTGCCACGAACGCGGCCAGCGCCATGACCGTGAGCAGCGCCATGTCGGCCAGCACCACACCGCGCTCGAGGAGCCCGTAGTAGGCCGCGCCGTCGATCAGCGGCGAGGTGATGGAGGCCGGGTGGGCCGCCAGGTAGATCGCCAGCGTCAGCGCCGACAGCACGCTCATGGCCTTGACCGCGTTCCACCGGGGCGCCGTCTCCCGGCGCCTGGCCAGGGTCCAGCCGGCGACCGGCAGCGCGGTGAACACCACGGCCGCGGACCAGCGGTGGATCTCGCCGGAGAGCGTGCCGATCTGCGACGTGCCGGGGTCGGTGGGGAAGATCGCGCTCATCATGAGCCCGGCCGCTCCCGCCAGCAGCAGCACCCTGGTGGCCGCGGTGCGCGACGGGTCGCCGGCCGCGAGACCGTACGCGAGACTCAGGCACGCCCCCGCGAGTGCCAGCATCCCGACCAGCACGGGCACCAGCCCGCCCGAGACCAGCGCGTAGTCGCTGAGCAGCGGCTGCGTGGGCAACGCGACCTGCGCGTACGCCAGCGCGACCACGGACACCACCGTGCCGATCACGGTGCCCCAGACGCTTTGCCGAGGGGTCATCGAGCCACCTCATCGTAGATCCGCTCGAACCGGGCGAGGGAGAACTGGTCGTCGTGGGTGAGCGCCAGCTCCCGGCTGGTCCTGCCGAGCCTGGCGCGGAGCTCGTCGTCGGTGAGGACGGTCGTCAGGTGCCTGGCCAGCGCGGCCACGTCACCCGTCTGGAACAGGTAGCCGTTGCCGGACACCAGGTGCGGCAGCGCCATCGCGTCGGCGGCGACCACCGGCAGCCCCGAGGCCATGGCCTCCAGCGTGGCGATGCTCTGCAGCTCGGCGATGCCCGGCATGGCGAACACGTCGGCGGTGGCGAACGCCTGGGGCATGTTCTCGTCGGGGACGAAGCCGAGGAAGAAGACCCGCTCGCCCACGCCGATGCGCCTGGCCAGCCGGTCCAGCTCGTGCCGCTGGTTGCCCTTGCCGACGAACGCCACCTGCGCGTCGGTGTCGTTGAGGATGATCGGCAGCGCGCGGACGACCTGGTCCAGGCACTTCTCCTCGTCCAGGCGGCCGACGAACAGGATCGTGGGCCGGTCGGGCAGGTCGAACCTCTTGCGCGCCCACGCCTTGGGCTCGGCGTGCGGGTGGAACCTGGTCAGGTCGATGCCGCAGGAGACCGCCTCCACCTCGAGGTCGAGGCCCTGGTCGGCCAGGAGCTTGGCGGCCAGCGGCGTCGGGGTGGTGATGTGGTCGGCCCGCCTGAAGATCCGGCTGAAGTCGCGCCAGGCGAGCTTGCCGGCCCTGGTCCGCAGCCGCTCGGGGATGTGACCGAACTGGAAGAGGTTGTCGGGCATGAAGTGGTTGGTGGCCACGATCGGCACCCCCGCGCGGCGGGCGGCGGCCATGGCGGCCCGGCCGACCACGAAGTGGCCCTGGGTGTGCAGCACGTCGGGGGCGATGCTCGCCACCAGCCGGTCCAGCCGGGTCGGCACGGTGACGCGCATGGTCGGGTGGACCAGCAGCGGCGCCGAGCGCAGCCGGTGCACGACCACGCCGTCGACCACGTCGGCGCTGGCCGGTCCCGCCTCGGACTGGCAGACCACGTGCACCTCGTTGCCGCGCGCGGCAAGGCCCGTGGCCAGGCGGTGGGTGAAGTAGGCGGCCCCGTTCACATCAGGGGGATAGGTATCGGATGAGATCAGGACGCGCCGTGGCCGCTCGGGAACGGGGACGGGGGCGGCGGCGACATCCGGGACGGTGTGCAGGGGCATGGCCATGAGGGGAACTCCGATTTCACTGTGGCTTGGGGAGAGCCGGGAACAAGGGACAGATGAGGGGAGGTCAATGGGCCTCCAGCGGGCTGGTCCGGGCCAGGGCCACGGTGCCCGCGGCGGTCAGCAGCGCCGCGGCGATCGGCAGGATGCCGGTCGGCAGCGGCTCGCCCAGCAGCAGCGCGCCGAACGCCACCGCGGTCAGCGGGTCGGCGATCTGCAGCGAGGCGAAGGAGACGCCGAAGTGGCCGACGGCGTAGGCCCGCTGGAGCATCATCAGCGCCAGCAGGGCGGGGATCGGCAGCGCCAGCAGGTACCACCAGTTCCAGGCGCCGTCCACCAGCACCCGCATGAGGGTCGCGGTGGCGCCGTACAGCACGCCGGAACTGGTCGCCAGCAGCGCGGCCCGGCCCGCGGGCGAGGCCGCCCTCGAGCCGGCCCACAGCAGCAGTGCCGCGACGCCGGCCACCCCGAGCAGCATGAGCACGCCGTCGGGGGCGAGATGGGTAGGGCCGTCGGACTCGGGGACCAGCAGCACCAGGCCGATGAGCCCGGCCGCCACCACCCCCGCCGCCGCCAGCTCCTTGCGCGAGGGCCGCCGGCCGTGCAGCGCGGCGGCGAGGGGCAGCGCGAAGAGCAGGCTCGCCACCCCCATCGGCTGGACGATGGTCAGCGGGCCCAGCCCGAGCGCGACGATGTGCAGGCCACCACCCGCCAGAATGGACGCGCCGCCGAGCAGCCAGCGTGGCCTGCGCAGCAGCGCGAGCAGCCCCGGCTTGGCGGTGTCGACCGCCTCGAACTGCTGCAGGGCGGCTCCGAGCGCGAAGAACAGCGAACCGACCAGCGCTATTACCGCGGCCAGTACAGTCATTTCGCACTCCTTTCAGACGGATGGTTGCCAGGTAGGGTCAAACGGACGTGTCCGCGGGAAGTCGTTCCGGGGAAACCTGGATGGCGCGTCGCTTCCTGACCCAGCGCACGATCTCGACGACGGCCGTGATCGACAGCGCGATGCCCAGGCCGAGCAGCAGACCCTTGATCGGGTCGTTCTCGAAGGCCATCCCACCGAAGAAGCCGATCAGCCCCGAGTAGATCGCCCACGAGACGGCGGCGATCGAGTCGAAGAAGGTGAAGGAGCGCAGCGGATGCCGCACCGCTCCCATGGTCAGCGTGGTCGCGGTACGCCCACCCGGGATGTACCTGGCCACGACGAGGACGAGCCCGCCCCGCTCCGCCAGGGCGCCGCGCGCCCAGACGAACGCCTTCTTGCCACGCAACCTGCCCGCCGACCTGTTGCCGATCAGGTAGGAGATGTGGTCACCCGCGAACGCTCCGAGTGCCGCGACGACGATGACCAGCCCCAGGTTCGTCTCCCCGGACGCGGCGAACACCCCGGCGGTGATCACCGACGTCTCGGCGGGAACGATCGGGAAGAACCCGTCGAGCAGCGCCAGGCCGAACAGCGCCACGTACAGCCATGGTGAGGACATGACCTGTTCGATCATGTCGAGAATGGCGTGCGACATCAGCGTGTACTCCGATCTTTAGGGCACCCACACAGCGTCTCGGTGCGGGAGGTCCGGGAACATCGGGGATGCCCCGGGTCGAACGCGGTCCTTTCCCCTAGAAGGGTCAGGGCCGGTACCCCATGAAGGTAGAAACTCCGCAGGTCACGGCACATCGGACGATCGGCACGCGCTACCCCCTACTTTCGTCGGGGGCACCGCTGCGACCTCCGGGTGACGCATACGATCAAACCGGTTTCCACGGGCGGAATCAGGAGTGGAGGTAGGCGCTTTCGTGGTGGGGCTAGCCCTACCGTGGCGGTGGGCCGCTCTCCACCCTGACTTTCGTCAGGGGCGCCACCCGACTTCGGACGGGACCCTCGGCCGGACCCGGCCGATAACGTCGGTGCGGTGAAGCACCTGCGCCGCCTCCGCCGGGACAGCCGCCGACAGGTGGTCTACGACCTGCTGCTCTGGGCCGTCCTCGGCGTCTTCATCGCCGCCATGGGGCCCGACCCGGTCCAGGACCCGGCGGCGTTCGCGACCGTGACCCTGCCCAAGATCGGCCTGGCCGCCCTGGCGGTGCTCGTCGGCCGGCCGTACCCGCTGGCGGCTCTGGTGCTGCTCCTGCCGCTCGGGCCGTGGCAGTTCCGCGACGGGTTCGCGACCGTGGACCTGAGCTGGCTGGTGCCCAGGCGGAACGTGAAGATCGTCCCGCTGACGGCCACGTCGCCGTTCATCATCTGGTACGCGTACCTGACCGGGCGGCGCACGGCCAGGGTGTGGCCCGCGCTGGTGGCGTTCTGCCTGGTCAGCCTCGTCGGGGTGGTCGTGGTGCTGGCCGCGGGCGGTGACCTGGCCCTGTGGGTGTCCATGGGCACCGGGCTGGCGGCCACCTACCTGGTGCCGTACCTGCTCGGGCTGCTGCGGCGCAGGCTGCTGTTGCAGCGGCGGCAGGCCAGGCTGTCGGCCGACGAGCAGGCCAGGCTGCGCGAGCGGGCCAGGATCGCGCGCGAGATGCACGACTCGCTCGGCCACGACCTGGCCCTGATCGCGGTCAGGGCTGCGGGGCTGGAGCTGGCTCCCGGGCTCGCTCCCGCGCAGGTCCACGCCGCGGGGGAGCTGCGGGTCGCGGCGGCGGACGCCACGGAGCGGCTGCGCCAGATCATCGGGTTGCTGCGCGAGGACGCCGACGCCGCGCCGCTCGCCCCCGTGGACGAGGACGTGGCCGAGTTGGTCCGGCGGGCCGCCGACTCGGGCATGCCGGTCACCCTGGACCTGGCCCCGGGCCCGGTGCCGGGGCTGGCCCACGCCGTGGTCCAGGAAGGGCTCACGAACGCCGCCAAGCACGCCCCCGGGGCCGCCGTCGAGGTCACGATCGGGCCGGACCGGATCCGCGTACGCAACGGGCCCCCGCGCTCCCGCTCCACCGCGCGCCGCGGCGGGACAGGGCTGGCCGGCCTGCGCGAGCGCGTACGGCTGGCCGGCGGCACCCTGTCGGCCGGCCCGTCGGGCGGCGGGTTCGAGCTGGCCGTGACCATCCCCCGCGAGGGGGAGGAGGATCCCCACCGCTCGGGAGGCGACCGGCACCCCGGCACGCGACGCTCGGAGCATGACTGAGCGCAGAGCCGGGATAGGCCGGCTGACCGCCGCGATCGTCGCGATCGCGGCCATGCTGCCCTACCTGACGCTGAAGGTCCTCTGGCTGACCGGCGGCTCCGCCGGCGTCACGGATCCGGCGCTGATGAGCGACCCGGCGATGGTCGGGCTGAACGCGATGACCTTCGGCATGGACGCCGTGGGCCTGCTGCTCGCGCTGGCCTTCACCATGCGGTGGGGCCTGCGGCTGCCGGCCTGGCTCGTGCTGCTGCCGCTGTGGGTGGGCACGGGGCTGCTGTCGGTGGTGGCCGTCTCGGCGCCGATCGTCGTGGCGGTCGCCGGGCTGGAGGTGTTCGGCGGCGGGGTCATCGAGCCGTGGGTCTACCTGATGGTCTACGGCGGGTTCATCGGGCAGGGCATCGGCCTGATGACGGCCTTCGCGCTCTACTCCCGCGACCGCTGGCCGGCCGTCTTCACCACGCCGGCCGGGCTGGCCTTCCCGAGCCCGACCCGGTCGTTCCAGCGGGTCGTGGCCTGGGGCGCGCTGCCGGTGGCCACGGCGGTCGGCGGCGTGCGGCTCTCACGGGTGTTCGGCGCGGAGGCCGTCTCGGGCGTGCAGGAGGGCTTCAGGGGGCTGCTCGCGATCGCCGGGGCCGCCGCGCTCGTCGCGCTGGTCGGCCGGCTGGGGCGCGGCCCGTTCTGGCGCCCGCTGGTGGTCGCCTGGCTGGGCTCCGGCTCTCTGTTCGGGTGGGGGCTCTACGCGAGCGTCGTCATGTCCGTGGGCGGGCCGCTCACCACGGGGGCCGGCACGGCCGGCCTGGTGGAGCTGTTCGGCATGCTGACCGGGCTGGTCATGGGGATGTGCGGGGCGTTCCTGCTGACCGAGCGGTCAGGTGTGCGAGACGTGCAGCCGGTGCAGGAGCCGCTTGAAGGCGATGACCGAGAACGTGATCGCCGTGCCGCTGATCACGGCCACCGCTGAGGTCCGCAGCAGCATGAACGTGCCCAGCGAGCCGGCCAGCGACTCGTAGACCGCGAGGAAGATGCTCAGCGTCGAGTTCATCAGCAGCACGAACGCCCACAGCAGCGTGATCCTGGCGAAGAACCGGCGCACCCGCTCGTGCTTGAGCACCGCCGACGGCAGGTGGATGTAGTCGAGCGTGAGCTTCTGCACCAGCGGCTTGTTCAGCCGGACGGAGGCGAGGAAGGCCATGCTGATGCAGATCGTGCCCATCTCGGGCTGGATGAAGAACCACATCCAGTGGCCGGTCCAGAAGGCCACGATGGCCCTGATGGTGATGGCGAACGCGGCCAGGTACATCGTCGCCGGCACCTTGATCCGTCTGACCAGCCGCCACGCCACACCGAGATAGACCCAGGCCACGGTCAGGGCGAGCGCCCACTTGAAGCCGAGGACGACCATGGCGAGATAGAAGACCGCCAGGGGCGCGACCACGGCTTCGAGCAACCTGGGGGTCGCCTGCCGGGCGAGCGCGGTGAGGCGGGGAAGGGTGACCGGGGAGTGGTTCAAGGCTGCTCCGCAGATAGGCCGACGATCAGCGTCTACCCGGGCTTCGGGGGTCCAGGCTTTTCCAGATGGATCGCTGGTTGTAACCACAACGCAATCACCGATGTCCCGGGAAGCACGCCGGTGGCCTACCGTACCCGAGGCGGGGTGGTGCGACTGCCTCTTTTGACGCGTTCCATCTGTATCCACCAAAACAGCTCTGCCTTGAATGCTCCTTTCATCCGAGTGAAGCCGTGGCGAGTTTCGCGCCGAACGCCAGGAAGACGGCGCCGACACCCGAGGTGAGGCCGGCGCTGAGCCGCCGGTGCCGGCGGAACCGGTTCGCCAGGAAAGTTCCGCCGAAGATCAGCGCGGTCAGGTAGAGAAGACTGAAGACCTGGATGACCGCGCCCAGGATCAGAAAGGACAGCGCGGGGGTGGCGTAGCCCGGGTCCACGAACTGGACGAAGAACGAGACGAAGAACAGGATCGCCTTCGGGTTCAGCAGGCTGATCGTCAGGGCCTTGCGGAACGGGCGGGGCTGGGGTTCCACCTCGGCGGTGACCGCCTCGGTGGTGTCCGGGCCGGTGCGCCAGGCCCGCCAGGCGCCGCGGATCATCTGGAAGCCGATCCAGGCCAGGTAGGCGGCGCCCACGTACTTGACGACGGTGAACAGCAGCAGGTTGGAGCGCAGGAGCGACGCCGCGCCGGCGGCGGCCAGGAACATGAGCACGGTGTCGCCGACGAAGACGCCGGCCGCCGCGCGGTAGCCCTGGCGGACGCCGTGCCGGGCGGCGAAGCTGAGGACGTAGAGAGAGTTGGGGCCGGGCAGCAGGATGATCAGGAAGGCGCCGATCACGTAGGCCCACAGATCCGTGATACCGAAGAACATGCCGCTTGCTCCTGGGGAAAGACTGGTGACATATCACGGTATCTCGTGATTAATCCCCCGATGCGTGCCAGATCCCGCCGTAGACCTGCCGATGGCCGAGCGCCCGGTACGTCGCGTCCACCATCGCCTGACCCCGCGCATTGATGCCGAGCCCCGGCCCCTGCTTGTTCATCGTGTACCCGAACGCCAGCCGCGCCGCCGGATCGCAGAACCCGACCGACCCGCCCATCCCGGCGTGCCCGAACGCGGTCTCCGACATCAGCGCCCCCTCGCTGTCGGCCGGCGGCAGATACCGGTTGTCGACCGACTTCATGAAGCCCAGCCCGAACCTGGTGGGCGCGAGCAGCACCGCGTCGGTGCCGGCCGAGGCGGTCAGCGCCATGAGCGACATGTGCTCCCGGGTGACCAGCCCGCTCCCGCCCAGCGACAGGGGACGATACAGGCCAGCCAGCCCCCGGGCGTTGGTGATCGCGCCGATGGCCCCGAGCTCGGCGGAGTGGGCCGCCCGGCTGTCGGACTCGCCGAGCGCCATGTAACCGCCCTCGTGCGCGAGCACCAGCGCGGGCAGCGAGGTGGGGTCGGTGAACGCCTTGATGTAGAAGGCGGGCGGATCCTCCGGCGGGTCGGCGGGGATCGTCGGCGCGACCCTGCCCTCCTGCTCCTCCGGCAGCCCGATCCAGAACTCCAGCCCGAGCGGCTCGGCCACCTCCTCGCGGAAGAACGTCCCCAAGGAGCGCCCGCTCACCCGGCGGATCACCTCCCCGATCAGGAAGCCGAACGTCAGCGCGTGGTAGCCGTGCCGGGTGCCCGGCTCCCAGAACGGCTGCTCGGCCGCGAGCCGGTCGGCCATCAGCTTCCAGTCGTAGAAGGCGCCGGTCGGCGGCGGCTCGCGCAGCGTGGGCAGCCCGGCCTGGTGGGCCAGCAGGTGCCGGACGAGCGTGCCGCCCTTGCCGTGGGCGCCGTACTCGGGCCAGTAGCGGATGACGGGCGCGTCGAGGTCGAGCTCGCCGCGCGAGGCGAGCACGTGCGCGCAGAGCGCGGTCGCGCCCTTGGTGCACGACCACACGTGCCCGATCGTGTCGCTCGACCAAGGGACGCCGGGCGCGGCCTGGCCGCCCCACAGGTCGGCGACGACCTCGCCGCCGACGATCACACACACCGAGGCGCCCACCTCGCCGCGCCGTTCGAGGTTGGCCTCGAACTCCTCCGCGACCTGCGAGAACCGGGGATCACAAGTGCCGTGCACGGTCATGGCCCGAATGCATCACGAATGGCGCCGTCTGTAAACCGATTACCTATTGACCGAATAGGGAATCGGTCTATATCTGGAGAGATGACCCTCTGGACTCCGGATCCCACGTTCTATCCATCTCCCAGAGACGCCGCCGACGCTCCCGCCGAGAAGCTGGCGTACGTCGCCGCGTTCGACCGCTCCGCCGAACGGCCCGACGCGCTGGCCGTCATCGACACGGACCCGTCCTCCCCCGGCTACGGCGGCGTCGCCGGCTGGACGGACCTGCCCAACACGGGCGACGAGCTGCACCACTTCGGCTGGAACGCCTGCAGCAGCGCCCTGTGCCCCAACGCCCCGCACCCGCACGTCGAGCGCCGCTACCTCGTCGTGCCCGGGCTGCGCTCCTCCCGCATCCACATCTACGACACCAAGGACCGGGTCAGCCCCGAACTGGTCAAGGTCATCGAGCCGGAGACCCTGGCCAGGCGCGCCGGCTACTCCCGCCCGCACACCGTCCACTGCGGCCCCGAGGGCCTGTACGTGTCCGCCCTCGGCGGAGCCGACGGCAAGGACGGGCCAGGGGGGATCGCGGTGCTCGACCACACCTCGTTCGAGGTGCTCGGGCAGTGGGAGCTGGACCGGGGACCGCAGTACCTGGCCTACGATTTCTGGTGGCACATCAACCAGGACGTGCTGATCTCCTCCGAGTGGGGCACGCCGTCGATGGTCGAGGACGGGGTGGTCGGCGAACTGCTGCTCGGCCGCAAGTACGGTCACAAGCTGCACTTCTGGGACCTGCGCAAGCGCACCCACGTCCAGGAGGTGGACCTCGGCGACGAGTACCAGATGCCGCTGGAGCTGCGCCCCGCCCACGACCCGACCCGCCTGTACGGCTTCGTCGGCGTCGTCACCAGCGTCGAGGACCTGTCGGCGTCCGTGTGGCTCTGGTTCCACGAGGGCGGTAGCTGGCAGGTGCGCAAGGTCATCTCCATCCCCGCGCGACCGGCCGCCGCCGACCGCCTGCCGCCCGTGCTCCAGCCGTTCGGCGCGGTGCCGCCGCTGGTGACCGACATCGCGCTGTCGGTGGACGACCAGCGCCTGTACGTCTCGTGCTGGGGCATCGGGGAGATCAAGCAGTACGACGTCTCGGATCCGTACAAGCCGGTGGAGCTGGCGTCGCTGCACGTCGGCGGCATCGCCCAGGAGACCCCGCACCCCGCCGAGCCCGGACTCCCGCTGCGCGGCGGCCCGCAGATGGTCGAGGTCAGCCGCGACGGCAGCCGCCTCTACCTCACCAACTCCCTGTACGGCTCCTGGGACGACCAGTTCTTCCCCGAGGGCGTGGGCGCCTGGATGGCCAAGATCGACACGGAGTCGTTCACCTTCGACACCCGTTTCTTCCCCCACGGGGACGACTTCCGCGGCCTGCGCCCCCACCAGGTGCGCCTCCAAGGCGGCGACGCCTCCTCCGACTCCTACTGCTACCCGTGACCCTTACCGCCGTGCTCCTGCTGGGCGCCTTCCACGGCCTGAACCCCGCCATGGGCTGGCTCTTCGCCGTGGCCCGGGGCCTGCAGGAGCGCTCGCTCGATCGGCTGCTCCAGTCGATCCCCATGATCGCCCTGGGCCACCTCGCCTCGGTGGCCCTGGTGGCGCTCGTGGTGTCCGCGACCGGCTCCCTGGTCACCGGGACCGTGCTGGCGGTGGCCGGCGGGGTGGTGCTGGTGGCGTTCGGACTGTGGCGGCTGCTGTCGGACCGGCACTTTCGCTGGGTGGGCATGCGGCTGTCATTGTGGCAGTTGGCCGGCTGGTCGTTCCTGATGTCGTCGGCGCACGGGGCCGGTCTCATGCTCCTGCCGATCTTCACCGGACTGCACGTGGAGGGCGGCGGGCACGCCGGGCATGCCGTCTCGGGAGGGCTGGCCGTCGCGGCGTACCACACGCTGGCCATGTTCCTGGTGGCCACGACGATCGCGGTGATCGTCTACAAGGTGGCCGGGCTGACCGTGCTCAGGAAGGCGTGGTTCAACGTGGACCGCATGTGGGCGGCGGCCCTCGTGGTGGCGGGCGTCCTCACGCTTGCGCAGGCTTGACCGCTCTGGTCAAATTTGGGTCTTGTCCTCTGACAGATATGCGACCTAAGCTCCGTTCTGCTCGTTAGTAAGGTTTCCTAATGAACGAGTAAGGAGCTCATCCCTTCATGCACCGACTCAAGCGGCTCGCCGTCATCGGCGCGATCGTCGCCGCCGCCTTACCCGCCCTGCCCGCCCACGCGGCCGTCACCCCCGTCCAGGCCAACGGCCAACTCAAGGTGTGCGGCCTGCGCCTGTGCAACGCGCAGGGCAAGCAGATCCAGTTGCGCGGCATGAGCTCACACGGCATCCAGTGGTACTCCCAGTGTCTCAACACCGCCTCCCTGGACGCGCTGGCCGGCGACTGGCAGGCCGACGTCCTGCGCATCTCCATGTACATCCAGGAGGACGGTTACGAGACCAACCCCCGCCTGTTCACCGACCGAGTCCACAACCTGATCGAACAGGCCACCGCCAGAGGCATGTACGCCATCGTCGACTGGCACATGCTGACCCCCGGCGACCCGATGTACAACCTGTCGCGCGCCAAGACCTTCTTCACCGAGATCGCCCAGCGCCACAACGGCAAGAACAACGTGCTGTACGAGATCGCCAACGAGCCCAACGGCGTCTCCTGGCCCACCGTCAAGAGCTACGCCGAGCAGCTCATCCCCGTCGTCAGGCAGCACGACCCCGACGCCCCGATCCTGGTCGGGACCCGCGCCTGGTCCTCGCTGGGCGTCTCCGACGGCGCCTCGGAGACCGAGGTCGTCAACAACCCGGTCAACGCGGCCAACATCATGTACACGTTCCACTTCTACGCCGCCTCGCACGGGACGTCGTATCTGAACGCGCTGTCCAGGGCCGCCGACAAGCTGCCGATGTTCGTCACGGAATTCGGCACCCAGACCTCCTCCGGGGACGGGGGCAACGACTTCACCCGGTCGCAGCAGTACATCGACCTGATGGCGCAGAAGAAGATCAGTTGGGTCAACTGGAACTACTCGGACGACGAGCGCTCGGGCGCCGTCTTCACCCAGGGCACCTGCCCGGGCGGCCCCTTCGCGGGCACCTCCCGCCTGAAGCCGGCGGGCGTCTGGATCAGGGATCGCATCCGCACCCCTGACGACTTCTGACCGCACCGTCTGACCGCACCGTCCGGCCGGGCCCGGAGACGACGGATCCGGCCGGGACGCTGTGGTCAGTGGCAGGACGAGCAGGGCACATGGCAGGGCAGGATGAGACATGTGCGGATAAACCTTCTCGGGCCATTGGAGGTCGAGGGCGACGCCGGGCCGATCGCGGTCGGCGGGGTGCGGCTGCGGGCGTTGCTGGCTCTGCTGGCCCTTGAGGCCGGGCGTACGGTGACGGCCGAGCGGCTGATCGACGCGCTCTGGCCGGACGCGCCGCCCGCCAACGGGCCCAACGCGCTGCAGACGCTGGTCAAGCGGCTGCGGGCGGCGCTGCGGCCGTACGAGGTGGTGGAGAGCAGACCCGGCGGGTACGCGCTGGCCGTCACCGAGGAGGACGTGGACGCGCTGCGGTTCCGGCGGGTGGCCCATCGGGGCGGCGGGCTGGAGTGGTGGCGGGGGGCCGCGCTGGGGGACCTCGTGTCCGTGCCGCGGCTGGCCAACGTGGCGCTGGCGCTGGAGCAGGAGCGGTTGTCCGCCGTCGAGGCACGGGCGCAGGCCCGGCTGGCGGCCGGGACGCCGGTGGATCTGACCGCCGAGGTGGCCGCGCATCCGCTGCGGGAGCGCCTCTGCGCGCTGGCCATGCGGTCTCTGGCCGCGTCGGGGCGGCAGGCGGAGGCGCTCGAACTGTTCGAGCGCACCCGGCGGACGCTCGCCGACGAGCTCGGCGTGGATCCGGGGGAGGAACTGCGGGCCGCTCACCTGGCCGTGGTGTCGGGAGCGGCACCGGCACGGCGGCCGGCCTCCCGCCACAAGGGCAACGTCCGGGCGCCGCGCAGCAGCTTCATCGGGCGGGAGGCGGAGCTGGAGCAGCTTGCCGGGCTGCTCGGGCGGGCCAGGCTCGTCACCCTGGCCGGGCCGGGCGGGGCCGGCAAGACCCGGCTGGCCACCGAGGCCGCCCTCCGGCTCGGCGGCGAGGAGACCTGGATGGTGGAGCTGGCCTCCGTCAGCGAGCCGGGGGAGGTCGCCGGCGCCGTGCTGGACACGCTCGGGCTGCGCGAGGAACACCCGGTGTACCGGCCGGACGGGCTGGGCGGCGAGGGGACGCAGTCCCGGCCGGACGGGCTGGGCGGCGAAGGGACGCAGTATCGGCCCGACGGGCCGGGTGGCCGGGGGACGGCGTATCGGCCCGACGGGGATCGAGGGGTCGCGGTCCTGGCGGAGGAGCTGGCCGGGCGGCGGATGCTGCTGGTGCTGGACAACTGCGAGCACCTGCTCGACGCCGCCGCCACGCTCGCCGAACGGCTGCTCACCGAATGCCCGGGCCTGCGGATCCTGGCCACCAGCCGGGAGCCGCTGAACCTTCCGGGCGAGCACCTGGCCCCCGTGCCGCCGCTCGAACCGCCGCCCGTCGGCGCGGACCCGGCGAAGGCCCGGCGGTACCCGTCGGTCAGGCTGCTGCTCGACCGGGCCACCGCCGCCAGGCCGTCGTTCACCCTCGACGGCGGGAACGTCGAAGCCGTCGTGGCGCTGTGCCGCAGGCTGGACGGCATGCCGCTGGCCATCGAGCTGGCTGCGGCCCGCCTGCGCACCATGGCCCCGAGACAGCTCGCCGACCGCCTCGACGACCGGTTCAAGCTGCTCACCGGCGGCAGCAGGACCGCGCTGCCGCGCCAGCAGACGCTCAGGGCCGTGGTCGAGTGGAGCTGGGACCTGCTGGAGGACGAGGAGCGCGTGCTGGCCAGGCGGCTGGGCGTGTTCGCGGGCGGCGCCACGCTGGAGGCCGTCGAGGCGGTGTGCGGGGCAGCGGCGGACGTGCTGGGCGCGCTGGCCGACAAGTCCCTGGTCCAGGTCTCGCCCGAGGGCCGCTACTCGATGCTGGAGACCATCCGCGCCTACGCCCTGGAACGCCTGGAGGAGGCCGGCGAGGTCACCGCGTACCGGCGGCGGCACGCGGCCCACCTGCTGGAGCTGGCCGAGCGGGCGGTGCCCGAGCTGCGGACGAGCGCGCAGACCGGCTGGATCGAGCGGCTGACCGCCGAACGCGACGACTTCGCCGCGGCGCTGCGCTGGGTGCTCGACGAGCGCGACACCGAGTCGGCCCTGCGGTTGTGCGCGGCGCTGAACTGGTACTGGTGGATGCGCGGCTACCGGCAGGAGAGCGCGGCCTGGGCCACGCAAGTGCTCGCCCTGGCGGGCGACACGCCGCCGCCCGGCCTCGCGGGTGCGTATGGGGCCTGCCTGTTCGCGTACGGCGTCGACAAGTTCGGCTCGATCATCAACGACCAGGCCGCCATGCGGGCACTGGCGGAGCGCGTCGAACGGCTGGTCGAGGCGGCCGAGCGCGAAGGGCCCGTGCACCCGCTGGTGCTGCTGAGCAGGGCCGTCATGGCCGCCGCCGCCGGGCTCGACGACCGCGCCGCCGAACTGCTCGACTCGTACGCCGCCGGCGACGACCTCTGGCTCTCCAGCGCCGCCCTCATGATCGGCGGCCCGCACCGTACGGAGGAGAAGCTGGAGCGGGCGGTGGCCGGGTTCAGGGAGGTCGGCGACCGGTGGGGGCTGAGCGAGGCGCTGCTCGGGCTGGCCTCCATGCGCGCCGCGCGAGGCGCCCCCACCGACGACCTGATCGCCGAGACCTGGTCGCTCACCAGCGACTGGGTCAGCGCCGACGAGGCCATCTCCACGCTGATCCGGCTGGCCGAGCTGCGTACCAAGGCCGGCGACCTGGACGGCGCGGGCGAGGATCTGGCCAGGGCCAGAGCGGGGGTGGACGAGGAGGCGACCCCGTTCACGCTGCTGCAGCTCGGGCAGGCCGAGGCCGCGTACGCCTGCCGACGCGGCGACCTGGACCGGGCGCTGGCGATCTACCGGAGCCTGTTCGGCGTGCTGGCGGAGGTCCAGCCGCTCACGCAGCTCACCGTCGCGCTCAGGACCGGCTACGGCCGGGCGCTGATGTGGAGCGGCGACCTGGACGCGGCGCTGGAGCAGCACCGCCTGGCCCTGGAGGAGCTCGGCGACGTCAGCCCGGACCGGCCGCTGCTGTCGGTGGTGCTGGCCGGGTTCGCGCTGGCCGCCCAGACGGCGGGTGACCAGGAGCGGGCTGCCGCGCTGTTCGGGGCGTCGTCGGCCGTCGAGCCGCACGACACCTCGCCCGAGACGCTCGAAGGCGTCCGCGCGGCCAGGGCCGCCCTGGGCGAGGAGCGCTTCGGCGCGTGTTTCGCCGAGGGCGAGAGGCTGCCCTGGCGGGAGGTCCTGGCCGTGGGCGATCACCGGACTTTCCTGGTGTAGGCCCGCAGGGCGAGCGGCGCGAACAGGGCGAGCAGCCCGGCGGTCCAGCCGAGCGTGATCCACACGTCGGCCGCCCGCAGGCCGCCGCCCAGGAGCCCGCGCAGCGCCGCGGCCAGGTGGGAGACGGGGTTGAGGTCCATCCACCAGACCAGCCAGCCGGGCATGTCGGTGGCGGGCACGAACGCGCTGCTGCCGAACGTGAGCGGCAGCAGCACGGCCGTGGCCATGCCCTGCATCGACGAGACCGACTTGGCCACCAGCCCGATCCAGGCCGAGCCCCAGCTCAGCGCCATGGCCATGAGCAGCACCAGGCCGACCCCGGCGAGCACGCCCAGGGGGCCGGTCGTGACGCGGAAGCCGACGGCGTACCCGACGGCCAGCGACACCGCGACGGTGATCACCAGCGTGAGCAGGTCCGCGAGGATGCGGCCCATCAGGGGCGCGGACCTGGCGATCGGCAGGGTCCTGAACCGGTCGAACACGCCGTTGCCGATGTCGGTGGCCAGGTTCATGCCGGTGGTGATCGTGGCCATCAGCGCCACCTGGACGAGCACGCCGGGCAGCATGTACGCCACCGCCCCCGCCCGGTCGCCCCCCGCGGCCCCGCCGAACAGGTACACGAAGATGACGATCATGAAAACCGGCTGGAAGAGCAGACCGGCGAGCTGGCCGGGGCTGTTCCGCAACGGGATCAGGCTGCGCCAGGCGAGCGTGAGCCCTTGGGACAGTGCGGTGGTCATCGGGGTGGTGGTGAGAGAGGCGGTGGTGCGAGGGGCGGTGGCGACAGGGGTGGTGGTCATCGAGTGTCTCCGGTGAGGGTGAGGAAGACGTCGTCCAGGGAGGGCAGGCGCAGGGCGTGCTCGGCGAGCACGACGCCCGCGTCGTCCAGCCTCCGCAGCACGGCGGGCGGCATGGCCAGGTCGTGCACCGGCACGGTCAGCGTCCCGTCGGTGGCCTTGACGCCCAGGATGGCCTCGGCCTTCTCCACGTCGGCGGCGTGCAGGGGCCTGACGTCGAGCCGGTGCCCGCCCGCCAGCGCCTTCAGCTCGCCCGGCGTACCGGCCGCCGCGACCCTGCCGCGGTCGATGACCAGCAGGTCGTCGGCCAGTCGGTCGGCCTCTTGCAGGTACTGGGTGGTCAGCAGCACGGTCACGCCGTCGGCGGTCAGCTCTTTGACCACGTCCCACAGCTCGCCGCGGGCGTGCGGGTCCAGGCCGGTGGTCGGCTCGTCGAGGAACAGGATCCGCGGCCGGCCGGCCAGGCTGACCGCCAGGTCGAGGCGGCGGCGCATGCCGCCCGAATAGCCGGCGGCCGCCCGCCCCGCCGCCTCCTCCAGGCCGAACCGGGCCAGCAGCTCAGCGGCCCTGGCCCGGGCGGCCGTCCTGGACAGGCCGAGCAGGCGGCCGATCAGCACGAGGTTCTGGGTGCCGGTGAGCTTCTCGTCCACGGAGGCGTACTGGCCGGTCAGGCCGATCAGCTCGCGGACCCGGGCGGGGTGACGGGTAACGTCGTGCCCGCCGACCAGGGCCCGGCCCGCGTCGGGGGCGGCGAGCGTGGCGAGGATCCGGACCGCGGTGGTCTTGCCGGCGCCGTTGGGGCCGAGGACGCCGAGCACCGCGCCGGTCCTGGCCCTCAGGTCGACGCCGTCGAGCGCGGCCTTGTCGCCGTACCGCTTGACGAGTCCTTCGGCTTCGATCGCGTACTTCATGCCTCCCACGGTGTCCGGCCGTCCTGGCACGCGCCTGGCAGCGATCTGTCAGCCGGCGCTGGCACGCGAGGGCGGGTGGTGTCAGATCCGCCGGCGACGCCGAGACTTCGGGGCTCATGGAGCACCGGCACCCGTTCGTTCCCCACACCCAGGAACGCCACGGACCCGAGGAGATGGTCGGGCGCGGCGAGGAGTTCCACCGGCTGGTGGACCGGCGGCGCAGTGTGCGGGCGTTCAGCCCGGAGCCGGTGCCGTACCGGTGCGTCGAGCCGACCGTGCGCGCCGCGGGCACCGCGCCGTCGGGGGCGCGCCAGCACTGCGCTGCACGTCCTGGGCCTGCCCACGCTCGCCCACACGCCGAACCCGATGGCGTTCCTCAGCGAGATCTGCCGCGGCCCGGCCAGTGAGCGGCCCTCCATCCTGTTCCCCGTCGGATATGCGGCGGAGGCGACGGAGGTGCCCGACCTCACGCGGAAGCCGCTGGAGGAAACCCTGATCCTCATGTCCTGAAATTTGGGCCTTTCCTAGGACATCCAACCTCATCACTCTCGGTTCAGGCGCCGGTTGACTACCCGAGCCCGAGCGCCTGAGGAGGACGAGGTGAAACGCCGTTTAGTCATCCTGCTGGCAGCCCTCAGCCTGATCAGCCTGACCGGCATGACCGGGGCGGGTGCCTCCGCCGAACCGCCGGCGAACAAGCAGTATCGCGTGGCGGGCCCGGCGAACGCGCAGCAGCGCAGTGCGGTGGCGGCCACCGGGGCCGCCATCGAGGAGGTGGCCACGGACTCGGTCCTGGTCACGGCCACGGAAGCCGAGGTCTCCGCCATCAAGCGGCTCGGTTACCGGGTCTCGGAGGTGCCCCGCCCGACACCCCCGTCCGTCGACGCCTTTGACTTCCCGCCGGCGGACTCCGGGTATCACAACTACGCGGAGATGAACGCGGAGATCAACTCCATCGTCGCGGCCCATCCGAACATCGTCAGCCAGAGCAACTTCGGCACGTCGTACGAGGGCAGGCAACTGCGCCTGATCAAGATCAGCGACAACGTGGGGACGGACGAGAGCGAGCCCGAGGTCCTGTTCACCGCGCACCAGCACGCCCGCGAGCACCTCACGGTCGAGATGGCGCTCTACATCATGCGCCTGCTGTCCGACAACTACGGCACCGACTCCCGGATCACCAACCTGGTGAACTCCCGAGAGATCTGGATCATGCCAGACATGAACCCGGACGGTGGCGAGTACGACATCGCCACCGGCAGCTACCGTTCCTGGCGCAAGAACCGCCAGCCGAACTCGGGCTCCTCGGCGGTCGGCACCGACATGAACCGCAACTGGGCCTACAACTGGGGCTGCTGCGGCGGCTCCTCCGGCTCGACCTCCAGCGAGACCTACCGCGGCGCGAGCGCCGAGTCGACGCCCGAGGTCAGGGCGGCGGCCAACTGGGTGCGCAGCCGCGTGGTCGGCGGCGTCCAGCAGATCAGGTCGCACATCGACTGGCACACCTACAGCGAGCTCATCCTGTGGCCCTACGGCTACACCTTCAACGACACGGCGCCCGGCCTGACCGTGGACGACCGCAACGCGCACGCCACCCTGGGCCAGAACATGGCCTCGACCAACGGCTACACGCCCGAGCAGGCCAGCGACCTCTACATCACGGACGGCACCATCGACGACTGGATGTGGGGCGTCTACAAGATCTTCAGCTTCACGTTCGAGATGTACCCGACCGGCTCCAGCCCCGGCTTCTACCCGCCGGACGAGCAGATCGTCCCCCAGACCACCCGGAACAGGGAGGCGGTGCTGCGCTTCCTGGAGTACTCGGACTGCGTCTACCGGATCATCGGCAAGGAGGCCGAGTACTGCGGCACCGGCAACCCGCCGGTGACCGTCTACTCCGACACGTTCGAGACGGCCACGGGCTGGACGGTCAACCCGGGCGCCACCGACACCGCCACCACGGGCACGTGGGAACGCGGTGACCCGGAGGCCACCACCTCCAGCGGCGCCAAGCAGCTCGGCACCACGGTCAGCGGCACGAACGACCTGGTGACGGGCCGTCTGGCGGGCGCGGCCGCCGGTGACTTCGACATCGACGGCGGCATCACCTCGATCCAGTCGCCGCCCATCACGCTCCCCTCGACGGGCGCGCTGAACCTGTCGCTCTCCTGGTACCTGGCCCACGGCTCGAACGCCTCGACCGCGGACTACTTCCGGGTCCGTGTGGTCGGCAACACCACGACCACCGTGCTCAACCAGGCGGGCGCGGCCTCGAACCGGAACGGCTCCTGGGCCACGGCCTCCGCGAGCCTGAACGCGTTCGCCGGTCAGACGGTGCGGATCCTCGTGGACGCGGCCGACGCCTCCGGGGCCTCTCTGGTGGAGGCGGGCGTCGACGACGTCAGGATCACCCAGCAACCGTAACGCTCGGCAACCGCTCCGCCGTACGGGATTTCGGTCTTGTGCGGCGGAGTCTTTTTGGGTCTTGTAAGGATCCGGTGTCAAGGCTACGATCGCGGCAATCCTTAGGAAAGTTTCCTAAAAGATTGATCCAACACCGGCCCGCGTTCACCTCCGCGGGCCGTGCCGTACGGTCCGTGCTCTCACCCCCCGGTGCGGGCCGTACGGCACGTCACCCCCCATAAGGACGAACCCGTGAGACCTCGCGCGATCCTCCTGGCCCTCGTCACCATCGCCCTCAGCCTGTACGCCCTGCCCGCCCAGGCGGCCTCCGCCACCGCGACCTTCGTGAAGGTCTCCGACTGGGGCTCGGGCTTCGAGGGCAAGGTCACCGTCACCAACGGCACCACCACCTCCATGACCGGCTGGAACGTCCAGTTCGACGTCCCGGCCGGCTTCTCGATCCCGTCCGCGTGGGACGCGGTCATGTCGAGGAGCGGCCAGCACTACACGTTCACCAACCCGAGCTGGGCGTCCCCGCTGGCGCCCGGAGCCAGCGCGAGCTTCGGCTTCAACGGCAGCCCCGGCAACTTCCCCGGCATCACCGGCTGCACCCTCAACGGCGCCTCCTGCGGCGGCGGTTCGAACCCGGGCGTTCCCGGCCAGCCGGGCGCGGTGACCACCTCGGTCACCGCCTCCAGCATCGCGTTGAGCTGGGGTGCCGCCAGCGGCACGGTGACCGGCTACCGCGTCTACGAGGGCGCCGCTGTCAAGGCCACGGTCACGGGCACCTCGGCCACCCTCTCCGGCCTGGCCGCCTGCGAGACCCACACCTACACGGTCAGGGCGTACAACGCCCAGGGCGAGTCGCCCGGCCGGGACGCCACCGCCACCACCAGCGGCTGCACGGGCGGCGGGACGCTGCCCAGGCACTTCCTCACCGGCTACTGGCACAACTTCGTCAACCCGGCCGTCGAGCTCAAGCTGTCGGCCGTCCCCGCCGAGTACGACCTGGTGGCGATCGCCTTCGGCGAGGCTACGGCCACGGCGGGCGAGGTCGTGTTCGGGGTCGACGCCGGGCTGGCCGCCGCGGTCGGCGGCTACACCGACGCCCAGTTCAAGGCCGACGTTCAGGCCCTGCACCAGCGCGGCAAGAAGGTCATCCTGTCCGTGGGCGGCGAGGCGGGCCGCGTACAGGTGGCGAGCGCCGCGGCGGCGACGAGATTCGCCGACTCGGTGTACGCGCTCATGCAGAGCCACGGCTTCGACGGCGTGGACATCGACCTGGAGAACGGCCTCAACGCCACCTACATGGCCCAGGCCCTCCGGTCGCTGCGCGCCAAGGCCGGCTCCGGGCTGATCATCACCATGGCCCCGCAGACCATCGACATGCAGTCGACCGGGATGGAGTATTTCAAGCTCGCCCTGTCGATCAAGGACATCCTCACGGTCGTCCACACCCAGTTCTACAACTCCGGCTCCATGCTCGGTTGCGACCAGGCCCAGGCGTACGCGCAAGGCACGGTCAACTTCATGACCGCGCTGGCCTGCATCCAGCTCGAGAACGGCCTGCGCCCCGACCAGGTGGCGCTGGGCCTGCCCGCCGGGCCGGGCGCCGCGGGCGGGGGCGTCGTCGCGCCCTCCCTCGTCAACCAGGCGCTCGACTGCCTGGCCAAGCGGACCGGCTGCGGGACCTTCGTGCCACCGCGCGCCTACCCGGACATCAGGGGCGCGATGACCTGGTCCATCAACTGGGACGCCAGCAACAACTGGTCGTTCTCCAAGACCGTCAAGCCCCACCTCCAGGGAATGCCATGAGATTTCGCAGCAGACTCACCGCCTTGGCGGCCGGCCTGGTCCTCACCCTGACCGGCGCCGGGCTCGCCACCGGCGTGCCCTCGGCGTACGGCGCCGTCCAGCAGATGGCCGCCGCGTGGGCGCCGTGGACCGCGTACGCCACCGGCGCGGTCGTCACCTACAACGGCGTCGACTACGTATGTCTCCAGGCGCACACCTCCCAGCCCGACTGGGAGCCGCCGAACGTGCCCGCCCTCTGGAAGCAGTCCACGGGCGGCGGCACCGACACCACCGCGCCGTCGGTGCCCGGCGACCTCCGCTCGACCGGCGTCACCTCCAGCAGCGTCGCCCTTGCCTGGAACGCCTCCACCGACAACGTGGGCGTCACCGGCTACAACGTCTACCGCGGCGGCACCCTCGTCACGACGGCGACGGGCACCACCTACACCGACACGGGCCGGGCGGCGAACACCAGCTACACCTACACCGTCCGGGCCCGCGACGCGGCCGGCAACCTGTCCGGCGTGAGCAACTCCGTCACGGCCACCACCTCCGGCGGCACCGGCGCCCCCGGCCAGCCGGGCTCGGTGACCACCTCGGTCACCGCCTCCAGCATCGCACTGAGCTGGGGCGCCTCCAGCGGCACGGTGACCGGCTACCGCGTGTACGAGGGGTCGGCGCAGCGGGCCCAGGTCACCGGCACCAGCGCGACGATCTCGGGGCTGGGCGCGTGCACGACGCACACGTACACGGTGCGGGCCTACAACTCGGCGGGCGAGTCGGCCGGCCGGGACGCCACCGCCACCACCTCGGGCTGCACCAACCCCGGCAAGATGGCCGGCGCGCCCTACCTCTACATGGGCTGGGGCAACCCGCCCAACCCGGGCACGGTCATGGACGCGACCGGCGTCAGGTCGTTCACGATGGCGTTCATTCTGTCCAGCGGCGGCTGCACCCCGGCCTGGGACGGCAACCGCGCGCTGACCGGCGGCGCCGACCAGCAGGCGATCAACACGATCAAGTCCAAGGGCGGCAACGTCCAGATCTCCTTCGGCGGCTGGTCCGGCAACAAGCTCGGCCCCAACTGCTCCACGCCGCAGGCTTTCGCGGGCGCGGTGCAGCAGGTCATCAACGCCGTCGGCCCCGCCGTGGTGGACTTCGACATCGAGAACACCGACGAGTTCGAGAACTACACCGTCCAGGACCGCATCCTGAACGGCCTCAAGATCGTCAAGCAGAACAACCCGAACGTCAAGGTCGTCGTCACCTTCGGCACCACCCGTACCGGCCCGAACGCCCACGGCATCCGGCTCATCAACCAGTCCAGGGCGCTCGGCGTGCCGATCGACAACTACACGATCATGCCGTTCGACTTCGGCAGCCCGAACATCTACCAGGACACGGTCAACGCCTCCGAGGGCCTCAAGAACGCCCTCAAGAGCGCCTTCGGCTGGACGGACGCCCAGGCGTACGCCCGCATGGGCATCTCGGGCATGAACGGACTGTCGGACCAGCAGGAGCTGACCACGCCGGCCACCTGGACCCAGATCCGCGACTGGGCCCGGGCCAGGGGCCTGACCAGGTTCGCGTACTGGGCCGTCAACCGCGACCGCCCCTGCCCGGGCGGCGGCGTCGTCTCCAACTGCAGCGGCATCGCCCAGGGCGACTGGGAGTTCACCCGCATCACCGCCGGTTTCTGACCCACTGAGCGGCCCGCCTCCCACCAGGGGGCGGGCCCTCTTCCATAGGAGCGTGAGGAACCCATGAACCTCCGAGGACCGGCGGTCCTACTCACCGCGGCCCTGATCGCCCTCCACGCCACCCCCGCTATGGCGGCAAATATCCTCACCAATCCGGGCTTCGAGTCCGGTCTGTCGGGCTGGAGTTGTACCGGTGGGCAGGTGGTCTCGTCTCCGGTGCATGGTGGTTCTCGTGCGTTGCAGGCGACTCCGCAGGGCAGTGACTACGCTCGTTGTCAGCAGGTCGTGACGGTGCGGCCGAACACGACGTATCAGTTGTCGGCGTGGGTGCAGGGCGACTATGTCTTCCTGGGCGCGACCGGCACGGGGGTGAACGCCAGCACGTGGGGTGCTCCGGGTGGTGCGTGGGGTCAGCTCAGGACGTCGTTCACCACGGGTGCTTCGACCACGTCGGTGTCGGTTCATGTCAACGGCTGGTACGGCCAGGGCGCTTATCACGCCGATGACGTGGTGCTCGACGGCCCGGGTGGGACTCCTGACACGCAGGCTCCGTCCGTGCCCGGCGGTCTGTCGGCCGGTGGTGCCACGTCCTCGTCGCTCACGCTGAGCTGGTCGGCCTCGACCGACAACGTCGGCGTCGCCCACTACGAGCTCTCCCGCGACAACGGCGCCCCCGTGACCGTCACCGGGACGAGTCACCAGGCGACCGGGCTGGCCGCGTCCACCACGTACCGCTTCAAGGTCCGCGCCTGCGACGCCGCCGGCAACTGCTCGGCCTACACCCCCGAAGCGAGCGGCACCACGACCGGGGGAGGGGGCGGGCCGTCGAAGCGGCTCATGGTGGGCTACCTGCACGCCTCGTTCGCCAACGGGTCCGGATATATCAGGATGAGCGATGTGCCCGGCGAGTGGGACATCATCAACCTCGCCTTCGGCGAACCCACCTCGGTCACCTCCGGCGACATCAGGTTCCGCCAGTGCCCGGCCGCCGAATGCCCGAACGTCGAGCCCGAGGCCGACTTCATCGCCGCCATCAGGGCCAAGCAGGCCCAGGGCAAGAAGGTGCTGATCTCGATCGGCGGCCAGAACGGCCAGGTGCAGCTCACCACCCCGGCCGCCCGCGACAAGTTCGTCGAGTCGGTCGCCGCCATCATCGACCGCTACGGCCTCGACGGCCTCGACATCGACTTCGAGGGCCACTCCCTCTACCTCAACCCCGGCGACACCAGCCTGGCCAACCCGGCCACCCCGGTCATCGTCAACCTCATCGCGGCCCTGAAGTCGCTCAAGAGCCGCTACGGCGCCGCGTTCACGCTCACCATGGCCCCCGAGACGTTCTTCGTCCAGCTCGGCTACCAGTTCTACGGCCCGGGGCCGAACGGCGCGGCCGACAGCAGGAGCGCCTCCTACCTGCCCGTCATCCACGCCATGCGCAACGACCTGACCCTGCTCCACGTGCAGGACTACAACTCGGGGCCGATCAAGGGCCTCGACGACCAGTACCACACGATGGGCGGGCACGACTTCCACGTGGCCATGACGGACATGCTGCTGGCCGGTTTCCCGATCATGGGCAACCCGGCCAACGTGTTCCCGCCGCTGCGGCAGGACCAGGTGGCCATCGGGCTGCCCGCCTCGGTGAACGCGGGCAACGGGTTCACGACCGTCGCCGAGGTGCAGAAGGCGTTCGACTGCCTGGCCAAGGGGACCAACTGCGGGACGTACCGGCCGCGCGGTGTCTATCCGGGGCTGCGGGGACTGATGGCCTGGTCGATCAACTGGGACAGGTACAACGGGTACGAGTTCTCCCGGAGCCACCGGGCGTACCTGAACGCCCTCAACTGAAGCGGACGAGCTGGGTGGGCTTGAGCGGGATGCCCAGGCCGGGCGGGCGGTAGGTGGGCAGGGCCTCGCCGTACTCGTGCATCCAGGCGTGGTCCACCAGCAGCCGCATCCGCTCGGCCGCCCGCACCCCGCCCGGTGCGGCCGGGGTCAGGCCACCGGTCAGCCTGGCCATGGCCGCGGCCACCAGCTCCGGGTCGGGCGGCGACAGGTCGCAGTGGTCGTCGGGCCCGATGAGCAGGTCCACGTCCGGCGGCAGCGGGTAGATCGGCCGCGGCAGGGCCAGCACGCGCGGCGGCGGCGCCATCGGCCAGCCGTCGCGCACCGCCTCCAGCAGCACCGAGCGCGACGTCCTGCGCGCGAACAACCCCTCCGCCAGCGCCCAGCTCAGCGCCCCCACGTCGGCGAGGTCCTCACCACAGGCGTGCAGGCACAGGTACGGCACCAGCGGGATCCCCGCCCCGCCCGCCTGCGCCCACCCGCCGCCGCACCCGGTCAGCACCAGCAGGGCCAGCATCGCCCGGTACGCGGTGTCGGCATGCGGCGTCTCCAGCCGCCCCGGCACGATCACGCACCGCCCGCCGGTCTTCTCGGCCGTCACCCCCAGCTCCCGCGCCGTCTTGAGCGCCCGCGACCCGGCCACCCCGGTGTAGACCTCCTGCCAGGCCGGCGTGTACGGCTCCGCCCGGTCGTCGTACCCGGACGGCCAGACCCCCGGCAGCCCTGGCCGCGCCACACCATAGGCCGCCAGCAACAGGTCGAACACGGTCGTCACCAGCTCGTCGCCGTCGCGCAGCACCGGCACACCGCGCCGCAGCACCCCCGGCCCGTCGTCGAAGCGCGGCAGCAGCACCTCCACCGCCTCCCCGCCGTACACGCTGAGCCGCCCGAACGCCCCGCCCGTCAGCCCGCCCGGCACGTACGCCTCCTCACGCTCCCGCAGCCGCACCAGGAACGGCAGGTCCGTGCGCTCCATGGCGTGCCCGTCGAACGGCGTCCGGTCCAGGAAGAACTCCTTGAGCAGCACGTGCCCCATGGCCATGGCCAGCGCGCCGTCCGTGCCGGGGCGCACCACCAGCGTCTCGTCCGACAGCCGCGTCGGGTGCGTGCCGATCGCGACCACCTTCTGGCCCTTGTAGCGCCCGGCGATCACCCAGGGCGTGTCCGCCGTGCGTACCAGCCGGTTGTTCTCCCCCCACAGCAGCACGTACGCCGCCCGCGCCCAGTCGTCGGCCCCGGGACCGGTGAAGCGCGGCCCCAGCACCTGCTCGGGCGCGCAGGGGTGCTCGGTCAGCACCGCGCCCCCGAGCCCGCCCACCAGCCCCGCCAGCGGCGAGGTGGCCAGCGCCGCCACCCGCTCGGCGCCGTGGCGGCCGGCGGTGTGCACGATCGCCGCCGCCGCCAGCTCCGCCGCCGTGCCGTCGTCCAGGGGCACCCGGCGCTCGCCCCGGGCCTGACGATATTGCTGTGAGTTCCCTGTGAGTTTCGCCCAGGCCTCGACCGGGTCGCGCCACCCCTCTCTCACCTCGAAGTAGAGCCTGACCAGTGCCTGGTTGACCTGCGATCCCCCCATGGAAAAAGTTCAACACAGACGGTGATGTCGTATGCGGATACGTGTCGGCATGTCGGGGATAAGAATTGGAAGCCCAGGTGGCGGCAGTCTCCAGCTTGCGGCAGGCTAGAGGCCGCCATGGATTACGCAGTCATCACGGGGATCGTCCTCGTCGCCGGTGTCGTACTCGCCCTCATCGCCCAGTGGCGTGACTGGCGGCCCCCACTCGTGGTCGCCATTCTCGTGGGCATCGTCGTGCGCGTGCTCATCATGTACCTGTCGGCGATCGACTCCTGGCAGCCCGTCGACTTCATGGAGAGCTTCAAGCCCGCGGGCGAGGCCGTGCTGCGGGGCGAGGACCCGGTGCTGGCCAGCGAGGGCGGCTGGCACTTCCTGCCGACCATCCCCTACGTCTACGGCATCCTGCTGTGGCTCGGCATCCCCTGGGAATACGCCGGCCGCCTGGTCACCGTGGTCGCCGACATCGTGCTCATCCCGCTGGTCGCCAAGCTGGCCGGCGGCCCCAAGGCGTCGCTGCGCGCCCTGCAGTACGCGTTCAACCCGCTCGCCGTGCTCATCGCCTCCGTCCATGGCCAGGTGGAGCCCGTCGCGCTGGTGTTCGGCGTGGCCGCGTTCGTGGTCGCCCGCGGCCCCGGCGACCCCGACCGCCCCGGCATGCTCACCGACGTGGTCGGCAAGGTGCGCAACGGCGTGGCGGCCTACGGCGTCCGCGCCTCGGTCCCGCGCGTGATCGGCCGCGGCGGAATGCTGCACCGCGCCCTGATGCCCGCCGACAACGACCGGGCCGACCTCAGGCGCGGCGCGCTGGCCGGGCTGCTCATGGGCCTGGCGCTGTGCGCGAAGAGCTGGCCGATCTGGCTGATCCCCGGCCTGCTGCTGCTCCTGCCCAACCTGCGCTCCCGGGTCGTCGCCCTGTTCACCACCGGGCTGGTGCCGATCTTCTTCCTGGTGACGCTGCCGATCTTCGCCGGCACCAGGCTCGACCAGATCCCGGCGGTCATCGACACGATCCGCGACATCCGGCCGATCGTGGGCGAGTGGGGCTACACGCCCTGGTTCACCGGGGGCGACTGGGCCCTGCGTCCCGACCTGGCCTCGTTCGGCACCAACCTCATCTACCTCAGCGTCATCGGCGTCGTCCTCTACTGGCGGCGCGCCGACCCGATCGACATGACCACGGCCATCCTGCTGGTGTTCATGGTCATGACGCCCCGGCTCGGCGCCCAATACCTGCTGTGGTTCATGCCGTTCCTGGTCGCCCGGCCCACCAGGTTCGCCTGGCCGGCGATCGTGGGCGTCTCGCTCTGGTCCGGCTACGGCTATCTCTACATGACGCAGTTCGACGTCAACACGTGGTGGGCGCTGCACCAGGACTGGTCGCGAGCCTCGATCGTGCTGCTGCCGATCCTGGCGCTGGCCATGCCGTGGGGCCGCCGCATCGCGACGGCGGCCCCCGCACTGGCCACCCCGGTCAAGCCCGCCGGCCAGGCCAAGATCACCTCACCGGCATAGGCGCTCCCACAACACGACCCACTGCTCGGGGTGGACGTGGCCCACGACGGTGTCGCGGGCCACGTCGGCGGCCGCCAGCGCGGCGTCGACGCCCGGGTAGTGGGTCTTCAGCGAAGCCCGCACCGAGCCGCCGATCCCGGCGAAGCCCACCTCGACCAGTTCCTGGTAGGAGCGGCGGTCGTGGACGAGCGGCTCGGGCCTGCGCTCGACGCGCAGGATCGCCGAGTCCACCGACGGGACGGGGCGGAAGCTCTCCCTGCCCACCATGTCGCCGAGCCGCCAGCCGAACCACGGCCACGACTCGACCGTGACCAGCGTCCACCGGCCGTAGTCGCCGGCGCGCTTGCGGGCGTACTCCCGCTGCGTGAGCAGCGTCGCCGAGGTCAGGGCCGGCGCCCGCAGGCACCAGTCCACGATTCTCGACGTGATCGCGTAAGGGATGTTCCCCACGACCGCGAACGGCTCGCGCGGCGCTCGTACGGTGGTGAAGTCGGCCCTCACCACCTCGATCCGGTCGTCGCCCCGCGTCCGCGAGGCCAGCCGGCCGGCCAGCCTCGGATCGACCTCGTAGGCGACGACCCGCGCGCCCGCCTCGGCCAGCGCGAAGGTGAGCGGCCCCTCACCGGGTCCCGGCTCCAGCACGAGCCCCTCGGGAGCGGCGGCCTTCACCATCAGGTCGATGGCATGCCTGTCGACCAGGAAGTTCTGCGAAAGCGTGCGCCGTGCCCGATCCGCGGGCGTACGGCCGCCACCACCGCCGTTCCTGGCCTTCTTCTGGGTGTGTGAATAGTTTCCGTGTGCGAAATTCTGCGCCACAGCACTGCCCTTCCGGGTCTTCGAGAGTGAACGGTTCTCGAAGGGCCCTGGGCACGCGTGCGGACGCGGCGCCTCAGGTCATCGCGTCCGCTAGCGGGCCAGAGCCCGGCCGTGGCGGATGCGAATGAAAACCTGGCAGCTGAACATGGAAGACATGCCGGTCACTCTAGGCCGGGCCTGGTCAGGCGGGCAAAGGATTAAACCGGATGCGGCTCGACTCGCTGGGCCTCGCATGCGTGACGCTGCTCGGCACCCAGCTCGCCCCCGAAGACCTGATCGGCCTGCCCGAGCGGGAGCACGCCTTCCTGATCCCCCAGGGCGCCTCCCTGCCGTTCCGGCCGGGCGGCCCGGTGTTCCACCTGAAATGAGGCTTTGAGCCGGCATTGAGGTGGCTTGGGTAGACCTTGGAGCATGGACCGACCGGCCAGGGTGCTCGTCGTGGACGACGAGCCGAACATCCGCGCCCTGCTCTCCCAGACCCTGCGACTGGTCTCGTTCGAGGTCAGGACGGCGGAGACCGGCGCCGAGGCGGTGACCGCCGCCAGGGAGTTCAACCCCGACATCGTGGTGCTCGACGTGATGCTGGAGGACTTCGACGGGTTCGAGGTCGCCAGGCGGCTCGGCGAGCGCGTCCCCGTGCTGTTCCTGACGGCCCGCGACCGCGTCGAGGACCGCGTACAGGGGCTCACGCTGGGCGCCGACGACTACGTGGCCAAGCCGTTCAGCCTGGAGGAGGTCGTGCTGCGCATCCGCGCCATCCTGCGGCGCAGCCTCAAGGCCCCCGAGCACGGCATCCTGCGCCACGCCGACCTGGAGCTGGATCCCCACGCCCACGAGGTACGCCGGGCCGGGGTGCCCGTGGACCTGTCGCCCACCGAGTTCAACCTGCTCGAATACCTGCTCACGAACGCCGGCCGGGTGGTGAGCAAGGCGCAGATCCTCGACAGCGTCTGGCGCTACGACTTCGACGGCGACTCCAGCATCGTCGAGTCGTACGTCTACTACCTGCGCAAGAAGATCGACAAGTTCGACCCGCAGCTCATCCACACCGTACGCGGTGTCGGCTACACGCTGAGGACCCCCCGGTGAGGCCCGCCGCGTGGACCCTGCGCACCCGCCTGGTCATGGCCGTGCTGGGCCTGGCCGCCGTCGGGCTCCTGCTGTCCAACGTCGTCGGCGTCATGCTGCTGCGCGACAACCTGATGTCCCGCGTGGACGGGCAGCTCCAGCAGATCTCCAAGATCGCCTCCGTCAAGGGCGTCCAGGCGCTCACGCCGCTGCCGATCGGGGCGAACGACGTCTACGACGTGCTCACCAAGCGCATCGCCGCCATCCAGCAGATCATGATCTACAGCCCCGACGGCACCCTCCAGTTCCGCAGCAACGCCGACCGCAGCCAGCCCGCCCCCGTCATCGACGAGCTCGTCACCGGCGTCTCCTACACGGTGCCGGGCACCACGGGCGCCTCCTGGCGGATCCGCGCCACCGAGCTGCCCAACGGCAACCGCTGGGTGTTCGCGCAGTCCCTCGCCGAGCTGGAGCAGACCCAGACCTCGGCCGTCGCCATCGCCGCCGCCGTGAGCGTGTTCGTGCTGCTCCTGATCGGGCTGGCCGCCAACGCCGTCGTACGCCTCGGCCTGCGCCCCCTCACCCGGATGGAGTCCACGGCCGGCCACATCGCCCGGGGCGACTTCGCCCGCCGCGTCCACGCCCACGACCCGCACACCGAGCCCGGCCGCCTGGCCACGGCCATGAACGTCATGCTCGACCGCCTCCAGTCCGAGATCGCCGCCAGGACCGACTCCGAGACCCGCATGCGGCGCTTCCTCGCCGACGCCTCCCACGAGCTGCGCACCCCGCTCACCTCCGTACGCGGCTTCGCCGAGCTGCACCGCAGGGGCGGCGGCGACGCCGACGAGGCGATGCGCAGGATCGAGGACGCGGCCGCCCGGATGGGCGTGCTGGTCAACGACCTGCTCACGCTGGCCCAGCTCGACGAGGAACGTCCGCTCGACCTGGGCCGCGTGGACCTGCTCGAGGTGGCCGCCGACACGATCCGCGACGCCCGCGTCCGCGTACCGGACCGGCAGGTCAGGCTGGCCGGGGTCGGCGACCGGCTCGCCCCGGTCTCGGTCGTGGGCGACGAGGCGCGCCTGCGCCAGGTGGCGGTCAACCTCGTCGGCAACGCGCTCTGCCACACGCCGCCCGACGCCACCGTCACGGTCAGGGTGGGCCGGCGGGGCGGCTCGGCCGTGCTGGAGGTGGCCGACACGGGGCCCGGGGTGCCGGCCGAGCACGTACCGCGCCTGTTCGACCGCCTCTACCGGGTCAGCGAGGGCAGGTCCAGGGCCGGCGGCGGCGCCGGGCTGGGCCTGGCCATCGTCTCCGCCATCGTCCGCGCCCACGGCGGCCGGGTCGAGCTGGACACCGCGCCCGGCCGGGGCGCCACCTTCCGCGTGCTCCTACCTGACTCCGAGGTGGCTCCCAGCCCACATTGAAGGGCGCTCGGCACATTCGGAGCATGCGAAAGACACTCATCCCCATCGCCCTTCTCGCCGCCCTCACGGCGGGCTGCGGCGGACAGCAGGGCGAGACCGGGGTGGCCTCCGTCGCCGTGGGCGGCACCGCCCAGCCCTCGCCCAGTGCCAGTCCGACCGGCACCGCCGACCCGCAGGAGCAGGGCAGGAAGTTCGCGCAGTGCATGCGCGAGCACGGCATCCCCATGGAGGACCCCGACCCCGACGGGGGCGGCGGCCTCACCGCGATCGGCCAGGGCAGTGACAAGGGCAAGGTCCAGGACGCGCTCGACGCCTGCCGCGCCCACGCGCCCTTCAAGGACCGCAAGGCGCTCGACCCGGAGGACGTCGACCAGCTCCGCGCGTTCGCCCAGTGCATGCGGGACAACGGCGTCGACATGCCCGATCCGAACCCCGATGGCACCCTGAGCGGCGGCGCCGGACGCAACTTCAAGCGCGACGACCCGCAGTTCAAGAAGGCGTTCGAGGTCTGCGGCAAGAAGTTCCCCAAGATGGGAGCGGCCAAGTGACACAGGTCGTCAAGGAGACCGGCAGGGCGGCACGCGTCCTGCCGCCGCGCGGCCGCCGCCCCTTGCGGATCCTGGCCTGGACGGGCGGTGCCGCGCTGCTCGCCGCCGCCGTCGCGGCCGCCGCGATCGGCTTCGGCGGCACCGGCACCGGTACGGCCGTCGCCGGCCGCACACCCCCGGCCACCGCCAAGGTCACCCGCACGACCCTGACCGAGACCAGGACCGTGGACGGCACCCTCGGCTACGGCCGGACCCTCACCGTCACCGGCAAGACCCAGGGCACGATCACCTGGCTCCCCGGCGAGGGCACCACCATCACCCGAGGCCACGGCGTCTACAGCGTGGACGCCGACCGCCGCCCCCTCCTGTACGGCACCATGCCCCTCTACCGCACCCTCGAGGACGGCGTCGAGGGCAAGGACGTCGAACTGCTCGAACGCAACCTGGACCGGCTCGGCTACACCGGTTTCGACGTGGACGACACGTTCACCTGGGCCACCAGGGAGGCGGTCGAGGACTGGCAGGAGGACCTCGGGCTCGACGTCACCGGCCGGGTCCAGCCCGGCGACGTCGTGGTGGCCGACGGCCGCATCCGCGTCGCCGACCTCAAGAAGACCCTCGGCGACAGCGCGAGCGGCCCGGTGCTCACCGCCACCGGCACCACCCGCGAGGTGCTCGTCAACCTCGACGTCGCCGACGAGCACCTGGTCAGGAAGGGCATGAAGGCGACCGTCGAACTCCCGGACGGCGGCACGGTCAATGGCAAGGTGACCGGCGTGGGCAAGGTCGCCACCGAGACCACGACCGGCAACGACAGCACCACCACGGTCGAGGTCACGGTGTCGGTGAGCGGGCTGAAGAAGTCGTTCGACGCCGCGCCCGTGGACGTGACGATCGTCTCCGACCAGCGCGAGGACGTCCTGGCCGTGCCCGTCGGCGCGCTGGTGGCGCTGGCCGAGGGCGGCTACGGCGTACAGGTCGTCGAGGGCTCGTCCACCCGCTACGCCGCGGTCGGGACCGGCATGTTCGCCGACGGCAAGGTCGAGGTCACCGGCCTGGCGGAGGGCATGACCGTGGCGGTGCCCAAGTGATCGCCGAACTGCGCGACGTCAGCAGACGGTACGGCGACGTCGCCGCGCTCAGCGGCGTCTCCCTGGGCATCGAGCAGGGCGAGCTCGTCGGCATCGTGGGGCCGTCCGGGTCGGGCAAGTCGACCATGCTCAACATGATCGGCACCCTCGACCGGCCGTCGGGCGGCACCGTCCGCATCGCCGGGCACGACGTGCTCTCCCTCACCGACCGGAGACTGTCCGCCCTGCGCGCGAACGTCATCGGCTTCGTCTTCCAGCAGTTCCACCTGGCCGCCGGGGTGCCCGCGCTGGACAACGTGGCCGACGGGCTGCTGTACGCGGGGCCGTCGCTGAAGGAGCGGCGGCTGCGGGCGTACGACGCGCTCGAACGGGTGGGGCTCGGCCACCGGCTCGGCCACCGCCCGCACGAGCTGTCCGGCGGCGAGCGGCAGCGCGTGGCCATCGCCCGCGCCGTCGTCGGCGACCCGCGGCTCCTGCTGGCCGACGAGCCGACCGGCAACCTCGACTCCCGCTCGGGGGCCGGGGTGATGGAGCTGCTGCGCGGGCTCCACGCGGGCGGCACCACCGTGGTCGTCATCACCCACGACCGCGACATCGCCGCCTCGCTGCCCCGCCAGGTCGAGATGCTCGACGGCCGCGTCGTGGAAGGAGCACGGACGTGAGCGTCCTCGTACCGGCCCCCGACCTGGAGCTCGTCCCCGTCGACGAGGTGGAAGGAGCACGGACATGACCGTCCTCGTACCCGCCCGGATGCGGCCGCGCGACGTGGTCAGGGTCGGCGGGTCCGGTCTGCGGGCCAGGCCGTTGCGCGTGTTCCTGTCGGCGCTCGGGATCGCCATCGGCATCGCCGCCATGCTCGGCGTCGTCGGCATCTCCGCCTCCAGCCAGGAGGACCTCAACCGGCAACTCGAAGCGCTCGGCACGAACCTGCTCACGGTCGCACCCGGCCAGAGCCTGTTCGGCGAGGCGTCCCACCTGCCCGCCGAGTCGGAGGGCAGGATCGGCCAGATCGCCCCCGTCACCGCGGTCACCGCGACCGGCGGCACGCCCGCCAGGGTCTACCGCAACGACCACATCCCGCCGGCCGAGACGGGCAGCATCTCCGTCACCGCCGCCCGGCTCGACCTGCTCAAGGACGTCGGCGCCGGCGTCGTCAGCGGCGCCTGGCTGAACGAGGCCACCCACCGTCACCCGGCCACCGTGCTCGGCGCGAAGGCCGCCGACCGGCTCGGCGTCGTCCAGGCCGGCCCCGACCAGCGCGTCTGGCTGGGCGGCCAGTGGTTCACGGTCGTGGGCGTGCTCGCCCCCGCCCCGCTGGCCCCCGAGCTCGACACGGCCGCGCTGGTCGGCTGGCCGGTCGCGGAGGAGCGGCTCGGCTTCGACGGCTACGCGACCACCATCTACGCCAGGGCGCGGGAGGCGTACGTCGTCCAGGTACGCGACGTGCTCGCCGCCACCGCGAACCCCGAGAAGCCCAACGAGGTCGAGGTCTCCAGGCCGTCCGACGTGCTGGCCGCCAAGCAGGCCACCGACGCCACCCTGAACGCCCTCCTGCTCGGCCTCGGCGGCGTCGCGCTCCTGGTCGGCGGCGTGGGAGTGGCCAACACGATGGTCATCTCGGTCCTGGAGCGCCGCGCCGAGATCGGCCTGCGCCGCTCCCTGGGGGCCACGCGCGGCCAGATCCGCGTGCAGTTCCTGGCCGAGTCGCTGCTGCTGTCGGCCATCGGCGGCGTGGGCGGCGTGCTGCTCGGGATCGGCGTCACGGCCGCGTACGCGGGGCTGCGGGGCTGGCCCGCCGTCGTCCCCGTCTGGGCCATGCTCGGCGGCGTCGTCGCCACGCTGATCATCGGGGGCATCGCCGGCTTCTACCCGGCGGTACGCGCGGCCCGGATGTCACCCACGGAGGCCCTCGCCACACCGTGAACCCCTCGTGAGGCGTGTCCGATTCTTACAGTGTCCGATTCTTACAAGAGCACCGCGCCACACCGGGGGTAGCGTCACCGTCATCACCGGCTCTCTCCTCTGAACAGGATTTCGTGGACATGGACGTACTCGACCGGTTCGAGACCTACCTGCGGCTCAACGGCAGGCTCATCGACCGGCTGCGCTTCGAGGCGCTGTTCCGGGGCGGCCCCCGCGAACGGGTGCTCGACGTGCTGAGCTGCTACCAGAACGCCGACGGCGGGTTCGGCAACGCGCTCGAACCCGACCTGCGCGGCGCGGGCAGCCAGCCGGAGCCGGTGGAGGTGGCGTTCTGGATCCTGGACGAGCTCGACGCGTTCGACTCGCCGATGGTGCCCGCCGCCTGCGACTACCTGGCCTCGATCAGCACGCCGGAGGGCGGCGTGCCGTTCGTGCTGCCCTCCGTCAGGGACACGCCGCACGCCCCCTGGTGGCAGACGGCCGATGACCCGCCCGCCAACCTCATCCCGACCGCGTCGATCGCCGGGCTGCTGCACAAGCACGGGATCACGCACCCGTGGCTGGCCGGCGCCACCGACTTCTGCTGGTCGCGGATCGCCGCGATGGAGGAACTGGAGGCGTACGAGGCGCTGGCGGTGGTGACGTTCCTGAACCTGGTGCCCGACAGGGGGCGCGCGGAGGCGGAGTTCGGCCGGCTGCGGGAGGCCATCCTGGCCAAGGTCGCCTTCGACCTGGACGCGCCCGGTCACGTGCACTTCCCGCTGGACTTCGCGTCAGCGCCGCTGCGGCTGCCGCTGTTCGGCCAGGACGTGCTGGATCCGCATCTGGACGCGTACCTGGACACGCGGTTCGAGGGGGAGGGCGGCTGGGGCGTCAACTGGTCGATCTGGACGCCGGTGGTCGCCCACGAGTGGGGCGGCCACATCGCGGTGCAGCGACTCAAGACGCTGCGCGCGTACGGACGGCTGCCGGGCTGAGACGGTACTGCCGGGGGCCGCGCAGGACGGACGGTTTCCCGGGGACCGTTCGCGACGGGCGGTCCCCGGCTGAAGCCGTTCTGTCGGAGGGGTCGCGTACGTTGGAGGTATGTACGTCGAACGGCCTCCGGGAGCGGACCTCGCCGACCGCGTCGCCTGCGAATGGCGCCGCGCCGGCGACACGGACCTCACGGCCCTGGTCGTGCCCGACGCCTGCGTCGACCTCATCTGGGGCCCGTCCGGCCCGTTCGTGGCCGGGCCCGACACGGGGCCGATGCCGGTGTCCATGCGGGCGGGCGACACGCTGGTGGGCATCCGCTTCAAGCCCGGCGCGGTCGGCGACTTCTTCGGCGTCCCCCTGACCGACCTCCGCGACGCACGCGTCCCCCTGCGCGACCTCCCCGGCCACGACACCTTCCTGTCCGAGCTCGCCGAACAGGCCGCCGAGCACGCGCCCGCAGCGCAACCCGGACTCACCGAGCGTCCCGACCTCACCGCCCTGCCGGGGCTCACCGAGCACCCCGCGTCCACAGAGGCCCGGTCGCACGCCCTGCGCGCCGCCGTCAGGCGGCGCCTCATGCGCTCGACCGCCACCGACCCCGCCGCCCCCGTCATCGCCTCTGCCCTGCGCAAGGGCGGCACGGTGACCGAGGTGGCCTGGGCCCTCGGCTTCAGCGAACGCCAGCTCCAGCGCCGCAGCCTGACCTCCTTCGGCTACGCGCCCAAGACGCTGCAGCGCATCGTCCGCTTCCAGCGCGCGCTGAAGCTGGCCCGCGCGGGCGTCCCGCTGGCCGAGGTGGCCGCCACGGCCGGCTACACCGACCAGGCCCACCTGGCCAATGACGTCAAGCGGCTGAGCGGCGTGCCCATGCGGCAGCTCATCTGACGCTGCCGGGCATCCGGCCCGACACCAGCGCCTGCACCCAGGTGGCGTCCGGATCGCTGTCGATGAGCAATGCCCGCGTCAGCAGACTCAGCGGAATGGCGAGAATCGCGCCCAGCGCGCCGAGCACGAAAGTCCAGACGATCAGCGAGATGAACGTCATCGTCGTGGAAAGCCCGACGGCGTCCCCCAGGAATTTCGGCAGAATGAACGACTGGGTCACGACATTGATGACGATATAAGCGGCGACGACGAGCAACATCGTCTGCACGCCGCCGTCGAGCAGGGCGAGCATGGCCGGCGGGAGCAGCGCGATCACGAAACCGATGTTGGGAATGTAGTTGGCGATGAGCGCCAGCACCCCCCACAGCAGCGGCAGCGGCACGTCCAGCAGAGACAGGGCGATCATGTCCAGGACCGCATTGATCAACCCGAACACGGTCGAGACAATGAGATAACGCCGCGTCTTGTGCGCGAACGTGGCCAGCGCCGTCACCAATCCGGGCCGGCCGCCTTCTCCGGTGGTGAGGATTCTCGCGGTGATCGGCGCGTCGAGACACATCGCCAGCACCAGCACCACAATGAGAAAAAGCGCCGAGAGAACCCCGATCAGACTCCCCAGCAGACTTTGCACCAGCCCGAGGATCCTGCCCGGGTCGAACGCCTGCAGCCCCTTGCTGAGCATCTCGTCACTGAGCCCCTGCGCCGTGGCCCACTGCTGGGCCTCGACGAGGAGCTGCTGGAACTGCACGGTGTACGTCGGCAGGAGCGAAGCGAGTTCGGTGGCCGAGATGGTCAGGATGCCGACCATGCCGAGGAGTACGAGCACCACGATGAGGAACGGCACCGCGACCTGGAGCCAGACGGGCGCGCCCCTGCCGTCGAGCCACCCGCGCACGGGGGAGACGGCGATGACGAGCACCAGGGCCAGCACGACGGGACCGGCGATGGAGGCGACCTCGCGTATGCCGAAGAGGACGACCACCGCCGCGGCGACGCCCACCAGGATGACGAGTGTCCGGTGTACGGGTTGATCACGCACGACCCCTACCTACCCCTGGCGGGCGGGCGAACCATCGATTTGACGGTTCCGGGGAGCGTACATAGAGTTCACCAGTCCCGCGAGGACGGTGTTCATCGCCGCTCTCACTCGGGGACGACCTCCAGACACCTTCCGCTTCGGTGAACGTGCGCGTCCACTCGGATCGGCTGGTAAGTTAGAGGGGTTGTCTCCGAAAGGGGACAGAGCTTAATTCCCGCAGAACGAGCAGGGCCGGTCAATTTGACAGGGACTTGAACGGCTGAAAGAATTAAGACACAACGAACGAAACGAAGCGAAAAGCGCCTTCTGGCGGGGATCATGTGAGTGGTTCCGGTTCGGGATGTACGCGTCCGTTTCTTGAGAACTCAACAGTGTGTTAAAAGCCAGTGCATGATGCACAACCCCGTCAAGATGGTTTATTTGGCGGATTCCTTTGGTTGACATTCATGATGTGGATGTTGGCCAGGACGTTTTCCAGACATTGTTTGGAGAGTTTGATCCTGGCTCAGGACGA